>NZ_JACHJT010000002.1:645128-967692 GCF_014203805.1 Lipingzhangella halophila | reverse complement strand
CCGCCCGCCGTCACGTCGGTGGGCAGGGAGCGGACCCGCGCGGGGAGCTGGGTCCACTCGAAGGGGGAACACCACCCAGCTCCGGCCCTTGGGCGGCGCGGGTCATGGCCCAACGATGCGCTCATCGGCGTCGAGTACGGCCTTGAGTACTGCCCGTCCGCCGCCTTCGACCTTGGGGGTCGACCGGAGCCCACAAGACCGGAGGGCTGTGGCCTCTCTCTGGTGCCCACCGGCACCAGTCGGCCATCGATGAGAGCGTCCGGTTTTCCTGTCCTGTTCGGGGATAGTGGCAGCGGCATCATGACCGGGTGGCGGACGAGGGCACCGAGACTCGGACCGGGAGTGGGATGACGTTCGATATTGGGCTTACGGCGATCGGGGGGACGGTCCTGTTGCTGGGGCTGCTGTCCGTCCCGGTCAGGCGGCTCTGGCTGTCCGGCCCGCTGCTCGCTCTCCTGTTGGGCGTCCTGCTGGGACCGGAGGTGTCGGGCCTGCTCACACCGGCCGAGTGGGGCGAGGAGTCCTACCTTCTGGAACAGGCCGCCCGGCTCACGGTGGCGATGTCACTGATGGCTATCGCCCTGCGTCTGCCCCCTGGCTACCTGTACACGCACATGCGTTCACTCCTCATCGTGCTGGGGCCGGTGATGATCGCCATGTGGGTGGTGAGCGGGCTCGCCACCCATCTGATCCTCGCGGTCCCGATCTGGGTGGCGCTGCTCGTGGGGGCCGTCATCACCCCGACCGACCCGGTGATCTCCAGCACGATCGTGCAGGGGAGCATAGCCAAGCGGAACCTTCCCGAGCGGATGCGCCACTTCCTCTCCGCCGAGGCGGGAGCCAACGACGTACTGAGCTATCCGCTGGTGTTCCTGGCGGTTCTGATGCTGGCGCACCCTCCGGGGGCCGCCTTGGAAGAGTGGCTAGTGCGGGTCCTGCTGTGGGAGGTGCTCGCCGTGGTGGCGCTCGGCGGGGTTCTGGGCTATCTGGCGGGGCGGGCCTTGTCATGGGCGGATCGCAGTGCTCTCGTGCCCCGGACCTCCTACCTCGTCTTCAGCCTCTCGCTGACCATCACCGTGCTCGGGATCACGGAACTGGCCAGAACCAACGGGTTGCTCGGTGTGTTCGTCGCCGGGCTCGTGTTCCGAGGCGTCATATCCGAGCAGGAGGAGCGAGACGAGGAGAACGTGCAGGACGCGGTCAACGACTTCTTCCTGCTTCCGGTCTTCGTCCTGCTCGGGCTCACGTTGCCGTGGTCCGAGTGGGCCGCATTGGGCTGGCGGGGCCCGGTACTGGTCGTGGCCGTCCTGCTGCTGCGCCGCCTGCCCGTTTTCGTCGCGTTGAGCCCGTTCATGAGGTCGGTCCACGGGATGCGGGAGGCCGCCTTCCTTGGCTGGTTCGGTCCCATCGGGGTCGCCGCACTGTTCTACGCCAACCTTTCGCTGCATGAGACGTCGAACAGTCTGGTGTGGACGGTGGGCAGTCTCGTGATCTGTGCCTCCGTTCTTGTCCACGGGGTGACCGCGACACCGATCACGCGGCTGTTCGGGCGGCGCGCTGGCCGTGCCGCGAATGACCGGGAGCACAGCATCGCCTGAAGGGCGTCTACCAGCTCGTACAGGATCACCGGGCAACTCGTGGGGGGCCACCGCTCCGCCCGTTTGGTGATGCCCCCGCGCAGCAGCGACACGAAGATCCCTCCGCGTTCCGTATCGTCGCGGGTCTCCTCGTTGCCGGCGTCGCGGCGCTCCGCGCAATTGGCCAGCTCGGCCTTCTTCGACCTCGTCCCGGCGAAACATTCCGAGCACCCGCGACGGGTACAGACGAACCTTCGAACGATCAGCGGCGAGTGCGCCCAGCAATTCCCTATCCCTCGCGTTACCAGGAAAGATACACACGAAAAGACGCGCCGCGGAACATCTCTACGGAATGTTCGAGCCCTCGTATTGGCGCGTATCCGTGAAACCACCTGTCCTTCTGCAAAGCGACACGGAAACGACGGAGAATTTCCTGGTCAGGACGGATGGAAACTTATTTGATTTTTTCTGCTTCACTGTGTGTTGACACCGCGTACACTAAGCGCCACTCTGCTATGAAGAACCGAATATGCGGATTGCAACAGTGACGAACGCATTCGTCCGGCCACCCGCTACCGGTCGGAATGCGATTAGCGCGCGCAATGATGCCGCGACAGGCCACCCATGCCTGTATTCCATCCGGCTTCGCTTCACAAGTGTTAGGGAAGCGGCCGGTATTCCCCGTGAAAGGGCCCACCCGACGTTCGCGACCGGTGCGAGCGAAGGGGCGAGTGCCCTGCCCAAAGCCGACCACGTCGCGAACTTGGGCCTTCACGTTCACGGATTGGACCGGGACTCAACGGTCCGATCTGTTCCGTATACGCACCCGAGAACCCCCTAGGACGACGAGGAGGAATCGTGTCCCTACGAAGGTTCGCGTCCACCGCCGCCATGGCATTGGCACTCGGCTTATTGGCGGCCGGGAACTCCGGAACCGCTCTTGCCGACACGCAGGAAGAACCGGCACCGCGGGAACCGGCACAGGAGAGTGGTCAGGAGGCCGCTCAGGAAGGCGGCGAGGGCACCGCCCAAGAGGAGTCCACGACCGTCACGTACGGACCGTGGACCATTCCCGCCGCCGAGGGTGACCACGAAGGTGGGGACGGCTCCGGCGAGGACGGCGGTCACGAGCACGCCGAGGAAGGCGCCGCCACCGCCGCGGGTGGCCTTGGCGGCTGGCCCGGTAGCGGCGACGAGGAGGACGAGCACGCGCATCACGGCCAAGAGGGCGGCATCGAGCTGAATATCGACAAGCCGTGTGAGGACTGCTTCATCACTGGCTTCACCCCGAAGATGACCTACGAGGACGGCACCGAGGCGCACGTCAACGAAGGTCCGATGCTGCACCACTACGTGATCTTCAACTCCAGCGCGCGGGACGCCGTGTGCCCCGGCTCGGAGCGGAAGCTCTCGTCCGGCAACGAGCGGATCTCCACCGACTTCCCAGAGGGATACGGGATGAAGATCGAGGACCGCGAGAGATGGCACATGAACTACGACCTGATGAACATGGATCCCGCGGAGGCGAAGGACGTCAACATCGAGATCGACTTCACCTACGTGGACGCCTCCGAGGCCGGCGACATGCAGCCGCTCACGCCGCTCTGGCTGGACGTCGGCGGCTGCTTCGGCAGCGCCTACGACATCCCCGAGGGTGACACCACCGACTCCAACACCTGGACATCCGATGTCTCCGGTGACCTCGTGCACTCGCGCGGACACCTGCACCACGGTGGCCACTCCCTCTGGACCGAGAACACCACCCAGGGCACGGAGCTCTGCCACATCACAGCCGAGGAAGGCGGCTCTCCCGAGTTCATCGACATGGAGGGGCACGGCCAGATCTCGGACATGCCGCCATGCAGCGGCGAGCTGGGCCGGGTCGAGGAAGGCGACGTCCTGGAGACCTCAGCCCGGTACGTCGTCGAAGGCCACTCCCATACCGGAGTGATGGGGATCATGGTCGGCTACCTGGCCGAGGACTGATCCGCTCCCCACGGCCGGGGCGGACCAGCCCGCCCCGGCCGTTCCACCCGCTACCTCACATCCGAGGTGATCCCATGAATCTGGACCAGCTCCGCGGACCGGTGTTCTCACTGTTCCGCATGGTGACCGGACTGCTGTTCCTGCTCCACGGTGTGTCTTCATTGTTCGGGGTGCTCGGGGGCAACCAGGGCACCGGGCTCGCCGTCGAGTTCGCTGTCTGGCCAAGCTGGTGGGCGGCGCTGATCCAACTGGTCTGCGGCGCGTTTGTGCTCGCCGGCCTGTTCACCCGGCCGAACGCGACGCTCGCCTCGGGCTCCATGGCCTACGCCTACTTCGTGGTCCACCAGCCCGAAGGGCTGCTTCCGCTGATCAACGGCGGTGAGTTGTCGGCGATGTACTGCTGGGCATTCCTGCTCATCGCCGTACTGGGACCGGGCGGCTGGGCTCTGGACCCGCTGATCCGCCGCCGCGGCAGTGACGCGACCGAGCCCGCCTCGGTGCGCACGGCGTGAACGACCCGACCAACCGAGTCCCGACCGGACGGCCCCCACAGGCCCCGCCTGTGGGGGCCGCGACCGTTTCCGCATGGCGCCGCTAGTTCCGGTCCGGTTTCCGCTCCAGGATGGTGTCCAGCAGGCGGAGCGCACCGGACTTGCTCAACGGATCGTTGCCGTTGCCGCATTTGGGCGACTGGATGCAGGAGGGACAGCCGTCCGCGCACTCGCAGGTGGCGATGGCCTCGCGGGTGGCGGTGAGCCAGTCCCGAGCGGCCGCGTAGCCTCGCTCGGCGAAACCGGCGCCCCCTTCGTGGCCGTCGTAGACGAAAATGGTCAGCCGCCCGGTGTCGGCGTGCAGGGCGGTGGAGACTCCGCCGATGTCCCACCGGTCGCAGGTCGCGAAGAGCGGCAGCAACCCGATGGCCGCGTGCTCGGCGGCGTGCGCCGCCCCCCGGAGGTCCACATCGTCCTTGCGCAGGCTCTCCGCTGCGTCAGCACTGAGCGTCCACCACACAGCGCGCGAGCTGAGCGTCCGCTCGGGCAGGTCCAACGGCTGCTCGCCGAGCACGGACCCGGTACGGACGTCCCGCTTGAGGTAGCCCACGACCTGGCGGGTGACCTCGACCTCACCGAAGTGCACGGTGGCCGACGGCGCCCAGTCCTGCTCGCGTTGCACACCCCGGATCTCGATCTCGGTGACGTCCCGCGCCCACGTGCTGTAGCCGGGCTCACCGAAGCGGACCAGCGCCACGCCCTCGTCCAGGTCGAGCTCGTCGACCAGGTAGGTCATCCCCTGGTGCAGGTAGACGGCGCCAGTGTGCACGGTTCCGTGCGCGGCCGCCTCATCGACCGTCCCCAGGAGCTGACCGCTCCCGCTGTCGACAATCTGCACCGGCGCGCCCCCACCACCCCGGATATCGGTCAGGCCGCTGGCCCGGTCGCGCCGAGTCCAGAACCAACCTCGCGGCCGTCTCCGGAGCATCCGGCGCTCGACCAGCCCGGCCAGCACCTCCTCGGCCTCCGGCCCGAAGAGCGCCAAGTCGTCCTTGGTGAGCGGAATCTCCGACGCAGCGGCGCACAGGTGCGGGCCCAGCACATACGGGTTGTCCGGATCCAGGACGGTGGCCTCCACGGAACGGCCGAAGATCGCGCCGGGGTTGTGCACGAGGTAGGTGTCGAGCGGGTCGTCGCGCGCGATGAAGACCGCCACAGCGTCCTCACCCCGGCGCCCGGCACGGCCCGCCTGCTGCCACAGTGACGCCCGCGTTCCCGGCCAGCCGGTGATGAGCACGGCGTCGAGGCCGGTGATGTCGACCCCGAGCTCCAGGGCGTTCGTGGTGGCCAGGCCCAGCAGTTCGCCACTCCGCAGTGCCGCCTCCAGCTCGCGCCGCTCGTCCGCGAGGTATCCGGCACGGTAGGCCGCCACCCGATCGGCCAGGCTCCTCGTCCCGCCATCGGCGCTCTCCCGCACGCCCGGGGGCGGCGCCGCACTGGCTGGCGGCTCTCCGCCGCCGGGAGGGCCCTGGGACCGCGGATCGGCGGGCGCGTCCACACCGAGCACCCGCCGTGCGGACATGGCGACAGACTCCGCCCCCTGCCGAGACCTGACGAACGCGAGGGTGCGCACCCCGGCGCGCGCCAGCTCGGCCAGGATGTCGGCCGCTTCGGCCGTCGCCGTGCGGCGTATCGGGGCGCCGTTCTCCCCCACCTGATCCGTCAGTTCCGGTTCGACCATCGCGAAGCTCAGGGCCGACCGGGGAGAGGCGTCCTCGGTGATCGCGCGCACCGGCAGGCCGGTCAGCTTGGCCGCGCTCTCCTCCGGGGTTCCCGTAGTGGCCGAGGCCAGGATAAAGACCGGCGCGCTCCGGTAGTGCGCGCACACCCGGCGCAGGCGCCGCACGATCTGCGCCACGTGCGACCCGAAGACCCCGCGGTAGCGGTGCGCCTCGTCGATGACGATGTAGCGAAGCCGGCGCAGGAACCCGGCCCACGACGCGTGCCGGGCGAGGATCGCGTGGTGCAGCATGTCGGGGTTGGTGAGCACGTAGTTGGCGTGCGCGCGCACCCACGCGCGCTCATCTGTGGGGGTGTCGCCGTCGTAGGTGGCGGCACGCAGCCCGGGGATCCCCAGATCGGCCAGTGACCTGCGCTGATCGGCGGCGAGAGCCTTGGCCGGGGAGAGGTAGAGTACGGTTCCGCCTGCGGCGATCGCCTCGGCGCACGGCAGCAGGAAAGCCACCGATTTCCCCGACGCCGTGCCGGTGGCTATGATCACATTGTTGCCGGAGCGAGCGACGTCCGCGGCGGCGACTTGATGGGACCACGGGGCCGTGATTCCCAGTTCCGTCAGCCGTTCCAGCACGGGGGAAGGTGTCCAGCTTGGCCAGTCTTCGGTTACCCCGTCGCCACGTACCAGCCGCTCCACATGTGTCACCCGCGAGATCCGGGTATCGTCACGCCACAACCGTTGGAGTGTCGATTCCCATAGGCTCACTCGACATCCTCCTTGCAGGTGCCGCACGTCACGGGAACGGCATTGGTTGGATGGATTGACGGTTTCAGTCTGGCATCTGGGGGAAGAGACGCGCGGTGTCGTGGTTTCCTGGTGAACAGCAGGGAGACGTGACGGGCAAGCGTGGTTGAATGCCGCCCTGTGGGGTAACGCCCGGCAGAGATCACTCGCGGTATATCGCGGTTCGGCGCTGGAGGACTTGTGGACTTGAAGCTTGATCACTACACCGAGGACGACACCGAGATCGTCGTCGTTGAGGGTGAGATCGATGTCTATACCGCGCCACGGCTGCGTGAGCTCCTGATCGATCTGGTCAACAAGGGCAACGTCCACCTCGTGGTGAACATGGAGAAGGTGGAGTTCCTCGACTCGACGGGTCTCGGGGTGCTCGTGGGCGGCCTGAAGCGGGTACGTGCCCACGACGGCACTCTAGACCTCGTCTGCACCCAGGAGCGCATCCTGAAGATCTTCCGGATCACCGGCCTGACCAAGGTTTTCGGCATCTACGAGTCGGTGCAGGAAGCCATCGACAAGCGTAAGTCGAAGTAACGACGTAACGAGCGAGCGATGGCAATCGTCCAGCTCACGATCAGTGCGCTGCCCGCCCACGTACGAACGGCGCGGCTCATGGCAACGGCCGTGGCCCGCCGGGCGGGCATCGCCGAGTCCGCCCTAGACGAAGTTCGCCTGGCGGTCGGTGAGGCATGCTCCCGGGCTGTGGAGGCACACCGGGTGCACTGCCCCGACCAGCCGATCCAGCTCGAACTGATCGACGGCACCGCAAAACGTCCGCTTACCGCCGGGCAGGGCGACCCGCCGATCCCGGCCACACCACCCAACGGGCACAAGGCCCAGCGTTTCGAGGTCGTCGTGTCCGACCGGGCACCGGCCAAGGAGGCGAGCTCGGCTCTCAACAGCCACAGCCCGGACAGCGCTAGCGCCTACCTGGAGGAGGCGGAGGAGATGCTTCCGGGGGATGTCGCGGGGTTGTCTCCCGACGTCGGGCTCGCCGTCATTGTCGGACTGGCCGACGACGTCAGCATCGAGCCGCACGAAGGCGGCACAGTGGTCCGCATGAGCTGGCCCTTGGGGAACACCGACGCCGACCCGGAGTCACCCCTCTCGGTCAGTTGAGGAGCGCACAACGGAGACCTCGCCGAGGTCTCCGTTCGCGTGCCCAATCGGCGCCCCGCTCACGCTGCTGCGCGCCCTGAGAGGCGACGCTCAGTCGCACGTCTGGGTGGATACCGGGTCGCTGCTCGCCGCGCCCGTCTCGGCGTTCTCGGAGACCTCCTCGGCGGTCAGCACATAGCCCGTCTCGTCCTCGTTGGTGGCGGCCGCGAACACGACACCGTAAACGGTCCCGTCCAGGGACAGCAGCGGGCCACCGGAGTTGCCGGGGCGTACGACCGAGCGCACCTGGTATATGTCCCGGCTGACCTGCTCCGAGTGGTAGAAATCGGGCCCCTGGGCGGTCTGCTCCGCACGGATCCGTGCGGGGACCACGGTGAACCCGTCGTTCCGGGGGAAGCCCGCGATGACGGCGTCGTCACCCTTGGCCGCCTCGGTCTCGAAGTCCAGCGGCTCCAGGTTCAGCTCGGGCACGTCGAGCACGGCGATGTCCTGCTGCGCGTCGTAGACCACTACGGTGGCCGTCAACTGCTGGCCGGAACGGGTCACCACACGCAGGTCCTCAGTGACACCGGCGACGACGTGGGCGTTGGTCATGACGCGCCCGTCCTCGTAGACGAAGCCGGTACCCTCGACTCGCCGCTGGCACTCGGGCGCCGTCCCCAGCACCTTCACGACACTCTCGCTGGCCTCGCGCAGCTCCGGAGTGGCCAGCACCTCGGGGTCGGGCGGTTCCACCTCGGCCGGCTCCCCGGTACCCAAACCGCTGAACACCTGCGGGAACGCGCTCTGGTCAACAATCTTGCGGAACGCCGAGAACCACGTGTGGGCGGCATCGGGCATGAGCCGGTCGACCTCGTGCAGCACCCTCGACTGCTGCACCTGACTGGTGACGACGGGCAGGGCGGAGTTCGCCACCGCGCTGCCGATAAGCCAGCTCACCAGAAGGACCGAAAGCCCGCTGACCAGGGTTCCGCCAATGGCATCGAGGACCCGGGCGGAGTCCCAGGTGACGCGGTTCCGGACCAGGGCACCGACATAGGAGGCGAGGAACTGTCCCAGGGCCGCGCAGAGGAACACGACGGCGATCGCCAGCAGCGCCTGCTGGCTGGCGTTCGCGACCAGGTCCTGGATCAGCGGCGGGGCACCGAGCGCGGCCAGCACGCCGCCGCCGATGAAGCCGGCGAAGCTCATGACGCCGACGATGAACCCCTGGCGGTAGCCCGACATAGCGAAGAGCAGAACGAGGACCACCAGGATCAGGTCCAGCACGTTGACGCCCATCACCTCAGGCACTCCCCCGTTCCGGCGGCTCTGGCGGGACCGGCGGGACCGCGATCACCGTCTCCTCGGTGCCAGCGTCAAGCCAGGGACGCTCCCACCCGCCCAGGACGAGGAGCTGGTTCAGGATCTGGGCTGTGAAGCCCCACACCAGCATCCCGTGGACCTGGAACGCGGGGCCGGAGGAGCCGTCGGGGTGCCGCGCACGCACCCGGTTACCGGGGTCGGCCAGGTCGGCCAGGGGCACGCGGGTCACAGCGTCGACCTCGCCGGTGTCGGCGGCGTGGACCGCGGACGGCACGCGCCACCAGGCCAGCACCGGAACGACCCGGAAGTCGCTGCGGCTCAGGTAGAGCTCGGGCAGCCGGCCCATCAGCTCGATTCCATCCGGGCGTACCCCGGTCTCCTCCTCGGCTTCGCGGATGGCGGCGTCCTCGGCACTGAGGTCAGAGGGTTCGATGGAGCCGCCGGGGAACGCGGGTTGCCCCGAGTGCCGGCGCAGCCCGTTCTTCCGCTGGATGAGCAGGATGTCGGGCCCGCGGTCGCCCGCGCCGAAGAGGATGAGCACCGCAGAGCGCCGGCCCCCGTGCTCCGGCGGGCGCATCCGGCTCGGGACCGGCATCCGCTGCGCGGCCGCGGCGAGAGCCGACAGCCATTCGGGAGTCTCGGCGTGGTGCTCCGGCCCGCCCCACCCCATGGCGCGGCCTCGCTCCAAGCCCTGTCCGCTCATGAGAACGGCCCGTTCCGGACCAGCGCGCGCGCCTCCTCCTCGTCGGTGGGCCCGGCACCGAACGCGGGGCACCAGCGAGCGAGAGCGCACGCACCGCACGCGGGTCGCCGCGCGTGGCAGATTCGCCGCCCGTGCCAGATCATCCGGTGCGAAAGCATAGTCCAGTCCTTAGCCGGAAAAAGGCTTCCGACATCGTTTTCGACCTTGACGGCATCGCTCGACGCTGTCCACCCGAACCTGCGGGCCAACCGCCCGAAGTGGGTGTCCACCGTGATGCCGGGAACCGCAAAGGCGTTGCCCAGCACGACGTTCGCGGTCTTGCGCCCCACCCCGGGCAGCCGCACCAGGTCGTCCAGGTTCGCGGGGACCTCGCCCCCATGGTGCTCGCACAGGGCCTGGCCGAGTCCGATGATGCTGTTGGCCTTGCTGCGGAAGAAACCGGTCGAGCGGATGAGGCCCTCCAGCTCCTCCCGGTCGGCGGCCGCATAGTCCGCGGCGGACTGGTACCGCTGGAACAGCTTGGGAGTTACAGCGTTCACACGCTTGTCGGTGCACTGGGCGGAAAGGATTGTGGCGACAAGCAACTCAAGGGGACCAGTGAAATCAAGCTCACAGTGCGCATCGGGATACAGCCGGATCAATTCCCTGTTCATACGTCGGGCACGTCTCACCAGCGCGAGGCGTGACTCACTGGTCGGGGTAACGGAATCTCCCGTGGGTTCGGACGTTGCGGAGGAGCTGGATGTATCGCGAGGCACACCCCAAAGCCTACGTATCCCCGCGCGACCACGGTCTGGCACCCGGCCGGACAAGGCGGGGGCTGGGAACCTGGCGAGCCGGGACAAAGGTCTGTCCCACTGGGACTCCGGCAGGCCGGGAGCCGCGCCAGGGCCCAATGCGACTAAAATCGAGGTAGCTGCCGTCGGCTGTGGCGGTCCTGTCGTCACCTGAGAGACAAGCCGAGGTAACGACCTGGTTTCACACTGGGGTGCGATATACGTCACACTATTGACGGTCAGGCTGCAAGGAGGAACTGGTGGACGAGACCAACGAGGTGCTGCGCAAGGCACCTCTCTTCGAGGCGCTCGACGAAGAGGGCGCCGCCGCGCTGCGCGCCTCAGTGAGCGAGGTTCGCCTCGGTCGAGGGCAGACGCTCTTCTCCGAGGGAGACGAGGGCGACCGGCTTTACGTGATCACAAGCGGGAAGGTCAAGCTGACCCGTACCGCTGTGGACGGCCGCGAAACCCTGCTGAGCGTGCTCGGTCCGAGCGAGATGTTCGGTGAGCTGTCGCTGTTCGACCCGCGCCCGCGAACGGCGAGCGCGGTGGCGGTGACCGACACGGTCCTGGCCGGTTTGGGCCACGCCGACCTGCGCCCCTTCATCGCGGGTCAGCCCAGTGTCGCCATGCAGCTCCTGAAGTCCCTCGCGAACCGGCTGCGGCGGACTAACGACGTCATGGGCGACCTCGTCTTCACCGATGTCCCGGGGCGGGTCGCGAAGCAGCTCCTCGACCTCGCCGACCGGTTCGGCAAGGAGGGCGAGGACGGCCTGCACGTCCACCACGACCTCACTCAGGAGGAGCTCGCCCAGCTCGTGGGCGCATCCCGGGAGACCGTCAACAAGGCGCTCGCGGAGTTCGCGCTGCGCGGCTGGCTGCGGATCGAGGCGAAGGCCGTCGTGCTCCTGGACGCCGAACGGATGCGCCGCCGCGCGCGCTGACGCCAACCCTGGCACTGCGCCGTTCATCGGCGCACCACGCGATGGACGATCGGGCCCGGCCCACGGCCGGGCCCGTCGCGTCGGGCGTTCTCCGGGCAAGCGCGGCACCGAAACCGACCGTGCGGACATGTTCAGCGCCGAGAACGTCCCCACAGTCACCCGCGATACGACCCATCCGCTGCCTTCGTCGCCACTTTCGTTGGACGCCGCGCCACGCACCCCCATCACCGACCTATATCTCCTCTCCCAGCTCCACGGGGATGTCTCCCCGCTTGGCCAGGTAACGGAGCTGCGCCCGGACGGACGACAGCGCCGCGGGGCGCACCGCGGGATCGATGTCGGCATAGACCCGCGCGACGATCTCCTCCGGTGTGCGGTCACCGGCCGTCACGGCGTCGATAACCTGGGCGAGCCGGTCCTCGCGGTGGCTGATGTACTCGTTGAGCTTCAGCATCGGTTCGGTACAGATCGGACCGTGTCCGGGAAGCAGTGCGCGGACATCGGCGGAGTGGGCCAGGTCGCGCAGTTGGTACAGGGAGTCCAGGTAGTCGGCCAGCCCGCCGTCGTCGGTGATCACCGCGGTGCCGCGGCCGAGCACCGTGTCGCCGGTCAGGATGACCTCGTCAGAGGGCATGTGGAAGGACAGCGAGTCCTTCGTGTGCCCGGGAGTGGCAACGACCCGCACCTCCAGAGCGTCGGCGCGCACCGTCTCGCCGTCGCGCAACGGAGAACCGCCCACGCAGAAGTCCGGGTCGAGCGCGCGCACTGGCGCCCCGGTCAGCTCCGCGAAGTACCGTGCCCCACCCGTGTGGTCGTCGTGGTGGTGGCTCAGCAATGCGACCGCGACCTGGGCACCCTGCTCCTGGACCGTCCGGGCCACGCGCTCCAGGTGCCGCTCGTCGTTCGGACCGGGGTCGACCACGATCACGCTTCGCGCGCCCGGTTCGCGCAGCGTCCAGGTGTTCGTGCCGTCGAGTGTCATAGGGCCGGGGTTGGGACACAGTGCGCAGCTCGCGCGCAGTGTGCCTGAGCCGTCGATCCGCATCGCACCTCGTTTCGTTCCCCATGGCGCCACTCGGGGAAATTATCCTTGGCCGGCGCTCCGGAGGGTCACAGTGGGTACTCCATACCGCCCGGCACGACCACCCGCAGCTCACCACCGACCTGCCGCACCTCCGGCTCGATCGGGACGATATCCCGCTCGGCGGCCATTACGCTCTCCAGTGAACCGCAGTTCGCCAGCTCCTCGCAGGTGGCCACGGTGGGGGTGAGCATGGCCAGGTCGCCGCGCCGCCAGCGCCCTACGGCGTCGTCCGGGCGCATCCACAGCACGTGGTCGTGCTCCTCACCGAAGTCCCGGGTCTGCTGCCCTTCGGGCAGGACAGCGGCGAAGAAGCGGGTGTCGTAGCGCCGGGGCTCCTTGCGCGGGGTGATCCACCGCGACCAGGGCAGCAGCAGGTCGGAGCGCAGTATCAGGCCGCGCCGCTCCAAGAAGGCGCTGAAGGAAAGCGACCGCTCGATGAGCGACCGCCTGTCGGCCTCCCAGTCGTCGCCTCGCGTGTCCGTGATGACGTCCGTGGCCGATTCCCCGGCGAGCAGCACGCCCGATTCCTCGAAGGTCTCACGGACCGCAGCGCACACCAGCGCACGGGCCAACGGCACCGGCACCCGGAGCCGCTCGGCCCACAGCTTCGGATCGGGGCCCGACCACCACGACGGAGCGGGATCCTCCCCGGGAGCCCCGAGGTCCGCGTCGCGGGGGTCCACCCGCCCGCCGGCGAACGCGTAGACGCTGGGCGCGAACGACATCGTCCGCGCCCGCCGGAGCAGCAACACCTCCAGCCCCTCCGCCTCCGGGGCCGTACTCGCCCCGTTCGAGCGCAGCAGCATCACCGTGGCCGCGTGGTCGGGCTCCCTCGGCATGCCACCGCCCTCGCGAGCATCGCGGTGGTGGGGGTGTTCCATCTGCATCGCGGTCGTCCTTTGCGGTTGAGAACAAGCGCCGTCGCCGGGCCGTACCTCTGCAGCGGTGGCCCGGCGACCCCGGCCGAAAGCACCGCTCAACCGACCTCGGCGATCATCTCCACCTCGACCGGGACGTCGCGGGGAAGCGCCGCGACACCGACAGCACTGCGGGCGTGCACGCCGGCGGCGCCGAAGGCCTCACCGATCAGGTCGCTGGCCCCGTTGATCACCTTGGGGTGCTCATGGAAGGACGGATCACTCGCAACGAACCCGAGCACCTTGACCACCCGACGGACTCTCACCAACTCCCCGAGCTCGGCCTTGAGAGCAGCGATGCCGTTGAGCGCGCAGATCGCCGCCAGCTCCCCCGCCCGTTCGAGTGTGACCTCCGCCCCGACCTTGCCGGTGCCGGCCGGCGCGCCGCCGACCAGGGGAACCTGACCGGAAACGTAGACGTGGTCGCCGGTCCGGACGGTCGGGGTGTAGGAGGCCAGCGGCGCTACCACGTCGGGCAGTGTCCAACCGAGCTCCGCGAGGCGCTGCTCCGGGCTCAACATCACTGCTTCTCGCGCTTCATGTAGGCGACCAGTTGCTGGTTGCGCGGGTCACCATCGACAGCGGGGCCCGGGATGACCGAGACGAGATCCCATCCGTCCTCTCCCCAGTTGTCCAAGATCTGCTTCGTCGCGTGCGACAGCAGCGGCACCGTCGCGTACTCCCACTTCGTCATGGGCGCCACCTTACTTACCAACTCTTGCGTTGACCCGCGTGCCTGCCAAGGACGCGGGTAACCACCCGGCGGGTGGTGCGTGAACACCCTAGAACGCGTGGGGAACAGAGCGAGGCCATGAGTACGACCTTAGACTCCATGGGGTGAGCGCACGTGAACGCGAGGGGCACCAAGGAAGGGTCCGGCTGCACGTCGTGACGGGCAAAGGGGGCACCGGAAAGACCACCGTTGCCGCGTCGCTCGCCCTGGCGCTCGCGTCCGGCGGCGGACGCGTGCTGCTGGTCGAGGTCGAGGGACGGCAGGGGATCGCCCAGCTTTTCGACTGCCCGCCGCTGCCGTACGAGGAGCGGAAGGTAGCCGCCGCCCCCGGCGGCGGGGATGTCCTCGCGCTGGCCGTCGATGCCGAGGCGGCCCTTATGGAGTACCTGGAGATGTTCTACGGCATGCGCCGCGCCGGGAACATGCTTTCGCGGTTCGGCGCCGTGGACTTCGCGACGACCATCGCCCCTGGGCTCCGCGACGTACTGGTCACCGGCAAGGCGACCGAGGCGGTACGCCGCAGGGCCGGCACCGATCGCCGGCGCGGCGGCCGGGATGGCACGCGCGCGCCGTTCGTCTACGACGCCGTCGTGCTGGACGCCCCGCCCACCGGGCGGATCGCGCAGTTCCTGAACGTCAACTCCGAAGTGGCCGGGCTGGCCCGGGTGGGCCCCATCCGCAATCACGCGGACAAGGTCATGGAGACCATACGCTCACCCGAGACCGCGGTGCACTGCGTCTCGCTACTGGAGGAGATGCCGGCGCAGGAATGCCTGGACGGCATCTCCGACCTCAACGGGATCGGGCTGAACGTCGGCTCCCTCGTGGTCAACATGGTGCGCGACCCGCTGTTCGACGCGCGGACGCTGGAAACAGCGGCGGCCGGGGAGCTCGACACCGAGGCACTCACTCGGGGCCTCAAAGCCGCGATGCTGGAGCAGCCCGAGGAGAGGAGCCGCCAACTGGCCACCGAGATCACCGAGCACGCCCGGCGGGTTCGGGTGGAGGCCGCGATCCGGCGGCGCCTGTCGGCCGTCGAGTACCCGATGCGGGAACTTCCGCTGTCCAGCGACGGAATCACCCGGGACGGCCTGTACGACCTGGCCGGCCTGCTCCGAGAACAGGGGATGGCATGACCCCGACGCGCCCCGGTACCGAGTCCAGCCGCGCGGTTTCCCGGGAGGTTGGGCTATGACGGCATCGCGCCCACCGAACGGCGCCGAGTCGCCGGTGTTCGACACTGACGCGCTGCTCGACGATCCCGGGACGCGCATTGTTGTGTGCTGCGGGTCGGGCGGTGTCGGCAAGACCACGAGCGCGGCCGCGCTCGGGCTGCGCGCGGCCGAGCGCGGGCGCGACGTCGTCGTCATCACCGTTGACCCGGCACGGCGACTCGCCCAGTCAATGGGGCTGCACACGCTGGACAACACGCCCCGCCCGGTCGACCTCCCCGGGGCGGACGCCGGAACGGGGCGGCCCGCGGGGACGCTGTACGCGATGATGCTGGACATGAAGCGCACGTTCGACGAGATCGTCGAGGCGCACGCCGACCCCGAACGTGCCCGGCAGATCCTGGCCAACCCGTTCTACCAGTCGCTGTCTTCCAGCTTCTCCGGAACGCAGGAGTACATGGCCATGGAGAAGCTCGGGCAGCTCCGCCAGTCCGGCGACTGGGACCTGATCATCGTCGACACCCCGCCAAGCCGCTCTGCGCTGGACTTCCTCGACGCGCCGAAGAGACTCGGCAGGTTCCTCGACGGCAGGCTGCTGAAGATTCTCAGCGCCCCGGCCAAGACGGGTGCCTTCCGGCTGATCGGGGCCGGGTTCGGCGTCGTCACCGGCATCATCAGCAAGATCGTCGGTGCGCAGTTGTTGCGCGACGTGCAAACCTTCGTGACCGCGTTCGACGCCGTGTTCGGCGACTTCCAGGAGCGCGCGGAGCAGACCTACCGGCTGCTGCAGGCTCCGGATACCGCGTTCATCGTCGTCGCCGCCCCCGACCCCGACGCACTCCGGGAGGCCTCCTACTTCATCGAACGGCTCGGCGCGGACCGGATGCCACTCGCCGGTGTCGTGGTCAACCGCACGCACCGCACGGCGACACAGGGCCTGTCAATGGAACAGAGCCTCGCTGCGGCGGAGGCGGTGGCGGAATCCGGGGACCACGCTCTTGCCGCGGCGGCCCTGCGGCTGCACGCCGAACGCGCGCGGATGGAGGCGCGAGAGATCCGGTTGCGGGAACGCCTCACCGCCGCGCACCCCGGTGTCCCCGTTGTGGAGATCCCAGCGCGACCAGAGGATGTGAGCGACCTCGGTGGCCTTCACGAGATCGGCGAGGCGATGGGAAACGGGGGCTTCCAGTCGCGGACCGGCGGCAACGGGGTCAGTGGGTAAGGGCTCCGGCCCCGACAACCTCCTGCTCGTACTCCTTACGGGCGTTCTCCAGCAGCGTGCGCCACGACCTGACGTCGGGCCGGCGCCGGAGTAGCGCGCGCCGCTCACGTTCGGTCATGCCTCCCCACACCCCGAACTCGATGCGGTTGTCCAGCGCGTCGGCCAGGCATTCGGTGCGCACGGGGCATCCCCGGCAGATGAGCTTCGCCCGGTTCTGGGCTGCTCCCTGGACGAAGAGCGCGTCGGGATCGGTCTCCCGGCACACGGCTCGCGCGGTCCAGTCTGTATTCCACATGTTGCCCCACTCCCAAGATCAGCATGTGTGTTGTACGTACGGCCGACGGGCGCGGTCGTCGGCGCGGTGCGAGGAGGACACACCGGTCGGACCGGTGGCAAGACCAGCCTCGGGGGTCCCGATCGCATGCGGGAGATCAGCCGATCTTTTGGCGATCTTTACTCCTCGCTTACTGCTGGTGACGAAACTACGGATCAGCACGCGTGACCAACAGGCCCCAATAGGCTCATTTCTGATATAGCCCGGGTGGGCCATGGACGCCTGGACGATCAGCCAGCATCCCTGCACGGGGCGTGATTGCGTGGGTGCGTAAGCCAGCTCACGGCATCAAAAGTTACTCGTGGGGAACTTGTTTACGGTGAGGCCGAAAGCACGGGTGCGGCGCCGAATCGTGTCCTGATCGGGCCGCGAGCAATTGCCGGGCCCACGTAGTCTGATGGGTGTGAGTCAGGGGACATTGCTGCAGAAAATCGGTCAGCTCTTTGGTGTCGGCGTCGTCGCGGGCGTCCTGGTCGCGGCGCTCGCGCTGCCCGCGGTAGGGGGGCTTGGCATTACCGCGCGCAACATCGCCACCGGTTTCCTCAACATGCCCAGTGAGCTAGAGACACCGCCGCCTCCACAACGATCGACCATCTACGATCAGAACGGCGACGTCATCGCGGAGATATACGACCAGAACCGCGAACTGGTCAAGCTGGACGACATGGCGCCGGTCATGCAGGACGCCATAATCGCGATCGAGGACAACCGCTTCTACGAGCACGGCGGGCTGGACGTCCCCGGGACCTTCCGCGCCGCACTGCGCACCGCCGGCGGCGACACTCAGGGCGGGTCCTCTCTCACCCAGCAGTACGTGAAGAACGTCCTGGTCGAGAGCGCGACTACCCAGGCCGAACAGGAAGAGGCCCGCGAGACGACTCTGTCGCGCAAGATCCGCGAGCTGCGCTACGCGATCGCGCTCGAGCAGAAGATGTCCAAGGACGAGATCCTCGAGGGGTACCTCAACATCGCCTACTTCGGCGACGGCGCCTACGGGGCCCAGTCGGCCGCCCAGCACTTCTTCGGGGTCGACGCCGACGAACTGGAGATCCAACAGGCCGCGATGCTCGCCGGCCTGGTGCGCTACCCCTACCTGTACAACCCCAGCGTCAACCCGGATAACGCGAAGAAACGGCGCGACGTCGTCCTTGACGCCATGGTGCAAAACGACGCCATCACCAAGAAGGAGGCTGAGGAGGCCAAGGGGAAGGACCTGAACCTCGACCTCAGCAACCCCAGCAACGGCTGTATGCCCAGTGACCAGCCGTTCTTCTGCGACTACGTGGTCCAGGAGATCGAGAAGAGCAAACAGTTCGGCGAGAACGAGACCGAACGCGCCCGTTGGCTGCGGACGGCGGGCCTGGAGATCCACACGACTCTTGACGGGGACATGCAGGAGGCTGCCCAGGAGGCGGTCGACAAATGGGTGCCGCGCAAGAACCAGTCGCGCAAGGTCGCCGCCGAGGTGCTGGTCGAGCCCGGCACCGGAGAGATCCGGGCCATGGCGCAGAGCCGCAACTACGGTCCCGACGAGAACAACCGCGGGGAGACCTCGATCAACTTCACGACCGGGATCGACCGCGGCGGCAGCACCGGCTTCCAGGTCGGATCCACGTTCAAGCCCATCACCCTGGCCGCCGCCCTGGACCAGGGCAAGGGCTTCAGCACGTCCTTCGGCGGCGGCGGTTCCACCACGGTGACCGGGCAACGGAACTGCGACGGCGGCCGATTGCCCCCTTGGGATGTCAGCAACGCCAGCGAGAGCAGCGGCGGCAACTACAACATGATCACCGGAACCCAGCAGTCGGCGAACACCTTCTTCGCGCAGCTCCAGGCCGACGTCGGGTTGTGCGAGACGATCGAGATGGCCCAGAAGCTCGGCCTCGAACGAGGCGACGGTACGAGCTTCGACAACGAGAACACCCAGGCGAACAACTCGTTCACCCTCGGCAGTGAGGAGGTCGCGATCATCGACCTCGTCAGCGCCTACGCGACGTTCGCCTCCGGCGGGACCTACTGCGAGCCGCAGGCCATCACCTCGATCGAGGACCAGCAGGCCGGGGAGACGATCGACGTCGAGAACGAGTGCGAGCGGGTGATCGACAAGGACGTCGCCGACGGCGTCACCTACCTGCTCTCCAACACGTTCGACGGCGGCACGACCGACGGCTTGGAGATCGGCCGCCCGGCCGCCGCCAAGACCGGCACCACCGACGGGAACGCCGCCGCGTCGTTCTCCGGTTTCACCCCGAACCTCGCCGGATCGGTGTGGGTCGGCGACCCGCGCGGCCCGCAGGCGCACCCGCTGCGCGGCGTCACACTCGGCGGCCGGAGCTACGGCGTGGTGTACGGGGCCACGATCCCCGGCCCGATCTGGGAAGAGACCATGAGCGAGGCCGTGAAGGGCCTTCCCGAGGAGAGCCTGCCGAAGGCCCCGTCGAAGTTCGGCGGCTCCGGAGGATCGGGCTCACGGTCGAACGCGAGCCCCGCTAACTCCGAGGGCGGTGTCCCCAACGTCGTCGGGCAGGAACAGGACGCCGCCGTGCGCGAGCTGGAAGAAGCCGGGTTCGAGGTGAGCGTGGCATCCAACCGGATCCAATCCGACGAGCCCAGGGGTTCCGTGGCCGCGGTGAACCCCGATCCCGGGTCCACCCTTCCCGAGGGCGCGACCGTGAACGTCTTCCTCAGCAGCGGAGGCGGCGGAAACGGCGGCGACTAGCCGGCCGTGCCGGGTGCCGGTGCACCGGCACCCGGCACGGCGCGGCCGCTCCGGGTGTGCCGCCGCGCGGGCTCAGGCGGAGAGCTGCCGGCGGACCTCCGCTGCCACCCGGCTTCCCTCGGCGCGCCCTGCGACCTTCGGGTTGACCACCTTCATGACCTGTCCCATGGCTTTGGGGCCGGCCGCACCGGTCTCCTCAATGGCCGCGGTGACCATGTCCGCAAGCTCGGCGTCGGTGAGCTGCGCCGGCAGGTACCCGGCGAGTATCTCGCCCTCGGCGCGCTCCGCCTCGGCCTTGTCGGCGCGCCCGCCCTTCTCGAACGCGTCGGCCGCCTCCCGGCGCTTCTTCGCCTCTCGCGTGACGAGCGCGACGATCTCGTCGTCGCTGAGCTCGCGCGCGGAGCTGCCGGAGACCTCCTCGGCGGACACGGCGCTCAACACCATGCGCAGCGTGCGGGCGCGGACAGTGTCGCGCGCCTTCATGGCGCTGGTGAGGTCGGCCTGCAGACGATCCTTGAGTTCGGACATGGAACGGATCATACGGTTTCGGTCCCGCGCCGCCGAACAGGTTTCTCCGTGCCAACGGAGTTCATTCGGCTGTGGACGAGCGGCTCGGCCACTCCGGGTATCTGACACCATCGATATCCGAATGGAGGTGCACGGAATTGAGCACGGTGCGGAAGAGCCTGCGCGCCGCGGCCACGGCCGCGGCCGTCACAGGGGCCGTGGGGGTTGCCGGGATCGGCTACGCGTCGGTCATCGAGCGAAACTGGTTCCGGCTGCGACGGTACGAGATCCCCCTGCTGCCCCCCGGGAGTCCGCGGCTGCGGCTGCTGCACCTCGCCGACGCCCACCTCACCCCCGGCCGGCGGATGCTGCTCGACTGGATCCGCGGACTCGACTCCTACGAGCCCGATCTCGTCATCAACACCGGCGACTCACTGGCGCACGAACGCGCCGTCGAACCGTTCATCGACGCGCTCGGGCCGCTGCTGGACCGGCCCGGGGCTTTTGTCTACGGCTCCAATGACCTCTTCTCGCCCCAGGTCAAGAACCCCGCGCGCTACCTGTGGCGGAGCAGCCGCGACGACTACAACAAACGCAAGACCCCCGACCTCCCATGGCGCGAGCTGGGTGCCGCCATGACCGCGTCGGGCTGGCTCGACCTGAACAACCAGGCGGGGCGGCTCAAGGCCGGCGGTCTCGATGTCGCCGCCGCGGGTATCCACGACTCCCACATCAAGCTCGACCGCTACTCCCGCATCGCGGGTCCGGCAGATCCCGGTGCCGACCTCCGGCTCGGCGTGATGCATTCCCCCGAGCCCACCAACCTCGACCGGTTCGCCGCCGACGGCTACCAGCTCCTGCTGGCCGGGCACACCCACGGCGGCCAGCTCTGCCTGCCCTACTTCGGCACCCTGGTCACCAACTGCGGAATCGACCGCCGCCGCGCCTGGGGCCTGCACCGCTACGGCACGTCCTGGCTCCACGTCTCCGCAGGGCTCGGCACCTCCCCCACCGCGCCGGTGCGCTTCTGCTGCCGCCCAGAGGCAAGCCTGCTCGACCTGGTGGCCACCGAGGGGTGACACAGCGGGCTCGCCGCACCCCGCCAGCCCTGTCCACCACCGTTCGCCCCGTCGTACCCCACCGTGGCCGGCCTGCGATTCCGGCGGTCCAGCACCTTGGCGCCGCAGATCCATCGAGGAACGTCTGCCACTCGGTCGACGGGAGAGCGGAGTCCCCGCCTTCCGTCCGCACACGGCAGGGCCTGCTTCGGGACCGGGCTCAACCGTGGCGGAAAGCTCGCTGGAAAAGGTCGGCACCGCCCTCGGACAGCCACGTGCGGAACGACCGCAGGCCGGGATGGAGGACACTGAGGGCTTCGATGTCGGCGTGCCAGCGGTGGCCGGCAAGCCAGAGGCGGCGGGCCTCGGCAACTCCGGGGCCCATGGCCTCGGCCTCCGCCTCGCTCAGGGGAGAGTAGTGGAGGTCGAAGCCGGTCGCGGCGTTGATCTCGGCGAATGCCTCATTCGGGGTGAGGGCGTCGCCGGCGAGTTCCAGGGTGCGACCGGTGAAGCGACCGGGTGCACCGAACGCCATGGCCGCGAACTCCCCGATGTCCTCCACGGCGATCAGTTGTACCGGTTCGTCAGCCGGGAACACATGACGGCTCGCACCGTCGCGGACGTCGTCAAGGCCGATACCGGTGCCGAGGAAGTTCGTCATGAAGCGGACCGGGCGTAGCACCGTCGCGCTCAGGCCGCCGGCCCACAGGTACTGCTCGATCCGCTGCTTCCCCTCGGCCTGTAGCGCCGCTCCGCCCGAGAACGACCCGATACCGGTGAAAACGGCGTGTTCGACGCCCGTTGCTACCGCAGCATCGATGACGGCCCGGCCGCGCTGGAACTCCAGTTCCGTATCCGGACCTTCCGGGCCGTAGGCCGCAGGCGGAACGACGAACACGCCTTGCGCGCCGGTCAGCGCCGCCTCAAGACTCGCGGGGTCGTCCATCTCGCCACGGAACAGTTCCGCGCCGCTCGCCTCCAGCGCGGTGGCAGCGGGTGAGTCGATCCCGCGTACCAACGCCCTGACGTGATGGCCGTCTGCGAGTAGTCGACGTGCGGTCACGCTGCCCTGGCGTCCGGTGGCACCTGTGACGAGGATCGTTCGGGTGTCCGTCATCGTGTCCTTCCTGACCATAGGATCGGGTCGAGCAACCCGGATCATCACCGTAGATCCGCCAGGGCCGGAGGAAGGGGTTCCGTGACATGAGCGCTCCAGCCGATTCCCTCCGTGCCGACGCCCGGCGCAACCGCACCGCCATCCTTCTCGCCGCCCGTCGTGCCGTAGCCGCGGAGGGGACGTCCGTCTCCCTCGCTCTCATCGCGCGCGCAGCGGGGGTGGGGGCCGGTACCGTCCACCGGCACTTTCCCACCAAGGAAGGCCTCCTCGAAGCCGTCTTCGCCGTCCAGCTCGACGAGCTCGTCGCGCGCGCCAACCGCAGGCGGGATTTCACCGATCCCGGTGGCGCCTTCTTTACCCTGCTCACCGACTCCATCGAGTCGGCGCGCGGCCGCGCGCAGCTCTGCGACGCCTTCCAATCGGACTCGGGCTGGCCGCGCAGGTTGCTGACCGCCTCGGTGCTCCGATACGACAAGGCCCTGTGTGACCATCTGGATGCCGCCCAGCGCAGCGGCGATGTGCGCTCGGACGTTGCCGCCGAAGAGGTGAAGGCGCTGATCATCGGCTGCACCGCGATGCAAGTGAGCGGTGGCGGGCGGATAGTTCGCCTCGCGCTGGAAGGGCTGCGAACGGGGAAGGGCGCGGCCGACGGCGTCACGAAAGTGAAGGGCGCCGCCCTGAACCGTGACATACCGGCCACTCACCCGGGGAATCGTGACGGTGGCGAACCGCCGCGGTGCTGTCGGATCTGCGGAGTCGCGCTGGAGCGCCGTACGACCGGGCGACCGGCGCGCTATTGCGGAGCGGCCTGCCGGAAGCGGGCTCAGCGAGGGCGCGACCGGGACGGCTCGGAGGCGGTGTGACGCCGGTCCGCTGCGGCGGGTTCACGGCGAGCGTCAAGTGATCCGGGCCCAGCATGTCCTCGACGCACACAGGAAGTTTCCCGGAACATTACCGAGGGTGCCTAGCATGAGTCGTATCCGTGCGCACCATCTGGACCCTGACTTCTCCGGCCGCTCCGCCAAGCGCGGGAGCTGCTTTGACGCGCCAGGCACATGGGTGGGTCGCATGGCTGGGGTGAGGAGACTTTGGCATGGGCGAACACATTCGCGCCGGTGACCTCGATATCTGGACCGAGCAGGTCGGCCAGGGGCCGTACGTCCTGCTCATAGGCGGCCTGGGCGACACCGTCGAATCGTGGCGGTTCCAACTCGACGGTCTCTCCGACCGCTACCGGCTGGTCGCTTTCGACAATCGGGGAGCGGGGCGGACGGCAATGCCCGAAGCTCCTGTCTCGGTGGAGGCGATGGCGGACGACGCGGCCGGGCTCCTACGGGCGCTCGGCGTTCCCTCCGCCCACGTCGCCGGCTTCTCGGCCGGCAGCATCATCGCCCAAGAACTGGTGCTTCGGCACCCCGGACTCGTTCGCGGTCTTGTCCTGCAGAGCACGTGGCCCGCAATGGACCGGTACCTTCGCTCGTGGGCCCTTTTCGTCCGCTGGCTGGTGGAGGCCGCTCCGAGCGAGCGCGCGTTTCTCGAAGGTTTCTTCCTCGACATCTACACGCCGCGAGCGCACAACGACGGCACGGTCGACCGGATCATCGAGGACATTCTCGCCTTCCCCCACAAACAGTCGACCGGGGACGTGCAGCGGTACATCGATGCCTTCGTCGACCACGACACGACTGACCGCCTGCCGCAGATCACCGTGCCGTCCCTCGTCCTCGCCGGCGGCCGCGATACGACCTCGCGCCCACCGCTCTGCCGCGCCGTTGCCGAGCGGATTCCCGGCGCCCGGTTCGAGGTCCTGGAAGAGGAGGCCCACCAGCCCTTCCAGGAGGTACCGGACGAATGGAACGCCCGCGTCGATGGTTTCTGGCGCGAGGTGGCGGCGCGGACCTGAAGCCGGCTGTCGGACAGACCAGAGGTTCGGGGAGGCAACGCGGCGCTTAGCCCCCGGTGGCGCGGCATCCCCGCAGGCCGGCCGCTACGGATTCAGGGGATTGCCAGGCGAGTTGTCGCCGAGGCCGGCGAGCAGCTCGCGCAGCAACCCGGCGAGATGTTCCTGGTCGCGGTCGCTCAGTTGACTGAGGAGATTCGCCTCCAGGTCGACATGCTCGACGACGACTCGGTCGATCAGCTCCTTGCCGCGCTCGGTCAGCGTGATCAGCACACTGCGCCGATTCTGGGGGTCGACCTCGCGGGTCACCAGCTCCTTGGCGACGAGACGGTCGATCCGGTTGGTGATCGCTCCGGAGGTGACCATCGACGACTCGACCAACTGCCCAGCGGTGAGCTGATACGGGTACCCGGACCGGCGCAGCGTCGACGCTATGTCGAATTCCCATATCTGCAGGTCATACCTAGCGAAGTTGTCTCGAAGCTCGCGTTCGAGTAGCCGGCAGGCGCGCTGGATCCGGCCCACCACGCCCATCGGCGCGGGGTCGATATCGGGCCGCTCGGCCCGCCACTGGTCCAGCCGCCAGTCGACGTTGTCCTTCACGGGTTCGCCGCCTCCAGAACATCTTAACGTGAAAATGTTTGACGCCATTCTACCAGCTGACTAGACTCACGAACGTTGAACATTTTAACGTTAAGGAGTCCACATGACGCAGTTATCGGACCGGCCGGACGCGGGCAGCACGCCCCCGCCCAGTAGCACCCTGGCGGTGACCGCGCTGACCGCGACCGCGCCGGCCATCTGGGGCACCACGTACCTGGTCACCACCGAGTTCCTCCCGCCTGGTCACCCGTTGATGTCCGCTGTGATCCGCGCGCTGCCGGCAGGGCTGGTTCTGCTCGCCATCACGCGCAAACTGCCGCACGGCGCGTGGTTGTGGCGCTCGTTGCTGCTCGGCACCCTCAACATCGGCGCGTTCTTCGCGCTTCTGTTCGTCGCCGCCTACCAACTGCCGGGTGGCGTCGCGGCGACCCTCTTCGCCCTCCAGCCGTTGTTCGTTGTCGCCCTGGCGTTCCTGCTGCTCGGTGAGAAGCCCACACGCTGGCGGCTCGGCTGGGGACTGGTCGGCGTGGTGGGTGTCGGGCTGATCGTCCTGCGCGGTCAGCTCTCCTTCGACCTGTGGGGCATCCTGGCCGGTATCGCGGCCGCGGGCGTGATGGCCGGCGGAATCGTCCTGACCAAACGCTGGGGACGTCCGGAGGGCGTCGGCGCAGCGGCCCTCGCCGGCTGGCAGCTCACCGCAGGCGGTCTCGTGCTCGTCCCGCTCGCCTTCGTGTTCGAGGGACTTCCGCCCGCGCTGGATCTTCCCGCGATCGGCGGCTACGCGTGGCTGGCCATTCTGGGCGCCCTGCTCACTTACCCGCTCTGGTTCAGCGGCATCGGCAGGCTGCCCGTGGTCGCCGTGTCGTTCCTCCCCCTGCTCTCACCCGCGGTCGCCACGATCCTGGGCTGGCTGTTCCTCGGCGAGTCCCTGACGCCGTGGCAGGGTGTCGGGTTCGTGCTCGCGCTGACCGCCATCGCCGCCGCACAGCTGAGCTCCGACGTCGTCCGCGGCCTGGCCCGTGTCCCCACCACCCCCAGAGGAGAATGAACATGCCGCGCACCGTGCTGGTCACCGGAGCTACCGGAACCGTGTCCACCGCGCTCATAAAAGCGTTGGAAGGGGCCGATGTGAATCTTCGTGCTCTGGTCCGCGAGGAGCCCGAAGCGGACAGCCTCTGCAAGCAGAACGCCGAGATCTTCGTCGGTGACCTCGATGACGCCCGGTCGCTGCCGCCCGCCTTCGAGGGCGTGCAGGATCTGTGGCTGCTCGCCCCGAACGACCCGCGCGCGCCGGAGAACAGCATGAACGCCATGTGGGCGGCACGCCAAGCCGGCGTGGAGCGCGTTGTGCGCTTGTCCGCCGTCGGCGCGGCACACGATGCGCCGAACCGCAGCGGCAGATTGCACGCGCTGTCGGACCGGGAGACCGAAGGGTCCGGTATGCGCTGGACAATCGTGCGTCCACTCTGGTTCATGCAGAACCTGCTGAACGAGGCGGGCGACATCTCCGCGACCGGTACGTTCTCGCTGAACATGGCCTCGGCACGGCTCAGCATGATCGACGTACGCGACATCGCCGAGTGCGCTGCCCGCGTGCTCCTCGACGACCCGGACCGCCACCACGGCGAGACGTACACCCTCACCGGCCCGCGCTCAGTGACGTTCGGCGAGGTCGCCGACCACTTGAGTCTCGCCCTTGGCAAACCCGTCACATACCTGCCGGTCAGCGACGACGCCAAGCGCAAGGCACTGCTCGGCTACGGCGTTCCGGAGTGGATCGTCGACATGCTCGAAGAGTACGCGCAGGCGTACGCCGCCGGCTGGGGAGACTTCACCACCGACACGGTCGCGGACCTTCTCGGCCGCCCTCCGCGGGACATCGCCGAATTCGTCCGCGACCACGCAACGGCGTTCACCCCGCCCGCCGAAAACTGAACCCGACCGTACGGCTCAGCGCACGCGGGACAAAAGTGTGGCCACCCAGCATCCATTACCTACTAGGTGGCCACACTTGACCAGGGGAATATTCCCTGGTCACTTGTCGGGGTGGCGGGATTCGAACCCACGACCTCTTCGTGGAGTTGGGGTGACGTGCGGCCAGCTGCGGGATGACGGCGCGGCTGGTCACTGGGCGGATTGATGCCTACCGGTTCCCGGCGGTTCCGGGGGCATCCCGGCGTCATGTGCACTGAATGTGTATCGCGCTGCGCGGGGCCTGGGAGGTAGCGCGGCCCTGGTCGGCTGCCCGCTGGGGCGTGCACACCACCGCCCACGGTACGCGGCTCTCTCGGCAACCACAGTCCACAGCAACCAAGGTTCCGGTCCGAGGTGCTTGGTCGCGCTGGTGCCGACCACCCAAGACAGACAGAGTCGCGCGACCAAGTGCCTCGGGACCCAGAACGTCATCAACCCGAGTTTTAGCAACAGGGGACAGTTTGTCGGGGTAGGACGACACCATAGTCACAGACGCGCTCGCTGAAACTTGGAGGGGATCACGTGATGCGCCTGTGAAGACCGGGCGGCGGCTGGGGGCGTGCTCGGGACCGGGCGTCAGCCCGCAGCCCGAGCACGCCCCCAGCAAGCCGCAGCGACGGCGCGCAGCGCCGTCGCCTTGATCTCATAAGGCCCGATTCGGCAGACCCTTCATCAGCGACAAGGAGACTTGAATGACGCTAGATATTGACACAAGAACAGCACCTAGATCCCATCTCGATCTCAGAAACCTTGTCCACGCAATAGCGAATGCCGGGAAACACGACGAAACCGACTACATTGAATGGAAGTCGACGCTAGACCTAGAAACGAAACGCACAAAGGCAACAATAGCCAGACATGTCATCGCCATGGCGAACCGCAAACCCGACATTGCCAGAAAAAGTTTTGAAGGCTTTGGGTATATCGTTATCGGCGCAGACCCTTCGGGGATACATGGAGTCACATCAATTGACCTCGCTGATTTGGAGTCTGGCGTTCGTTCCTACATTGGAGACAACGGTCCTACATGGATTCCCACGTACGTCCCACAAGGAGACAAGAGCGTATTAGTTGTAACCGTCGACCCACCAAAGAACGGAGACATGATTCATACTCTCCATAAAGATTTCGAGAAGTATTCAGCGGGTGACATATACATTCGCCGGATGGCACAGACCGTAAAAGCGGGTCCCGCAGAGATCCAACAGCTTTCCGAGAGATACGCTAGCCGCACCCATGGCGCTGATTTCCATTTTACTATCAACGGTGACTATATTAGGTGCCCGCTATTTGGTGACCATGAACTCAGGATAGAGAATATCGCAAGAGAGAAACAAGAGGAACTCCTGGCTCCAGAACGAATGCACCGCAGCGAAGGTCGACTGCCAAGATCAATTCCTATATCGATGGACAATCGAAGCGAGAACGACTATCGTTCGGAGGTGGAAGAGTACCTGGAAGAGCTCAAGGCTGTATCGCGTGGCTACATGCTTAGAAGCTACGTATTGAAGAACTATGGGATTATGAGAGGCCTCCTTGTCAACGACAGCGAGCATAATTACGATAACGTGCGAGTGGACATTGATATACCTGAAGGGTTTCTGGTAATTGAACGCGAAGATTATGAGGAATATTCAGAGGATTATCCAAACCCGCCTGAGCCAATCGGTACGAGATACTCGCCAATGATTCGACCTTTGTCGAACTTCAGCCAGAACCTCCAATCAAGCACCCCAGATGTCCTAATCGAGTCACGCAAGCTCATGTTCAATATTCGGCACTTAAGGCCACGTGAGACCTACTCGCTTCCCGTAGTTCACTGGATTGCAGAGCAGGAGTTCGAAGAAGTTGTGACTTCGTGGTCTGCTACAGCCACCAACACACCTGGACTCGTAGCTGGTGATATAACCGTTTCTCGCGATGGAACAATTGTCAAATCGGAATCATCTTAAGAAGTACAAACACCTGACATGAGAAACTCGAATTCCATCAAAGAAATCGGATTAATACTAAAAGAGCTACGAATTGATGCAGGATGGTCAAGTCGACATACGGCACTAATTGCTGGCATAAAACAGTCGACGGTTTCGCGTATTGAAAATGGTCGTCGCGTAAATTCAGCAACCCCGCTTGAGAAGATTGTGGAAGCCCTGCCAATCGACCCTTCGGTTGCACAAGGCTTGCGCCACCAGATCAACGGTGCTTACAGTGGTTGCGATAATCGGCGAGTAGATACCGGAGTATCACTCGTCCGAGATGTCGCGCGACGCTGGGAACGAGTCGCCGCCGTGGTAAAGGAATTTCAAGCGGCGATGATTCCGCGTGCATTGAGATCTCCCGAATACGCGAATGCGGCTAACAACTTCCCCTCGCCGCTGGTCGATCGGCTTGGCGATTCCCGGTGTGTCTTCGAGTTCGTCATCACTGAGGGTGCGCTGCGGACGTGGCCGGCGGATGGGGCGGTGATGCCGGCTCAGCTCGACCGGGTCGCTCGGGCCTGCGAGCTTCCGAACGTGCGGTTGGGCGTGGTGCCGTGGTCCGTGCGGCTGCCTGTAATGCCTCCGCACGGGTTCACCGTCTTCGATGACGAGGCTGTGACCGTTGAGACGTTCACGGCGCAGATGACCATCACTGAACCGGATGCTGTGGCCGCCTACGTCGATGCTTACGCCCGGCTCGAAGCGGTGGCTGTGACCGGTGACGAGGCGGCCGAGATGCTGGGGCGGATCCGGCGGGACTACGAGAAGCTCACCCACTGATTCAGTGAATTCGTTGAATCACCGACTGTCGGTGGCTTACGCTGCACATCACTGCGGTGTATAGCCCTCTAGACGGTGGTGATCGCGATGGTCAGTTGGTCCCGCATGTTCCCCGGTCTACCGACCGAAGTCGCCCATGCGCGTGCCTTCACCCGCGCGGTCATGGACGGCCATCCTTTAGCCGATCCGGCCGAGCTCGTCGTAAGCGAGTTGGCCACCAACGCTGTCCAGCACTCGCTGAGTGGCGAGTGGTGCGGTCCCTTCGTCGTCTATGTCGACCGGGAACCTGCCTTGGTACAGGTCGCCGTGGTCGACCTCGGTGGGGACTCCATGCCTGTCGCCCGGCCGCCGACCGACCTCGGCGCCGTCGAGGATCACGGACGCGGGCTGGCCATCGTCGCCGCGCTGTCCAAGGACTGGGGCTTCGAGCCGGATCCGTTCGGGTTGCGGGTGTGGGCGAAGCTGGTCACTGACGGGCCTTCATGACTGGTCCGCGCATGCCCCGACGGCGTAAGCGCTTCCGGGTGGTGGACGCTGAAACCGGTGCGGACGTTTCGCCTGTTCTGTCTAGGGTCCTAGACTCGGTCCGAGTGACCGAGGGAGCATTGATGCCGGGCCAGTTCGAACGCATAGCGGAGATCGAGGACCCCTTCGAACTGCTGCGCGCTGCCACAGAGCGCCTGGCTGAGGCCCAGCAAGAGGTCACCGAGCTTTCACGCCTGCGTCGGCGCCTGATCCAGGACCTGCACGCTCAGGGCATGTCCTATGCCCAGATCGCGGAGAAGGCCGGGTTGAGCCGCGGGCGTATCCACCAGATCCGCCATACCGGTCCCGCACCGGAAGCGGCCTTTCTCGGCCTAGGGGCGGTCACCGTGGCGACCCCGCTGCGGCATGACCAGGTCAAGGACCGCCCTGTGCTCTCGCTGGACGACATGGCCACCGGCCAAGCCCTCGAAGAGCTGGTGCGTTCCTTCGACATGCAAGCGGTCTCCGACCATGTCACCGTGGACGGCCAGATCGACCTCAACCGCCCCAACCTCGTCGTGGTCTGCGGACCGGCCATGTCCGAGGCCATGCGCAGCGCCTACGCAACCGACCCCGTCATTCGCTGGGAGAACCCGGAACCGGGGCTCTGGCTGCTGCATGACACGCGCACCGGCCAGAGCTACCGGTCCGGCCAGGAGATGGACCTGCAGCAATCCATGGACGTCGCCTACCTCGGTCGGCTGTCCCGTCCGGACGGCCAGGGCACGTTCCTGGCCATCGCCGGAATCCACCCCCAAGGCTCACGCGGGGTCGCCCATCTGCTCAACGGCGAGATCGCCTCACTGTGGGGCCAGGTCGGTACTGAACGCTTCTCAGCGCTGGTCCGCGCGGTCTATGACCCGGACACCGGTCAAACCCAGCGCTCCGAACTGATCACACCTGTGTACCGCCACGACCAGGACTAGCCCGTGCCCTTCCTTCTGGCCACAGACCCCGCCAAGCCCGACCGGCCCAACGAGGACTTCGCCGCCGTGGGCACCAACGCGGCCGTGCTGCTGGACGGCGCCGGTACCCCACCCGGCACCGCATCCGGGTGTGTGCACGGGGTCGCCTGGTACGCCCGGACGCTGGGCGGGCTGCTGCTGGGCGCGTTGGGCTCCGACGACACGCTTTCCGGGGCGCTGGCCGCCAGCATCGAGCATGTGAACCGGCTGCACGCCGACACCTGCGACCTCAAGCATGCCGAGACGCCCTCGTCCACGGTGGTCGCGCTGCGGTGGGACGGTACCGAGTGCGAATATCTCGTGCTGGCTGACTCCGTGCTGGTCCTCGACCGGCCTGGCGTCTCGCCCGAGGTGATTACCGACGACCGGGAAGCCGTGGTCGGCGCCGAACTGCGCAAGCCCATGGATGCGCTGCCCACCGGCACACCCGAGCACGACCAGGCGCTGCGTGACTACGTTGCCGCCCTGGCCGAACACCGCAACCGCTCCGGCGGGTTCTGGGTCGCAAACACCGACCCGACCGCCGCCCACGAGGCCCTCACCGGCCGCCTGCACCTCGACGAGGTGAACGCCCTGGCGCTGCTCAGCGATGGTGCTACCCGGCTGGCTGACCGCTTCGGCCTGGCCACCTGGCGCGACACCCTCGACACCCTCGCCGCCGACGGCCCGGCCGCGCTGATCGCGCAGGTGCGCACGGTCGAGGACAGCGACCCTCACGGGCAACGCTGGCCGCGCGGCAAAACCCGCGATGACGCGACCGTGATCTACGGACACGCCGACGCCTGAGTATCCCCCTAGACAATCGCCTCGCTGTCGCGCTATCTTCTGTCCATACCCCTAGACAGCACTCCCTGTGGCGAACGATCCCCACTGTCTAGGGGGATGTACAGAGTTGAGAAAGGCTGAGAGATGGCGATTCAGGGTGCGTTGCCGGTGGAGTTCCAGACCGTGTTCCCGCACGGCGCCTACGCGCTCGGTGTGGAAGCGATCACTGACTTCGAGACCAAGCGTCCGCAGATGGACAAGACCACCGGCCTGCCGCTGTGGGCGGTGGACGTGATCGACGCCGATCCCGAAGCGCGGGGCAAAGCCAAGTCGGTGAAGGTGAAGGTGGCCGCCGAGCACTGCCCGACGCTGCCCGACGAGGTGCCCGGTCTGCCGTTTCGGCCGGTGGAGTTCGAAGCGATGTCGGTCATGCCCTACGTGGACGACTCCGGGCGCCGTCCACGGGTGGCGTACTCGCTGCGCGCTCGGGGCGTGAAGACCCCCGGCGGCAACGGTGCCGCCTCGCGCAAGGCTCCCGCCGCTGCCGGTGCCTCCGGCGGCAAGGACGCGGGCTGACCGTCCGCTGAACGCAAGCGGGGCGGCCTGGTGCGCCAACACCTACGGCCGCCCCTTCAACCCTCCTGCGAGACCTGCGAAATCTCTGGAAGAGGTGTGTTCCCAGTATGTCCGATCAGCCTGCGCGGGTCAGCCCGCGCGAGATCGCCGAGTTCATGGACGCCGCGCGCGCCCACCGCAACGCCGCCTTTGACGGCCGTGCCGGCTCGAATGCGGCACTGCTGGCCTGGAAGTCCTCCATCCTCGACCGCATCGCCGCCCAGACCGACGACGCCGAAACCCGCACCGTCGCCGACAACGCACGCGCTGAGCTGGCCGCTGCCCGCGCCGCCGAGATCGGGGGTGATCGGTGATGCTACGTGACTCGAAAGCGGGCGCCGCCCAGGTACAGCGGCCGACGGCTCCCGTGCCCACTCAGGCGATCCGCTTCACGACTCCGGTAGTCGAGACACCGGGCATCTTCATCCTCACCGGATGGCTCTGGCGCTTCCTGCGCATGCTCGTCCTGCTGCCGCTCCAGTTTCCCGTCTCGGTCGGTGCCGTTGCCGCCTCCGTCGCCGCTTACGCGCTGACCGGATGGCTCGGGCTGGCAGTGCTGTGGTCGGTGGTGGATGTCGGCCTTCTGGTGTGGTGGCGCCGCTGGCCGCACGCGTTCAAGGCCCACGTCGCGCGTCGGGCACTGGCCACCTGGCGCCGGTTCTGGATCTACCGCCGCCACTGGCAACCCGTCCTCGTCGTCTCCGGACTCGCCGAGTCCTACCTGGAACGCCAGTACCTCCCCCAGATCCGGGGCGTAACGTGCTCGGCGTGGGCGGACCGGGTGCGGGTCAAGCTGGTGGCCGGCACTTCTCCGGCCGAGTTCGAGAACCGGGTGTCCGAGCTGGCGCACGGCTTCGGCGCCCCCTCCTGCCGGGTGGAGGTGCGCGGCCCGCGTGACCTCGTCCTGGAGTTCCCGCGCCGCGACACCTTGGCCGACCCGATCGACGCGCTACCGGTGTCCGACGATCCGGACTTGTCGGCGCTGCCGGTGGGCCGGTGCGAGGACGGTGAACCGTGGCGGCTGCGGCTGCACGGAACCCACGTGCTCACGGTCGGGGTCACCGGCGCCGGTAAAGGCTCCGTGCTGTGGTCGGCGATCCGCGCCATGCTCCCGGCGCTGAAGGCGGGGACCGCTGAGGTGTGGGCGATCGACCCCAAGCGGATGGAGCTGTCCTTCGGGCGCTCGCTGTTCGCCCGGTATGCCGATGCGGCGGAAGACGCCGTGGAACTCCTCGAATCGGCCGTTGCGGCGATGCAGCAACGCGCCGAACGCTACGCAGGACGGCGACGTGTCCACGTACCGAGCACCCGCGACCCGTTTGTGGTGGTGGTCCTCGACGAGGTGGCGTTCCTGACCGCCTACCACCCCGACCGGGATATCCGGCGGCGTGCAGAGAACGCGATTGCCACCCTGACGAGCCAGGGGCGTTCGGTCGGGTTCTGTGTCCTGGCCGCGCTGCAGGACCCGCGCAAAGAGGTCATAAACCTGCGCAACCTGTTCCCCGACAAGATCGCGCTGCGCCTCGACGAGGCGTCCCAGGTGGACATGGTCCTTGGCGAGGGTGCGCGGGACCGTGGTGCCAACGCCCACCTGATCAACCCCGACCTTCCGGGCATCGCCTTCGTCAAGCTCGACGGCTCCCCGGCCCCGGTGCGGGTGCGGGCGGCCTTCGTCACTGACCCCCACATCGACGCCATGGCCGGTAGCTACGGGCGATCGCCCTCGGATCCGCGGTCGGACTGCACGGCGGATGAGCGATGACGGCTCTTCTGATTTCGAAGGTGCACGCAATGACCTATGCCCGCGATCGCCAAGCAGATCGCCGCGAACAGTGCCACCCACGTCAGCCAAGTCGCCCCCTCTTGCGCGAAGCGCGATACGGCTTGGATGCCGAACAGGCAGGCGGCAACCGGGTTTCCCCAGACAAGAAATCTCTTCATCCGTTCATCCTGCCTTCTCAGCCGGGAGCCCTTTGATGCCCACCCCAACCGGGAAAACGACGCGTGCCGAGCGGCAAGCCCAACCACTCGCCCGTGAGGTCGCCGAGCAGATCGCGGCCGATAAGGGGGTGTGCATCCGGCCCGTCTCCCTACGGCGTACCGACGTCAGCACCGGCCAAACCGAGATTGTGGACGTCCCGTGCGGGTCCACATTGGAGTCTCGGTGTCCGGCCTGCGCACGGCGCAAGCGGTCGATCCGGCGGACTCAGTGCGAGGAGGGTTGGCACCTGGCGCAGGATCCGACTGTCACGCCGGACGAACCGTCCGACGTTCAGCGGGCGTGGATCGAGCGGCGCGCCGTGGTGACCGCCGAGCGGGATCGGCTCGTCAACGCGGGCGCCGCCGCCCCCGACGAGGTGGCCGCGCTTGATCAGGCCATCGCCGACCTGGACGCCGAGATCACCTCATCCGGGCTGCGCGGGTCGGTCTCGCGGGGCTCCTCCTCGTCGGGTGGTGCTCGTCGGGTGCGCTCCACCAAGCGGCGCCAGGACGCGCCGGACCTTCCCAAGCGGCAGATGGCCAAGACCACTGTCGGTCGGAGCTATGAGGATCCGGCCACGGGTCGCGTCTTCCGGCCGTCGCTGTTCGTGACGCTGACGTGCGACACCTACGGGCGGGTGAAGGCGGACGGCACCCCGGTGGATCCGTCGACCTACGACTACCGGCGGGCCGCGCGGGACGCGCTGCACTTCTCCAAGCTGATCGACCGGTTCGTGCAGAACCTTCGCCGCGTGGCGGGCTTCGATGTGCAGTACTTCGCCACTGTCGAACCACAACGGCGCCTGGCGCCGCACCTGCACATGGCCACGCGCGGCACGATCCCGCGCGCGGAGCTGCGTCAGATCGCCGCCGCCACCTACCACCAGGTGTGGTGGCCTAATGCCGACGAGGCCGTGTACGAGGACGCGAACCCTCCGGTGTTCGACGAGGCGACCGGCAACTACGTGGATCCGGCCACGGGCGAGGTCCTACCGACCTGGGGACAGGCCCTGGACGCCCTCGACGCCGACCCTGAGGCCGAACCCATGCACGTGGTCCGCTTCGGCCCACAAGTGGACGCCAAAGGCGTCGTGGCCGGCACCGAAGACGCCGACCGGTGCGTGCGCTACCTGGCGAAATACCTGACCAAGGACATCGCCGACTGCCACGAGGTCACCACCGACACCCAACAGCGCCACGTTGATCGGCTCGTGGAAGCCCTGCGGTTCGAACCCTGCTCCCCGCGCTGTGCGAACTGGCTGCGCTACGGCGTCCAACCGGACGGCGCCAAGGCGGGCATGGCTCCGGGCTTCTGCCGCTCGAAGGCCCACAAGCGCGAACACCTGGGCTACGCCGGCCGCCGCGTCCTGGTCTCGCGCAAGTGGTCCGGCAAGACCGTCGCCGACCACAAGGCGGACCGGCTGCGGTGGGTTCTGGACGCCCTGGGCGTGGATCCCGACGCCAACCCCGACGAGGCCAGCGACAACGCCGCTCCGGCGCTCTCGTCGGTCTCTTCCGGCAACCACGCCTGGGAGCTGGCGCGGCCCACCGACCCCGACGTCCCGCCACGCGAACACCGCTTACTCCGAGCGGTCGGCGAAACCCTCAACCGCCGCGCCCAACTCGACGCCGTTCGGCAACAGCGATCCGACGATCTTTCGGCTACTCCGGAAAGGGCCGCATGACGACCGCCGCGACGCAAGGCCACAGCATCCCCAAGCAGCTCTGGTCGGTGCGGGAAACCGCCGGCTTCCTCGGCGTTCCAGCGAAGACGCTCTACGAATGGCGCTACAAGGGCGACGGCCCGCCCTGCCACCGTGTCGGGCGGTACCTCCGGTACGTCCCCGCTGAGGTCCACGCCTGGGTCCGCTCGCAGTAGCGGCAGAGAAGAAAGGAACGTTCATGGCTCGGGTGTGGATCTACGACCGCACACGCGACCAGGGGTACCGCGACGCCGTGGCCAGGGCCAAGGCAGCCAAGCGCAACCCTCCGGCCCACTGGCAGGTGCGCTACTACGACCCCGCCGGACGGCCGAAGAGCGGCGGCACCTACCGCAAGAAGCCGGACGCCGAGAAACGGCAGAACGAACTCGAATCCAGCCTCAACGCCGGCTCCTACCGCGACCCGGCCGCGGCCAAGGTCGCCCTCGGCGAGGTGGCCGAGAAATGGCTAGCCACGCGCACCGACATCAAACGCGCCACCTGGTGGAAGTACCGGAGCCTGTTGGACAACCACGTCCTCGGCCGGTGGGGAGAACTGCCGCTCGACACGATCCACAACGAGGACATCGCCGTCTGGATCGCCGATCTCCAGAAACCGCGCAACGAGGGCGGGAGCAACCTCGGCGCGTCCCAGACCTGCCACGCGCACGCGGTGCTCTCCATGGTCCTCGGCTGGTGCGTGCCGCGCCGGATTCCGTTCAACCCGGCGCAAGGGCTCAAGCTCCCCAAGGCCAGCGAAGCGGAACACGTCTACCTCACCTATGATCAGGTGGAAACGCTCGCCAACGCGGCGGCGGAGCTGCGCACCAAGTACCGCCAAAAGTCGGCAGCATCAGCCGTGAACCGCGCTCTGGTGCTGCTGCTCGCCTATACCGGGCTGCGGTGGAGCGAGGCGGCGGCCCTGCGCGTTTCCCGCGTGGATCTCGACCGGCGGCGCATCCGCGTGGCCGTGACCTTCTCCGAGGCCAAGGGCGAAGCGGTCGAAGAGGTCCCCAAGACCGGTGAGCGGCGCACCGTGCCCGTCCCCGCGTCGCTCGTTCCCGAGTTGAAGCCGCTGGTGGAGGGGCGCGACCCCGACGCCTACGTCTTCACCACCAAACGCGGGGCGCCGCTGCGCATCCACAACTGGCGCATGCGGGAGTTCAACAACGCACGCAAGAACGCGGGCCTGGACGGGCTCGGACTGACTCCGCACAAGCTCCGGCACACCGCCGCTTCCCTCGCCATCGCGGCCGGCGCGGACGTGAAGGTGGTCCAGCAGATGCTCGGCCACGCGACCGCGACGATGACGCTCGACACCTACGGCCACCTATTCCCGGACCGGCTCGACGAGGTCGCCGACGCCGTGGACGCCGGGCGGATGAAGGCCGCTGCGGCGCGCGCCAAAACCCCAACCGCCACGGAGCATGTGCACTGAATGTGTACCGGCCCCTGAGAGCCCACAACCCCCGCACACACAAAACGGGTGCCCACCTGCGTGGACACCCGTTTCTCTGTCGGGGTGGCGGGATTCGAACCCACGACCTCTTCGTCCCGAACGAAGCGCGCTACCAAGCTGCGCTACACCCCGAGGCAACGAGAGCCAGTCTAGCGGACTGTGTGGAGTGCTCGCACTGTGAATCCGCCTTGCCGGGGCGCGGAGAAGCGGGTTCCGCTCCTTTCGCGGGCCCGCCAAGCGGGCTCACGGGCTTCGCTGTGTTCCGGTGGCCGCGACCAGCCCGCCTGTTGGCGGGGAGACCGGCCGGCTCGGCCACCGATGCCAACACGGTGCTGGCGACCACTGCGATGCCGGAGAAGTCGGCAACGCGGATCGCGGCGCCGGGAACCTTTCCAGCGCCGCTCGCATCCCATCCGAACGCGACGGCGGAGGGTGGGTGTCCATGACGGTAGAGGGAACCAACGACCGGGACGGCGGGGTGGGAGAGGCCGCTCAGCGGACGGCCCCGGCCGGGAGTTCGGGGGTGGCCGCGGCCGTGCCCATCGGGCTCGTGTGGCCGGTGGTGCTGTACTTTCCGCTGGTCGGCGTCATAATGCCCTTCGTCGGGAGGCCCGAGACCTGGGAACCCGGCGAGGTCGCCCTCGTTCTGGCCGTGTCGATCGTGACTGCCAGCGTGCCCGTCCTCCCGGTGGCCTGGTTGCTGCGCCGGCTGCGCGTGCCGCGCCCCCGGGCGACCGCGGCGATCGGGCTGCTCCTCGCCTGCCCCGCGGCGATCGGCCTCGTGTGGTGGGCTGCCGTGTCGCCATGGTCGGATCGTCCCGTTGAGGCGATGACGCTCACCCTTCTCACCAGCGCGGCGACGTTCGTCCAGGTGGTCCGCCACTCGTTCGGGAGGAGGCGGTTGCGCGCCATCGCGGTGATCAGCGCACTAATCCTGGTGGTCAGCGTTTCTACGGTGGTGGCGCGGTACGTGGCAGAAGGCCGGGAAGAGGCCCGCACGGCATTCGACACACTCCCCGGCTCCATGGTGGTGCTGGACCGCGAGGGGTGGGAACCAGCGGGCGCCGTGGCGATCAAGGACTCCTACCTGGAGGTCACCTACCGCTCCACCGGGCAGGAGTCCCGCGCGTTGCATGTCACCGGCTACGCGGACCCCGGCTACGCGAACTTCGACGACCCCTGCGCCGACCTGACCGACGTCACCTGCGAGGACCGGGGGCCCGGCCTCCTGCGGCACTACTCCACCGGCCCCCAGATGCTCACCCGGCACGACGACACCCATGTCGTGATCGAGGCACCGACCTGGCTGCCGGACGCTCGCGAATCCGACCTGCTCGCCGCCGCCGAGCACGTGCGCGAGCCGACCCCGGCCGAGCGGGAGAAACTGCGAGACCTGGTCGTGCGCGACGCCACTCGGGAAATCATTCCCGGGTAGCCCGGGGCCTGTTGCGAGCCCGAAAGGAAAACCAGCGGGTGCCGCGGATTCGCCGCCGCCCGCTCCGGCTTCACCCGGGGCGTGCGGCCTGTTGACCTGAGCGACCTCATTGGTGGTTCGCAACACCCCGGGCCACGCACCCAGGCCGAGCAGGTAGCGCAGGCCCCGCTGCCGGCCGCGCGCGGGCCGGCGTGCAGCTCTGCCGCCGGCCCGCGCCACCAGATGGAATACCCCGTGCGTCCGTTCGGGTTGCTCACGGACATGAAAGCTGTGGGAGTAACAGAGTTCGGAGGACCCGAAGCACTTGAGGTGCTGGACCTGCCGGAGTCGCAGGCGGGTCAGGGTGAGGTTCGCGTTCGGGTTCATGCCGCGGCGGTGAACCCGACCGACACGGTACTGCGCTCGGGTGCCAGGAGACTGGAGAGTCGACCTCCGTACGTACCGGGCATGGACGCCGCCGGGGTCATCGACCAGCTCGGTCCCGGGGTCGGCGATCGGCTCACCGTGGGCCAGCAGGTGGTGGCCCTGGTAGTGCCGAGCGGGGCGCACGGCGCCTACGCCGAGCAGATCGTGGTGCCCGCCGCGTCGGTCGTGCCCGCACCCAAGGGTGCCGACTTTTCCGCCGCTGCCACCCTGCTGATGAACGCCATGACCGCTCGCCTCGCCGTCGACGCGCTCGCGCTGTCCAGAGGGGAAGCGCTCGCCGTCACCGGCGCCGCGGGCGCCTTCGGCGGTGACGTGATCCAGTTGGCGAAGGCGGACGGGCTGCGCGTGATCGGTGACGCAAAACCCGCCGACACCGCCTTGGTGCATGAGCTAGGGGCCGACGACGTTGTGGAGCGTGGGGACGATGTCGCCACGCGCATCCGCGAGGTCGTTCCGGAGGGTGTTCCCGGTCTCGCCGATGGTGCGGTGCTGAACGAGCGTGCCGTCCCGGCGGTCGCCGACGGCGGCGGAATCGCGACGGTGCGGGGATGGAACGGGCCGGCAGAGCGTGGTATCTCCGTTCACCCGGTGATGGTGGCCTACTCCGCCACCGACACAGCGGCGCTGGACCGGCTGGCGCGCCAGGCCGAGGACGGCGTTCTCAGCCTCCGGGTCGCCCAGGTCCTTCCGGCGGAGCGCGCTCCCGAAGCGCACCGGCTCCTGGAGGCGGGCGGCACCCGTGGCCGCCTCGTACTCGACTTCAGCTAGTACCGCCGCGGTTGCTGGGGCGGCCTCTCACGGCTCCGCGAGAGGTCGCCTCAGCCAACGAACAGCGCTCAGGCTTCGGAGGCCGGGTTGGCGTGCGTGACGCGGATCTTGGACTGGCCATGCTTCGAGCGCTCCCAGTCCTCCATGAACTCGGCCTTGAGGCCGTGCTTCTCCGCCAGCGCGACAAGGGTCTCGGTGCGGTAGTAGAAGTCCTCGCGCAGAACCTGGTGCTCCTGGTCCTCCGTGCGGTCGTAGGTGAAGTCGAACCAGCCGTCGGAGGTCATGATCCGGCCGACGTTGGCCAGGCACTGGTCGATCACCGACAACGGCGAGTGCGAGAAGACGCTGTGCGCGTGCACGACCCGGAAGAACGAGTCGGGCAGGAACGAGAAGGTGAGGTCGCGCACCGGTGTCAGTCTGGGCAGCTTGTCCTGCAGCTTCTTCGTAGCCACGGTCTCCTGCGCCGCGAAAAGGATGTCCGGCGAGATGTCGATCCCGTAGTAGTTCTCCGGTTCGAGGTACTCGATGAATCGCCACCCCGCGCGCAGATTGCCGCAGCCGATCTCCAGCATCCGGTCTTCCGGGTTCAGCCCGTGCTTGACCAGGTAATCGAACTGCACGGCACCGAGGTGCTGCCACCCTTTATCGCTCTTGCTGCCCACCGCCGATCGCGGATTGCGCGCGGTGTCCGACTTCATCACCGCGCGGTAGTACGAGACGTGGTCGCGGGAGCGTAGCCGCAACCACGCGTCGCGCCCGGCCCTGCGCACGTACGCGGGCACCCGCTCCGGGTGGCACACCGCGTACCAGAGGCGGTGCCCGAAACTAGAGCGATTGACCGTCAATTTCTTCTGCGGCATTGGCGTGAGTTCCTTCTGGTACCCGAAGTTGACCGCGTGGCGCGCCAGCACGTGAGGTCACGATGCGTGGCAAGCACGAGAAAGGCGACCAGGCACCTCCCGCGAAGCCCGCGTACCACTTAGGGCGACGGTATCGCAGTGGAGACCGCGCTTCGGCAACACCTCGCCCCGGCTCCGCGACCAGCGAGCAAGAAGGGGCCGGCGACGGAGCCGGTGTCCGATTCGTTCATGACCGCGCGCTGCCCCGATGCCTATCGTGCTGGCATGACACCTTCATTCGCAGTAGTCGGCATTGTTACCGCTGACATGGCCGAGTCGCTGGCCTTCTACCGCCGGCTCGGGGTCGCCGTCCCCGCGGACTCCGACACCGCACCGCACGTGGAGGCCGAACTCCCCGGCGGGGTGCGTCTCCTCTGGGACACCGTGGCGACCGTCCGCTCCTTCGACCCCGACTGGACCCCGCCGCAGGGCGGTCCCGGGATCAGCCTCGGATTCGCCTGCGACAGCCCCGCGGAGGTCGACCGGGTCTACTCCGAGCTGGTCCGCGCCGGGCACAAGGGGCACAAGGAGCCGTGGGACGCGTTCTGGGGCCAGCGCTACGCGGTGGTTCTCGACCCGGACGGCAACGGCGTCGACCTGTTCGCCCCGCAACCCGCTACTGAATAAGCGCACTGGGCGGCGCATCGGCCAGAGCACGGAAGTCGCGCCCCAGGTGCGCCTGGTCGGCGTATCCCGCCGCGGCCGCGACGGCGGCCAGCGGTGTGCCGCCTCGGGCCATGGTGAGCGCGCGGTTCATCCGCAGGATCCTGGCCAGCGTCTTCGGTCCGTAACCGAACGCGGCACGGCACCAACGGTGCAGCCGCCGCTCGCCCACGCCGACGGTATCCGCCATGGCCGTGACGGGCATGCCCGCCCGCGCGAGGCGCACGACCTCCTGGATCCGCGGGTCCGGCGGGTCGGCCCGCGCGGCCCACCCGGCGGCGATCTCTTCGAGCGCAGACTCGCGGTGGCGCGCCTGACCGACGAACTCGGTGAGGCGACGCGCGTGCGCCGCCGGCACGATGTCAGCGAGGGGCAGCACCCGGTCGCGAACCTCGTGCGCCGCCACCCCGAGGAGCAGTGGGGCGGTGCCGGGGCTGAAGCGCACACCGCTGAACCGGGTACCCTCCGGCCACGGTGCGACGTAGCCGACGGTGTCCGGACCGGCCACCCACAGGGTGCCGTCCGCCCAGAGAAGGTCCATGCAGCCGTCGGGCAGCACCCGGTGCCCCATCTCCGCGGGGGATGTCGCGGTCCCGTGCCACACAACGGCGCTGACCACGTGCGACGCCCTTTCCTGGTACATGGGTCCAGTGTGGCACCAGCTCCGCGTTCCCGTACGCGGCATCGGCGACCTACGCTCGTTGTATGGACAATGGGCTGTTCCCCGACGACGCCCAGATCAGGCGGTTGAACCGCGAGGCGGTGCTGCTCGGCGGTGCCGGGTACGCGATCCTGCTGCAGGTGGCGCACCCGGCCGTCGGCCAGGGCGTCCACGAGCACAGCGACTTCTCCGCGCGCCCGATCAACCGGCTGCGCGGCACGCTCACGTTTGTCTACGGCCTGGTTTTCGGAACGGCGGAGGAGGCGGAACGCGTCGCCCGGATCGTGCGCGCGATGCACAAGCGGATCAGCGGCCCCGGGTACCACGGCCTCGACCCCGACCTGCAGGTCTGGGTGGCCGCCACGCTGTACGCGAGCGGGGTTCGGATGTACGAGATGACGTTCGGCGAGCTCGCCCCGAAGGTCAAGGACGAGGTGTACGCGCAGTCCGCCGTGTTCGCCACGGCGCTGGGCTGCCCCGAGGACCACTGGCCGGCCACCCGCGCCGACTTCGAGGCCTACTGGGCCCGGATGATCGACTCCATCGAGGTCGGCGACACGGCGCGGAAGATCACCCAAGGGCTCTTCGCACCGGCCAACCCGCTCGTGCGCCCGCTGGCCCGGATGCAGCGCTTCCTGAGCGCCGGCCTTCTCCCGCCGCGGATCCGCGACGAGCTGGGCCTGGAGTGGGGCCCGCGGCAGCAGCGGAGGTTCGACACGCTGTTCGCCGTTGTTCGAGCCGTGTACCCGCGGCTTCCGATGGCCGTGCGCACGTTGCCGAAGAACGCCTACATGTGGGACATGCGCCGCCAGGCCGCGCGCGGTCGGCTCTACCGCCGCCCCAAAGCGGCCCGGCGGAACGGAGCCGCGCTCACCGCACGCAGGCGACCGCAACGCGGCAAGCCGACGTGACCTGGAACTTCGTTTCGCTCGGGGGCGCGTTGCTGTCCGGCGTCTCCCCGAGCGCGCCGGCTGGGCCACCCGTTGTCAGGCGCGGCAGTCGCGGCGTTCGAGCTCGGTGCGGGCGCGTTCCGCTTCGGGGACACCGATCTCGCTGAAGGTCGCGTACGCCGCTGCCAACCGGTCGCACGTGGTGTGCGGCTCCTCCAGTCCTGAGGGCAACACTGCCAGCTCCAGCAGGGCACGTGCCTCGGCGTAGCGCTCCTTGCGTTCCTGGGCCAGTTTCAGGGCCCGTTCGAACGATGCCTGCGCCTCGTCGTAGCGCCCAGCGCGGGCGTAGGTCGTACCCAACTCATAGAGAATCTCGGCGTCGGCGCTACGTTGCGCGGTCTCCTCGGCGCGTTCGAAGGCCGCCAAGTGCGACTCAACAGCATTCTCCAGGTCTCCCGACTCCCGCTGCGCCACGGCCAGAGCGTTGCGCGTGTAGATCTCGTCCGAGGGGGAGCCCAGGTGCTCGGCGAGTTCCAGCGCTTCCTTGAGGTTACAGAACGCCTGGTCGAAGTCACCGCGCCGAACTGCGACCTCACCAAGGACACGCATGGCCGCGACGTGTGACCAGGCCGTCCCCTCACTCTCGATCCGTAGCGCGGCCTCAGACTGCTCGATGGCGCGCGAGTAGTCCCCCAAGATCTGGCACAGGGTGGCGATGTTCCCCCGCTGCAGAGCCTCGGTCCGCCGATCGCCGACCTGGACGGCATGGTCGAGAATCTTCTCGAGGTGGGCCATGGCCTCACGGAAGCGTCCCATGCGCTCGTAGACCATGCCCAGGTTGCCGTGCGCGCGGGTCTCGCCTTCGTGGTCGCCGAGCGCCGCGAGCGTGTCGCGCGCCTCATTGAGCAGCTCCAGCGCGGTCTCGAAGCGCCCGGCGAGGCAGTGCGCGATCCCCAGCCCGATCAGGGTTACCGCGCTGCCGCGGTCGTTGCCCTGATCCCGGCTCACCACGAGCGCCCGCTCCTGGGTCGACAGCAGTAGTTCGCTGTAGCCGAACGACTCGTAGTACCGCCAGATCGAGTCGGCCAGTTGCCACGCCTGCTCTCCGATCTCCAGAGAGGCGTAGTAGTCCACCGCCGAGGCGAGGTTGTCCTTGTGCCGCTCGAACCACGCGATCGCCTGCGACCGGCTCGACAGCTCGTTTCGGTACCGTGATGCCGCGAGGATCCCGAGGTCGTAGTCGTGCACCCGGGGACCCAGCCATCGGGCCGCCTTATGGGCTACGTCCAGGTAGTGGTCGGCCAGGCTGTGGCGCGCGGCCTCGATCTCCGACTCGGGCAGCACTTGGCGTGCCTTCTGCCAGGCGAAGTGGCCGATGAGATCGTGGAACCGGAACAGGTCCGCCTCAAGCTCTTCGAGCAGGCAGACGCTGACCAGCTCCTGCAGTGGATCGTCGATCTCGCTCGGGTCGCTGTCGAGCAGCGCCGCCGCCCCGTGCAGGTCGACGGTGCCCCCGATCATCATTCCGAGCAGCAGGAACGTGCGCCGCTGGGTCTCGTGGAGACTCTGGTACGACAGTTCGAAGACGGCCTCGACGTCCTGCCCCTCAACACGCAGCTCCCGGAACCTGCGCTGGTTCTCACTCAGCCGCTGCGCGACGTGGTCGAAGGTCCAGCGGGGCCGGGTAACCATGCGGCCCACAACAATCCGCAACGCCAGGGGGAGGCCGCCGCACAGCCGCGCGACTCGCCGAGCGTGCTCCTCTTGCACGTCGATTCGCTCGTCGCCAAGCGCGTTGCGGAACAACTGCAGCGATGACTTCTCGCCGAACATCTTGAGGGGCACGTAGCGGGCCCCGCTCAGTCCCGGTAGGTCGTTGCGGGTCGTCACCATGGTCAGCGAGCCCGGAGCCGCCGGAAGGAGCGGGTTGACCTGAGCGAAGCTGCGCGCGTTGTCGAGCACGACCAGGACGCGCCTGCTGTCGAGCATGGCCCGCCACAGCGCCGAGCGCTCCTCCTCGGACTCGGGGATCGCCTCCGGGTCGACCCCGACAGCCCGCAGCAGGCTGCCCAACGCGGTCGCCGCGGTCAGCGGCTCCTGATCCACCGTGTACCCGTGCAGGTCGATGAAGAGCTGGCCGTCGGGAAAGCGATCGATATCGATCAGGCGGTGGGCGGCGTGCACCGCCAGGGTGGTTTTGCCCGCTCCCCCGGGACCGGTGATGACGGCGATCTCGGAGCGCGCAGCGTCGCTGCCGCGTTCCTGGCCCACATGCAGCAGCTCCCACAATGATTGCTCGCGGCCCGTGAAGTCGGGGATGTCGCGCGGCAGGTCGTTGCGGGGAGCGAATTCCGGTGGGCCCTCCAGGGTGGCGATGTCGTTCTCGGTTTTTGGCTCGGGCTCGCGCGGAGGAGGGCCAGGGAGCGTGTCCGCCCCCCGGACACCGCCGTCGTTGTCTTGCAGGATCTGCTGGTGCAGTTCCTGGATCTCGGGGTTCGGATCGACCCCCAGCTCCTCGGCCAGATACGTGCGCATCTCGCGGTACACCGAAAGCGCCGCCGCCCGCTGGCCACTGCGCTGCAGAGCCGCCATGAGGAGGTGGTGGAACGGCTCGCGAGAGGGCTCCTCGCGCACCAATGGGGTCAGGCGGGTGATGACCTCTTGATACCGCCCCAGCGAGAACACGGACCGCGCCCAAGCGAGCGTGGCGGCCCAGCGCTCCTCCAACAGCGGCTCGACCACCGTGTACCAGAGGGAATCAGACCCGATCCCGGAGAACGGCGTTCCCCGCCAGCAACCGAGTGCCCGTTCCCAGAGCACGGCCGCGTCGGCGGAGTCAGACACGTTCTTCGCGTCACCGACCAGACCGCGGAACCGGTGCAGGTCGACGAGGCTCGGCTCGACACGGGCGAGATACCCGCCGGCTGTGGTCTCGATGAGCTCGGGAAACGCGCGGCGCAAGTGCGATATCTGGACCTGGATCACCGAGCGGGCGGTGCGCGGGGGGTCGTCGTCCCAGAGATAGTCGACCAGCCGCTCGATGGTGACTTCCTTGCCCCCGTCCACGAGGAGCACGCCCAAGACACACCGCTGCCTCGGACCTCCGACGGGGAGCACCTCGTCGTTGGCCCAGGCAGTAATGGGGCCCAGAACGCCGAATTCCACAAACGGCACTGTAGCAAGGCCATTTGTGGCCACCAGGAAGTAAGCACAAGGTCGGCGCACCCGCCTCCCCCTCCCAAGAGAACGGGTGCGCCGCCCCTATACCACCGGATCAGCAGACCATGGCCTACTGCCGGTCGTCCTGTGAGTCACGCCGATCGTCCTCGGACTCCTCGCGGTCCTGGCCGGGTGCTTCGCTCTCGCGCTCGGGCTCCGGGCTCGCGTCGGGGTCCTCGATCGGCCGGATCTTGGCGGAAACCGATGCGGCACTCCGAATTCCGGTCACGATCTCGGCGAAACGCTCCTCGACCCAAATGTCCTCGGTGATTAGCGTGCTCCCCATATGCAACTCCTCGTTGAATAGTTGTCGTCCGGCCGCAGTCAGGGAAACTCGACATCTCCGTCGTCGGGGATGTCCTCGTCGTCCCACGGTTCGAGGTCCTCTTCCCGACTGGGGCCCTCGTCGTCATCGCCCATGGGCTTGATCTTCGCCCACAGACCGCCGCTTCCCTCGAGACCCGCCACGATTTCGGCGAACCGTTCCTCGACCCAAGCGTCCTCGGCGGCCAGCGTCGTCCCCATACGCAACTCCTCATCGAACAGTTGTTGGCCGCCAGAGATCAGGGGAACTCGACATCCTCGCCGTCCTCGTCACCGTCGTCCCACGGTTCGAGGTCCTCTTCCCGACTGGGCCCATCGCCCTCGAATTCCATCGGGTCCACTTTCGCCCACACGGTGCCGTGCGCCTCGAGACCCGCCACGATCTCGGCGAACCGCTCCTCGACGTGTTCCAGCTCGGTAGTCAGCATCGGCTCCGCCTTCCCTGGGAGTTCAACGAATGAGAGGAGGGGGTCCTCCCGGGATCGATCGCCGGGACCGGCCCGCGGGCCGTCCTCCCGCGGTGACCGGTCTCGCCGAATGTGAACCACGCTAGAGAGACCGAGTTGCACCGCGCTTTCACTTCACTTATGGCAAGGGAAAGACCGTGGGAGGTGGAGACCGAAACGGAGCGATCCGCAGCGTCCGCGATGTTACGCCAACGTGATTTTCCCTTGTTCGCCGCCCCCGCACCCCACCTTCTCCCGGATCCAGCCGGATCCGGCCACATGGGTTGTGCGTGGCCGGGGACCGGACGGCTCACCGGGCGTCCTTGAGCGGTCGGCTACCGTCGGTCCAGACGACGTGATCAGCGCTGGGAGGCCCGATGAGCGCAGGAGACGGCAACGGTTGGGTGACGCTGCCCGACGGCACACGGCGCTGGGGCCGCTACGGCGCATCCGGGCTCCTGCTGCATTCCGCGGACCCGACCGGTTCCGACCACGTGCTGCTGCAGCACAGGTCGTGGTGGAGCCACCAGGGCGATACCTGGGGCATGCCGGGCGGGGCCATTGACAGTGCGGAGTCAGCCGTGCAGGCCGCGTTGCGCGAGTTCGGTGAGGAGGTCGCGGGCGACCTCGGGGAGATCACCCTGAATGGGGTCCACCGGCAGGACCACGAGGTGTGGAGGTACGACACCGTCCTGGCGCGTTCCGCCGAACGCCGGGTCTTCGCGGCGGGCAACGGAGAGAGCGCCGAAATCCGCTGGGTTCCCGTCGACGAGGTCGCCGAGCTCCGGCTGCTGCCCGCGTTCGCGACCATCTGGCCCGAGATACGCGAGGCGCTCAGTCAGCGTCTTGACCTGATTGTGGACGCCGAGTCCGTCAGTGACCCGGGGGTTCCGGGCACCGCGGGCGCTCCGGACATGGCTCGGATCGACGGCGCCGAAGGCACCGCCCGGTTGCGCGCCACCCTGGCCGCGCTCGCGTCCGAGGGGATTGACGCATCAGCGCTGCCCGGTGGGCTCCGGCTGGTCGACCTGCACTGGTGGTTCCCCCGCATCGTTCTCGTGACCGGGGACGACGTTGCCGGCCCGCCTCCGGCCCCCGGCGTCGACGTTGTTCCCGCGAGCGGCAGGACGGCGGACCGGATCGCCGAGATCGCCCACGAACGCGGCGGGAATCCCGGCTCTCTCGTTGTCACCGCGCGCCCCGAGGTGCGCCAGCGGCTCGCTGCCAGCGGGACCGGCACGGCGGCCCCTGAGTGGCTGCACGCCGCGCTCGGGACTGCGGACTCCGCGCTCCACTGAAACACCGCCGGCGGCGGCCAAACACGCGGCCAATCGGACGTGCGTCCCACTGTCCACAGGCTCCCCCCACTGCGAGATGCCACGCATTACGATGGAGGGACGTGGCAAGGACGACAGGATTTGGGACTCACCCGCGCGGAGCCGCCACGGGCACTCGGCGACGGGCACGTTCGTTGGTCTGTTCGGGAAGTTCGCGAGCGGCGTACCGGTTCCAGGTGCCGGATCGCGAGGTCAGGGGTAAGTCAGGGGTGTGCCCCGATGTATGTGCGCTGTTCGGTAGGCATCCTGAATACTTGAGAGGCTGGGCGGCACCAGCCATGAACCAGCCAGATTTGAGGAGCTGACATGACGCTGGAGCGCGGAAACTCGATGATGCCCGTGCACGCGGCCATGATGATGTGGCCCACGAGCATAGCCACTGGTGCCGCCGTGGTGGGCGGGGGACTCTCCTTCCTGCTGTCCCTGCCAGCGATCACCATCGCCGGACCACTCGGCTGGGCGATCTTCTTCTTCGCCATCGCGGGCGGCGGCGGCGCGCTACTTGGAAGCAAGGGTGACCGGCGGGCGCGACGCTGGGCCGGGCAGTACCCGTGGCGCTGGGCCAGCGGTCCCGCGGTCCTCGCCGGGCTCGGCATCGGGATCGTGTCGATATTCGGTGGCGGACTCGGCGGTATCTTCGTCGGTCTCGGCGCGGGCGCCGTAATCTGGTTCATCCTGGGCCTGATCGCCTCGATCGCGGGGAACAAGAGCGCCTAGGTACGGCGTTCCAGGGTGGGTCTAGGATTGCCAGGGCTCACTCAACCGGATGGCCGCACCACGGGGGACAATCAAGCGCTCTATGTCAACTGAAGCTCGTCAGAAAATGGTCGAGCGGGTCCGAGGGCTCCTCCGCATGGCAGAGGATCCCTCGGTGACCGACGCCGAAAGCCAGGCGTTCACCGCTAAGGCCGCCGAACTCATGACGCGGCACGCCATCGCCGAGGCCGAAGCCCGAGCGCAGCGGGGCGAGGCCGCCGAGTCCGTTACCCGGATGGACTTCCCGGTATCCGGGGTCGGGGGGCACGGCAAGGCACGGGTCAAGGCACTGGCCGGAATCGCCGCCGCCTACGGGTGCCAGTCGGCGGTTCGCGGGAACACCTCTGCCAACACCGAGCGGACACTGATCATCGTCGGCACGGTCTCCGCTCTCGACTCGCTCCGCGTGCTCCTGCCGTCGATCATGACGCAGATGGAGGCGTCCGCGCGGCTCACCGCCCGCAACCACGTCTCCGACCTGCGCGAGATGCGCAATTACGACCGGTCGACGCTAGCCACCGAACGGAACCGGTTCTACCGCAGCTTTGTTCGCGCCTACGGCTACGCGGTCGCCGAACGCATCCGCGAGTTCCGTACCCGGCTGCGGGAAGAGCCGTCAGGGGCGGCCGGCGACGACTCGGGGACGGCCACCGCGGAGGGCGACACCACGAGCCGCGGCGCCGAGCTTGTGCTGCGCGACGACGTCAATCGGGTGCAGGAGGACTTCCAGCAACGGTTCCCGCAGCTGCGTCCCACCCGCCCGGAACGAACCCACCACCGCGCCGGCGCGCGTGCCGGATACATCCGGGGCCGGCGCGCCGAGCTCGGGGTGGAGACCAGTGTGGGGCAGAACGGAGCTCACTCGCTCGCCGAGAGCGAGTGAGCTCCCGCCGAAGCGTCGCGACCCGGTGCGGTTTCGGGCCTTCCGTCTCCCACAGCTTGTCCACAGTCCTCGGGGGAGCCCTGTGGAAAATCCTGTGGACAAGCGCGAAAAATTATCGATAACGAACAAGCGGCCCAATTCCCCTGTGGATAAACCAGTTTTCGTGTCCGGATGCGGCCACCGGGTTTTCGCACGGCCGGAACCCGTTTGACTGCACCGTTTTCCCTCTCCGGCCGCACCCGTACGCACGGCCGAATGGGGGCGACCGGGTTGCCCGGCGGAGCCCGGTTGGGGTGTGGAGACGCCGGTCCCGGACACCGGCTGGCCGTTCCATCGGTGGACATGCGGCACTTCGAGGTGACTCAGGTCACTAGAGTGGGCACAGTGAAAGGTAGCCAGCCTTTGCCCGCACAGGAAGTGACGAGGATGTCCGCAGCCACACTTCTGAGGTCGTTCCACGGTTCCAAGACAGCCCTGCTGACCACCTACCGCAGCGATGGCGTGCGGTGCGTCAACACGCCTGTCAGCATCGTCGTCGACGGTTCGCGCATTCTTTTCCGCACCTGGGAGGACTCGGGCAAGGCCAAGCGGTTGCGCCGGCGCCCCGTGGCCGACCTCCGGCCCTGTACCTTCCGCGGCGATCCGCTCGGCAAGCCGACCCGCGGCGAGGTGCGACTGCTCGAAGGCGACGACGCCAAGCGCGCCGCCCGCCTGCTCGGCCGCCGGCACCCGGTGCTGCAGCGGTGGGCTGTACCGATCTCGCACCGGGTCCTGCGCTACCGAACCCTGCACTACCAGTTCGTGCCGTACGACGACGGCGAGGTCCACAGTCTCGAAGGTTGGCCCGACTAGGAGACCCGCAACGGCATGAGGAGGTAGCGGAAGTCGGGACGCGCCCCCTCCTCGCTCGGCACGCTGGAGATGACCGCGGGTTTGGTCGGTGTCGTGAGATCGAACCGGGCGGTTTCGGTGTCGACCGCGCCGAGGCCGTCGAGGAAGAACTCGGGCCCGAAGGCGATCTGCATATCGTCGCCTTCGTACTCGATCTCGAGCGCCTCTCTGGCCTGGGCGTCATCGCCCGACCCCGCCTCAAGCAGCACCTCCCTCGCCGAGAACGACATGCGCAGCTGGGAGTTGCGGTCGGCGACGAGGGCGACCCGCTTGGCCGCTTCCATAAGCGCGGCCGTGGGCACCGTGGCGCGCGCGGCGAACTCGGCCGGGAACCGGGACTCGTACTTGACGAAATCGCCGTCGATCAGCCGGGTGGTCGTGCGCCGCTCATTGTTCTCGAACCCGATCATGCCCTCGCCGCCCGAACGAGTGACCCCGGCTCCCTCCGACACCGTGGACAACGCGATTCCGACGTTGGACCCCGACGTGACCGAACGCGCGATGTCGGCGAGCGTGCGTGCGGGAACCAGCGCCGAGGTCTCAAGATCGGGGGACTCGGGCCGCCACCACAGCTCGCGGACAGCGATGCGGTAGCGGTCGGTCGCGACGAGACTCAGGGAGTCGCCGGAGAACGACAGGTACACACCGGTGAGCATGGGCAGCGTATCGTCGCGGCTCGCCGCGGGGGTTACCTGCCGCACAGCGGCCGTGAAGGCGTCGGCCGCGAGGGAGCCCGTGGTGCCCGGCATCTCAGGCAGGGAAGGATAGTCCTCCAGGGGCAGCGTGAGCAGGGTGAAGCGCGCGCTGCCGCAGGTGACGAGGACCCGTGAGCTGTCGGAGGAGACCTCCACGGGATGCGCCGGGAGGTTGCGGACAATCTCGGCGAGCAGCCGGCCCGAGACCAGAACAGCCCCGCCCTCCTCCACCTCAGCCTCGACGGAGGAACGAGCGGAGACTTCGTAGTCGAAACTCGACAGCCGAAGCTGGCTGGAGCCCTCGGGCAGTTCCAGCCGCATCCCGGCGAGGACCGGGACAGCAGGGCGTGCGGGCAGTGCCCGAGCCGTCCAGGCCACAGCTTCCGCGAGCGCGTCACGATCAACCCGGAACCGCACATCGACCTCCAGCCCATGAGCATCAGCACCACTCGATGGGGTCACCGTACCCAGCGGTAGGGACATTCCCGCGGCATCGTGCGGCCGAACACGCGGTCGTCAGTGCGGGAGAGGCGCGGTGCCGCACCCGCCTCGGTTCCGCCCCCGGCGCGGGGCTCGGAACGCATCGGACCCGACCGTGGAGACACGCCCAGCGCCGGGAACGACCCCCCGAGCACCCCTGATGGGCCCTGCCGCTGAGCGGGCGGGCACCTCAGATCCGTTCCGCCGGGATCTCCTCGTATTTCTTGCGCAAGCTGTCGAATACCGCGTGGTCCGCGGGGAACTCGAGCTGGCCGATACCGATGACCGGTCGCACGCCGACCGTCGTACTCGTCACGAAGGCGGCGCGCATTCCACCGAGGTCGGACAGGTTGACCGGTGCCGACACGCAGCCGCCGTCCACCTCCCGCAACAGGCGCATGGTGACGCCGGGAAGGACCTCCGCATCGGGCCAGACGACCCGTTCCCCGTCAAAGAAGGCGATGTTCCAGGTCGGGCCTTCGGAGATGAACGAGGCGCTGTCGGTGAAGAGCGCATCGTCGAACCCGTCCTGCTGCGCCCCGCGGCGGCGCATGACCGCCCCGAACAGGCCGACATGCTTGACCAGCGGCATGTCCCGCGCGTACCGGACCGGCCGAACGCGAAGGGGCGCCGGCGGCCACGCTCCCGCCGTGCGGGTGGTGACGAGCACCCGGGGCTCCGCGGCCACACCGGGATGCCCGACGTCGAGCCCGGGATCGAAGACGGTCACCCGCACGACGAACGATCCCGAGCGGTCGCCCACCGCATGACGCACGTGCTCACGCACCCGCGCCCGGTCGAGCTCGGTACCGAAGACCTCCCGGCAGTCGCCAACCAGCCGGTCCAGGTGGTGGGAGAGCCCGCGCACATGCTGGTCATCAACGCGCATCGAGGTGAAGTGCCCATAGTTCACCAGCGCAAGCGCCTGAAGCTCGTCGGCCCTCACTGGCACGCCATCAAGTTCCGCCATGCCCCCAGTCTGGCCCCGGACCACCGCGGCGGCTAATCGCTGTCGCGGGACCGGACGTTCGCGACGTAGCGAACCATAGCCTGAGGGGCCGTTGAGGGAGTGCGCTTTTCCCATGGCGTAACTGTCACTAGTATGGTTTCAGTTGTGGGTCCGCGGAGGAGCCGCGATGGTTCAGGGGGCCGGAGGCGAGATACGTCGTTAACCGCGAGATACTCGCCCGTCCAAGCCCTGACGGCCTGTCGGCGACAAGATTGCCAGTGGCCTGTGTCCACCCGTTCCAACCAGGGGGAAGTGATGGCGGTCAGCACCCGGACCGCGGTGGCGGTTCACGCGCTGACGTTTCTGGCCCGGTGGGACTCTGATGGCCTGCAGTCCTCGGCGAGGATCGCGGAGAGCCTGGAGAGCAACCCCGTGCTGGTGCGTCGTGTCCTCGGTCTGCTTCGGGACAGGGGGCTGGTTACCGCGGTCGAGGGCAGTGGGGGTGGTTGGCAGTTGGCGAAGCCCGCCGAAGAGATCACTCTGCTCGACGCCTACGCCGCCGTGGAGGATGACGTCACAGTGCTGCCCACGCATGCCCACCCGCCCAGCCAAAGCTGCGTGATCGGGCGGCACATGCAGTCACTCTTAGAGGAGGAGTTCGCCGCCGCGCAGCGCGCGATGGAGAACCGGCTTGCCGCGACGAGCGTCGCCGAGATGCTCCGCCGCATCCAACGACGCGAAGCCGTCTCGCCCATACCCAGCTAGCGGACCCAACGGCCGGAGGGAGTCCTTCGGCCTTTCTCTTGCACCTAACTGCAACCAACACGATTACAGTTTTGAGAACGGAGTAACCGTGAAGCCTGCCCCGGATCCGACGAGCGCTGCCGTCCCGTTGCCTCGTCTGCTGAGTGTGCTCGTTCCGGCGATGCTGCTGATTCCCATCGCCGCCGACATGGTCTCGCTCGTCCTTCCCCTCATCGCGGAGCAGTTCGCGGCTTCGACGGCCCGCGCGGCCTGGGTCGTGACCGGCTTCCTGCTGATGTGCTCCATCGGGATACCCGTCTACGGCCGGATAGCCGACCGGTTCGGCCTCCGCCAGCTGTTCACCGTCGCGCTGGCGGTCTTCGGGATCGGCAGCCTGGTCTGCGCCCTGGCGCCGAGCCTGTTGGTCCTCGTACTGGGCCGGATCGTTATGGGGGCCGGCGGGGCTGCCATTCCGGTGCTGGCGATCGTGGCCGCCACCCGTCTGCTGCCCAGCGGCAAGACCGCAGTCGGCATCGGATTCCTCGGTGCCGCCGGAGGTGCGGGCACGGCGGCGGGACCGGCAACGGGCGGGATCCTCGGACAACTGCTGGGATGGCCGGCGCTGTTCTGGCTCATGGCGGCCACCGCGCTGACCCTCATTCCGGTAATCCGCCGAGTCATCACCGACGATCCACCCCACGATCGGCACCCCTTCGACCTGCTCGGCGGCATCCTGCTCGGCTCCGGTGCCGGTCTCGTGCTATTCGGTGTCACCCAGGCCGAAAGCGCCGGGTTCACCTCGGTGTCCTCATGGGGCACGTTGCTGTCCGGCGTTGCCCTAACGGCACTCTTCGTCTGGCGCACCCGCACGGTCGCGCACCCGTTCGTGCCGCCATCGATGTTCACCAACCACGGCTACGTCGCCGCGGTCGTGGTGATCTTTCTGGCGATGCTCGTGAACCTGGCGACGCTGGTTCTGGTGCCGATCCTCGTCATCGAGGTCAACGGCTTGACACCCGGCCAGGGCAGTCTGGTCATGATCCCCGGAGGACTGGCGCTGGCGGTGTCCTCTCCGCTCGCCGGGCGTCTCGGTGAACGCGGCGCGAACGAGGGCACCGTGACCCTGGCCGGCCTCACAGTGATCGGCCTATCGACGTTGTTCCTGTCCACGGTTGCCGTCGGTTCCTCCCCGGTGTTGGCCGGGATCGCGGTCCTCGCGCTCGGCGCGGGGTTCGCACTCGTCGTTACGCTCGCTACCAGCGCGGTAAGCCGTCTCCTGCCGCCGGAGCAGGTCGGTGTCGGGGTGGGCATCTTCCAAGGTGCCCAGTTCCTGGGCGCCGGCGCGGGACCGGCCCTGTTCGGAGTCCTGCTCTCAGCCCGGCACACCAGCGGGGACAGTGCGGTCAATCCCCTCTACACCAGCACCGCGCCGGCCTACTCCGACACCTTCCTCTCCCTGACCGCGGTGACCGTGCTCGCCATGATCGCCGCACTCCAGTTGCGGAAAGCCACGAGCACGAAGCCACTCGCGACACCGCGCTAACGCGCGCCAACACAGACACCACTCCAGAACAGCCGGAAAGAAGGCCGCGCTGGCCCACTCCGATGCGCCCCTGGAACGGTGTCCACGACTACGCGGATGGCCGCAGAAGTGACGTCAAGGGACGTTCGCCTACCGACCTCCGGTATACAAACGCCCCGAACGCGGCCGGCGAGCTTGCCCGAACGCGGCCATTCGCCCGTTCACCTGCGAGGCGCAGTCTCACCGATTCCCCGCCTTCCTCGGCGCCGTGTGCAATGAATACGCATCGCGTTCCGCCCCCTCTCTCGTGCTCAACGGACGGAAGGAGGCGGCCGACCACAGCGGCAGGGTTACGAGTGGTCGGCGTATCGGTGCGCTCCAACAACCCCGAGCGGCGTGCAACCGCGGTCCCGAACCGGAGTGCCCGAGTGTGCGAACGGTCTCAGCCCAAGACAGACCCGCATCGCGCAGTCGGGTACTCCGGCCCCGGGGGGCTACGGGGCGGGATCCTCCTGGTAACCACACGCCCGGCACCGGGGTTGGTTCCGACAGTGGCGCACTGCCCGTGCCGGTCGTGCACTCGGGGACCCGAACCTCTCAGCCTTCTGATCCGTAGCAAGCGTGGGATTGTCCGGCAGTGTCCACAGCCCTTGTTGGCGTCCGAGTTAGCACGGAATCCGGAGGCGGGAACTATCGGATCGGGAATTTCAAGGAGCGTTGCGAAGCTGGTCGAGCCATTGGAAGACCTGTGCCCTGCTGTGCAGGAAAGGCTGTTCCGGGCCGTGTCGCAGATCGATTCCGTAGAGCTGGTCGAGGGCTTTCCAAACGGCGGGGTCGTTCGGGTCCTGAGTGTCGTCGGCGACCCGTTGCCCGGCCCACCGCTCTGCCTCGTCGCGTGTCATTCGGCCGTCCAACAGAGCTTCGAAGACGGCGACAACCTCGTGGCGGCTGGGAATTTGCGGCACGACCCAAGCATGCACGATGCCTGCTTGCAAGGCGGCCCACCACGGCGGCGGGACCGCACATGCTCGGTGGAGGGGTTCGCCTCCTGGCCTCCGGGATACAAATCGTTTGGGGGTGGCTGTGCGAGCTGGGATGATCAAGCGGAACCGCTCTCTGCCTGGGCAGGTGCATCCCGCTGGTTCCCGCGCTTTCCCCAGATCTCCTGACGCCGTGTGCATTAAATGCGCAACGCGTCCGGCCCCGACGGACGGCAGGGAGCAGCCCTCCCCCACAGCGGGAACAGGCCTCATCCTTATCAGTTCGACCAGGGGATCCCGTAGACGCCTGCCGGGCTGGGATCGGGATCCACTGGTATCCGTTCTGATCGGGCGGCGTCGCTGTCACTGTTGCTGTCAACTCGCGCTCACAAAGGGCCCGTGGTAAATCAAGACCGTTGGCCTGCTTATTCGTAGTGAAGTGCGCAGCGACGGCATCGAGTGTTGCCGCAAGGTCTGCCGGTGGGCAGTAAGCACCGCCGCGTCCTGGGCGGTTCAGGGCTGGGCAATAGGGACAAGGCCAGTGCGCGGCGCTTCAGCAGATGGAAAGAAGGGGTTTGGTCTTTCAAGATCGGCGACACATTCTGAGCCAGGCGTGCATCCCCCACGAAGCCAAGTCATCCTCGCGGATCTTCACCGCAATACAGTTAGGGCTGTATTGCGCGTCGATCTCATGGCGATGCTCGACGAGTTCGAAGCCGTGATACTCGGCTGGCACATCGTCGCGCTTACGGATCAGCTTCTTGTCCTGGTAGCGCAGTCGGCTGAGCAGAGCACGGGTATTAGGATAGTCATCTGCTTCAGTCCCCTCGACTTGCACCTGACCGCCGATCCAGGTGACTGTGTGCACACGTAGGCGCCCATACACTTTACGTGCGCCGAGTCCATGCTGGACGGTATGGGTTGCGCCGCCAACGTGGAGTTGGAATTGCCACCCACAGTCGAACCGTTCAACGTATTCAGGCCATTGGAAGGTGAAGCGGGCAATCCTCTCAACGCGGGAAGTACGCATAGCAGATGTTGTCATTCAGTTAACCGATCTGTCCAGGCTGGATGCTGTGGCTCCCTGCAGTACCCCATAATCTCGTCGTCGAGCACCTAGGTTCAACGTCGGCTCGGGTGAGGAATCCGTATCAGCAGAGAGCCGTAGCCAGCCGTGCGTCCGGCAGAGCGTGCACATGACCGGATACGGAGGAGTCCTGGAGACTTTGGGCGGTGCCCTGTCCGGCTCTGGCAGGGCCATGCCGGGGGCCAATTACGCTTGACCAATTGGAGAGGGCCATGGGCCCTCACCCTGCGAAGCAATGCACTCGGCCCCGGCTTGGTCCTGGAGGATCCTGAGCCGGAGAGGTGCCTAAAGTCTCCAGGACTCCGGTCCTACGACTTCTCCTGCGGCCCCGCACGGCGCGGGCTTGAAGGCGTAAGGAAAATTCTGAATACGAAATTGGGTTTTCGGTGTCCTGCTGTGGTAGCCGTCCGCCGCTCGGGACCGGGCGGCAGCCCGCAGCCCGAGCGGGTGTCCGGCGCGCAACGCCGTTACTCTTGAACATCATCGAGTAAGCCGATGCGACCACCCAGGATGGCGATGTAGGCGTAGCCTGGCCGCGTTCTCCGGCGGCCCGGGAGCTGCGTCAGCACGCCAACGGAGTCGACAACCCCCCAGTCGTCGGAGCGAGGCTTGCCGCCGACGGCTCTCCTGCGGCGTCCTAGGTTTGCAGCGGCTGCGCCCGACGCCGGGCCACGGTTTCGAGGTCGCGATTGCCTTCCTCATAGAGCACCTCGACTCGCGAGGAACACAGTTTCCAGATGTCGTCTTGATGTTCGAAGCCGAACGTGTAGTGGCAACCGATCACCCAGATGGGAACGTCGGCGACTTCAGTGAGGACGTGCGTAACACGGGCGTGGAACCGCACCGTAGCTTGCGTCTCGGTCTCCAGCTCAACCACGGTGGGAGCCAATAGATGTTGGGTGGAATCGAACCCGGGAAGGAATGCCCTCAGACCGGAGACAAAATCCTCGGTTGAAATCTTCTCCGCGCCGCCCAGCTTTGACGGATAGTCGATGTCCACCGGGTCCGTCGTCAACGCAGCGATCGTGCCCCAGTCGCGGTCATCCAATGCGTGGAAGATGCGAACCACTGTCTCGGCGACCGCGGCTTTCTGCACGCTCTCTGCCATGTCCTGCGTCATTTCGTCGTCCTCCGGTGGGATGTGTGTCGAGCCTGCGCGTGTTACGCGAAAGTCACTTCTGACGGCGACCCTAAGGAGGCTCATTGTGGCTAACCAAATGGTCAGCGACGCTGCACAGGCGTTGCGGCAAGACTGCCCCGGTGCGACACCGCTCCCGAACTCGTCCTGTCCGATCGAAAACACCCTTTCCGTCCTGCGCCGACGCTGGGCCGCCCTGGTGATCCTCGAACTCCTCCATGGCCCCAGGAGCTTCAACGAACTCGCCCAGAACCTCGGCCGCATCTCGGACAAGATCCTCACCGAGCGGCTCACCGAACTAACCGACGCCAATGTCCTCCATCGCAAACGAACCAGCGGCTGGCCCTCCCGGGTGCGCTACTCCTTGACCCAACGTGGTCATGACTTGGCTGCCGTCCTCCAGGCCATGCGCATATGGGGCTCAACCGAGTAATCCCAGAGGCGCCCGGAGCCGAGAGCCTTGACCGGGGATGAGGCCAGTCATGTGTCACTAACGTCTTGCTCCGCAACACGTAGGGATCGCGTTCAGCTCGTCCCCGATCGGGAGGTCCTTGGTGCCAACAAAGTTGTTCGAGTAAGCAGCATCATGGTGCGCCTGCGCTGGACGCACCAGCACCGAGAGTTCGTCCGCACGAGGGAGGTAGCGGTGAACTGGAAATACCCGCCTGCTACCGACGTACCGAACCGAAACAAGACCAGCTGCGGGAGCACGTTCACCAGTTCGGGACGGGCACGGGCGACCGGCTGTTTCGGCAGTCGAGCGGGAACCTCGTGGCGACCTCGTCCTACTGCGACGTGTGGCGCCAGGCGCGCAAGCTGGCGCTGCCACCGAACCTGGCGGCCTCGCCGCTCGCCGAAACGGCCCTACGACCTACGGCACACGGCGGTATCGACCTGGCTGAACTCCGGTGCCCCCCGCTACGCGTTCGCTGTGACCTGCGCAGACAGGTGCACGGGCATTCCGCACATGTTCCGCGAACACCCGCTTGGGGCTGCCGCGAGCGGCCTACGGCTGCGCACCCCCGGACACGGCGAAACCCCCGCCGCTCCAGGAAAACCACTGGTCAACGGGGGTTTTTCGAGGGTGTGAGCGGAGGGTGTGGGATTCGAACCCACGAGGACGCGGACGCCCTAGCGGTTTTCAAGACCGCCGCACTCGGCCACTATGCGAACCCTCCTGATGGCGTGATGGCGCCGCGATTGATGGTAGCTCACTTGGCGCCCCGGCCGGGCCTGGCCGGCCGGGGATTGTGGGGTTAGCGGGGCCAGGCGAAGGCTTCTCCGACGGTCGCGGCGAGTTGCAGGTAGGCGTCGCGGGTTGCCGGGGCGAGATGTTCGAGGTCGAGTTCGGCGCCCTCTTCCAGGTGCGCGTCCCACGGGACCCGCACCACCGCCCGGCACCGGCTGGCGAAGTGCTCTTCCAGCCGGTTGAGGTCCACCGAGCTCTTGCCGTCCTGGCGCACCATCGACAACACAACGACCGCACCCCGCACGTGGTAGCCGTACTCGTGGGCCTGCAGCCAGTCGAGCGTGGCGCTGGCGCTGCGCGCACCGTCGACCGATGCCGAGCTCACCAGCACGACCTGGTCGGCCAGCCCGAGGACACCCCGCATCGCCGAATGCAGCAGACCCGTGCCGCAGTCAGTGATGCAGATGGAGTAGAAGTGCTCCAGGATCCGGGTGACCTCCCGGTAGTCCGCCTCGCTGAACGCCTCGGACACCGCCGGGTCGCGGTCGGAGGCCAGGATCTCCAACCGGCTCGCCGCCTGGGAGGTGAACCCGCGGATATCCGCGTAGCGCGTGATCTGATCCCGCTCGTTGAGCAGGTCGCGGATCGTGGCCGCGGTTTCCAGCCGCACCTTGTCCGAGAGCGTGCCGCGGTCGGGATTGGCGTCGACCGCCAACACCCGGTCGCCCCGCAGCGACGACAGGGTGGAGCCGAGCGCGACGGTCGTGGTGGTCTTGCCCACCCCGCCCTTCAGGCTGAGCACGGCAACCCGGTGGTGCCCGCCGGCCACGTGGGTGGTGGCGCGCTGGGTGAGTCCGCGGCGCCGGGTCTCGGCGGCCGACATTCCGGGGTCGACTATCCCGAACGTCGCCGAGCGCACCACCCTGCGCCACCCCTTCGAAGGTGGGCGCCGCCCGCGCACCAGGGAGTCCGCGTCGAGGGCATCGGCGGTCTCCGGCCGGCTCTGGCCCGGCCCCCCTTCGTGGGGCAGGTGGGTGTGGTACTGGAACCCCGTTGCCGCGGCCGGGGAGGGCCCTGGTGGCCCACCGGACTGCGGCGGCCCCCACCCCGGAGCGGGTTGCTGCGAGTACGGCGCCTGCTGGCCGTGGTACGGGGGCGCGGGAGGCGCTTGGGGGCCAGTCTGCGGGGGTTGTGGCGGCGAGCCCGGGACCTGGTACGGGTTGGGCGGGCCACCATCGGCCGCCGGCGGGGTCCGCGGCTCGGCTGTGGACCCGTGAGCGGCCTGCTGGGGCTGGCTCGGGGGTCCTGCAGCGGGGGGTGCCTGTGGACCGGTCTGCGGCGCGTTCGGCTGGCTCGGCGGCCGCCAGTCGTAAGGGTTCTGCCCCGGCGGCGGTGACGGCTGCGCACCCGTTGGCGGTCGCGCCGGCTGCCCGCCGGGCGGATAGGGCGCCTCATTGGCGTACTGCGGCCCGTGGGGAGGCCGCGGCGGTGCCCATCCGCCGCTCGCCGCCTGCTCAGGGCCGGCCCCCTCGGGAGCGGCGCCCCACGGCTGCCCCGCCGGAGGGGAGGAGCCGGGTGCGGCTCCAGGGTGCCCGGGTGCGTACGCGGTCTGCGGACCGCTGGGCGCACCCGGCTCAGCGCTGGCCGAAGGCGGCGTAACGGGCGGCCGGGGTTCGCCGCCCGGCGTGCCTCGCGGACCTTCCGCCGCGTCGGGAGCGGACGAGCCCGAAGGCTGCGAGCCGGAGTTCGGGGCGTCTTCGGGGGCGATCCGACGCCAGTCGGGTTCCTCGGTGGCCGGGAGCTCTACCGCGTACGCGGGATGCGGACCGCCTTCGGCGGCCGGCGCCGCGCCAAAGACTGGCGGGCCAGTGGGCTCCGGCGGCGCCCACTCGGTATTGTCTTCGGGCTGCGGAAAGGCGTACGGATGTCCCGCCGGTTCCGGGGGCTCCTGCGGCCCGCTGCGGTTCCCCTCGGGCGCGTACTCCGGAGGCTCCGGAGCGGCGGCCTCGGGGTTGGGCGCGTGGGCGGCCGGAACGTGGTACTGCCGACCTTGCTCGGAGGCGTCGAGCGGCGGCAGTGGCTCGGCCTCGGGAATCTCGCCCTCCGGGGGAAAGGCGTTCGGGGCGGCCGGCTCACCGGGAACATCGGTCTGGCCCGCGGGCTGCTCCCACACCGTTTCCGCTTGCTGGGTATCGGGAGTGGACGCGACGTGCGGCTGTTCCGGGGGGAACGCGGACCTCCCCGTCCACGCGGTTTCCTCGGGGGGCCACTGGTCCTCGGGGGGCGCCGGGGGCTCGGGGCGGTACTGCGGAGTTCCGGCGTTCGCGGGCTCCCCGCCCCACGCCCCCTCAGCAGGCGCCCACTGATCCTCAGAGGACCACTGGTCCTCGGGGGGCGTCGGAGGCTCGGGGCGGTACTGCGGAGTTCCGGCGTTCGCGGGCTCCCCGCCCCACGCCCTCTCAGCAGGCGCCCACTGATCCTCCAGATGCGCCGGTTGCGGAGGGCCGGCGTTCTGCGCGGTGCCGTTGCCGTTTGTGCTCGCGGGGTGCGCTGGTGGCGCCGGCTGCATGGGCGGTGGCTCCGGCGGCGCCTGGGGGTAGGGCGGCGCGGACTGGTCGCCGGCCGGTTGGGCATAGGGCGGAGGCGGGGGGAGCATCCCGCCGCCGAACCACTGGTCGGCCGGGGAAACGTCGTCCGCCGCGCCAAGCTGCCCATCCGCAGAAGTCCCAGGATCCGCGCCCTCGGGGTAATCCTGCTCAGGATCGTCGCCCCACGGACGAGTACCTGCGCCTTCCCATCCGTCGTGCTCTCTCGGTGCCACCGCGATCTTCTCCTCAAAAGCGGTTCAACGTGGCGTGCAGGATCGTTCGTTGGACGACCGGCTCACACCGGGACGACTCGGCCAAGTCAGACACCCCTGACTCATGAGCTTCCTGACCCCAGTCAACAAAGATAAAACCACGTGCCAAACGGATTCATCACCATCTGTCCACAGGTATAGCCAGGGGAGGGCGCGGCCCAAGTGCGGCGGGTACCGTTCGGTTCATGCATGCGATCGTGATCACTGAACCCGGGTCGCCCAACGTTCTTTCGTGGACGGAGGTTCCCGATCCGTTCCCCAGCTCCGGTGAGGTCCTCGTCGACATCGCGGCGTCGGCGGTCAACAGAGCGGACATCAACCAGCGCCTTGGTTCGTACCCGCCCCCCAAGGGAGCGCCAGAGTACCCGGGCCTGGAGTGCTCCGGGCGGATCGCGGCTCTCGGCCCCGGCACGGAGACCTCCGGTTGGTCGGTCGGCGACGAGGTCTGTGTCCTGCTCAGCGGCGGGGGTTACGCCGAGCGTGTCGCGGTCCCCGTTGGCCAGCTCCTGCCCGTGCCGCGCGGTGTCTCCCTGGTCGAGGCCGCGGCGCTGCCCGAGGTGGCCTGCACCGTTTGGTCCAACGTGTTCATGGTGGGCGCCCTGCGCTCCGACGAAACACTGCTGGTGCACGGCGGGGGAAGCGGGATCGGCACCTTCGCCATTCAGCTCGCGCACGCACACGGCGCTCGTGTTGTCACGACCGCGGGGAGCGAGGAGAAGCTGGAGCGCTGCCGCGAACTCGGCGCCGACGTCACGATCAACTACCGTGACGAGGATTTCGCCGCACGGGTGAAAGAGGAGACCGGTGGGAACGGCGCCGATGTCATCCTCGACATCATGGGCGGCTCCTACCTCGACACCAATGTCCGCTCGCTGGCCGTCAACGGCAGGCTGGTCATCATCGGGCTGATGGGGGGACGCTCGGCCGAGCTCGATCTCGGCCGGATGCTCGTCAAGCGGCTCTCCGTGCACGCGACCACCCTGCGCGCCAGGCCCGTCGAGGAGAAGGCCCGCATAGTGTCCGAGGTGACCGAGCACGTGTGGCCACTTGTGGAGAAGGGCACGATCCGGCCAATCGTGGATCGCACAATGGAACTGGCGAACGCCTCCGAGGCGCACCGCGTCATGGAGTCGAGTGCACACGTAGGGAAGATCGTGCTTACCCGGTGAACCGGGACACATCCGCCGACGCTGGCAATACTCGCGGAGCACGCGCCGTTGTACGCGGCGGAAGCGGCAGCGCACATGGAAAAGCTCTAGGTGAGGGTCCATGGGTAACGGAACCAACGAAGAACAACAACCGCAGGTCCTGGTGGTCGGCCCGGGGGCGCCGGGCTCCGAGGGACAGGGCGAGGACACCGATCAGGAGAACGCTGCGACCGAGCGCGCCGTAACCGAGCAGGTTGAGCAACCCGCGAAGGTTATGCGCATCGGCAGCATGATCCGGCAGCTTCTCGAAGAGGTGAAGGCGGCGCCGCTCGACGAAGCGAGCCGCGCCCGGCTCAAGGAGATCCACACCAGTTCGATCAAGGAGCTCGAAGACGGCCTGGCGCCGGAGCTTATCGAGGAACTGGACCGTCTCGCCCTGCCGTTCACCGAGGAGTCCGCTCCGAGCGAGGCCGAGTTGCGCGTCGCCCAGGCGCAGCTCGTGGGCTGGCTCGAAGGGCTGTTCCACGGGATTCAGACCACGCTCTTCGCGCAGCAGATGGCGGCGCGCTCCCAACTGGAGAACATGCGCAAGGCCCTGCCTTCGGGCATGTCCCCCTCCCAGGAAGAACAGGGCCAGCAGGTTCCCCGTCCCGGCTCGGGGCCCTACCTGTAACCCCTGGCGTGGTGCCGGGGACCGGGCAGGGCCCGGTCCCCGGCATTTCGCCGCTACCCGTTCACCGGCTCCAGGATGTCGCGGCCCACGAACGGCCGCAGCGCCTCGGGCACCACGACCGATCCGTCCGCTCGCTGGTGGTTCTCCAGGATGGCAACGATCCACCGGGTGGTGGCCAGGGTTCCGTTCAGCGTGGCGGCGAAGCGCGGCTTGCCGTCCTCGGCGCGGTAGCGCACGTTCAGCCGGCGCGACTGGAAGTCCGTGCAGTTCGACGTGGAGGTTACTTCGCGGTAGCGACCCTGGGTCGGCAGCCACGCCTCGCAGTCGTACTTCCGCGCCGCGCTGCTGCCCAAATCGCCGGCGGCGATGTCGACAACCCGGTAAGGCAGCTCAAGCTTTTCCAGCATCTCGCGCTCCCAGGCCAGCAGCCGCAGATGCTCATCGTGTGCCTGGTCAGGGTGGCAGAAGACGAACATCTCCACCTTGTTGAACTGGTGCACGCGGATGATCCCGCGGGTGTCCTTGCCGTACGATCCGGCTTCCCTGCGGAAGCACGACGACCACCCGATGTAACGGTGCGGCAGCGCATCCGCGGAAAGGATCTCGTCCGCGTGGTACCCGGCGAGCGGCACCTCGGAGGTCCCCACGAGATAGAGGTCGTCGGCCGGCAGGTGGTAGACCTCGTCGGAATGGGCGCCCAGGTACCCGGTCCCCTCCATGGTCTCGGGTTTGACCAGGACCGGCGGAATCATCGGAGTGAACCCGCTGGCGATCGCCTGCTGCATCGCCATGTTCAGCAGGCCGAGTTCCAGCATCGCGCCCACGCCCGTGAGGAAGTAGAAGCGCGCGCCCGAGACCTTGGTGCCTCGTTCGGTGTCGATGGCGCCAAGGATCTCGCCCAGTTCCAGGTGGTCGCGGGGGGTGAAATCGAGCTCGCGGGGCGCGCCGACCTTCTCGAAGACCCGGAAGTCGTCCACACCGCCGGCCGGGGTCCCCTCCTCGACGATGTTCGGGATGCCGGTGAGTACCTCGTCGAGCTCACCCGCGAGCCGTTCGGCCTCCGCCTCGGCCTCCTTGACGTCGGCGGCAAGGGTCTTGGCTTGGGTGAGGAGGTCGTCGCGCTCCTCCGGCGAGGCCTTGGAGACCGCCTTGCCGACACTCTTCTGCTCCGCGCGCAGGGTCTCGAAGCGCGTCAAGGCGGAACGGCGGCGGGCGTCGAGGTCGAGAAGCTGGTCGGCGACACCCTCGTCCTCGCCGCGTGCTCGCTGCGAGGCGCGGAGCGGTTCAGGGCCGTGTTCTCTCAGAGCGCGAAGGTCGATCACGTTTTGCAGGTTACCGGGGATGCGGCGCGGGCACACACCAGTCGGCGGCAGACACCGCGCGAGCCGGGTGCGAACCGCACGCACAGTGCCGCGTGAACGTACCCGCGCCCCGGTCCGTGTTCCGGACGGCGCCCACCCGTGGAACAGGTACCGATACGGCCCCGAGCCGATGGCAACGAACCCGGCCGTCCATGCGTCTCCCTGGAGACAGCGCAGCACAGCACGTTTCCGGTAACCATGCGTGACATGGTGTTACCCGGAACCAAAACGGCTCGCTGGGCGTCGTAGGCCATGCACGACCACTGATGACGCGGGGGCCAACGATGACCCCGAACGAGACACGGATTCTTACCCGGCGGCCCGGGGCTTGGGAGGGCCCGACGGCCTGCCGGTAAACGACACAGCGGCACCCGCACCCCCGGGTGCCGGAACCGCAGTTCTCGAATCGATGGACGAGGATGATGAGCAACCCAATGGAAGAGAGCCAGGGTATGCGGCAAGCACGACTCTTGGACGCGCGCAGTCGGCGCGCGCTGCTGCGCGCGTCGCAGCGGGGCGAGTCCACGAGCGAACACCGGGAGGGGCCGTGCGCCCAGTCCGGCCGAGTGCGGGATGTCGCCTGACTACAGCGTTGGCTAGCTGACGTCGCCCGAGCGGATTCGGGTCAGCCAGCGCTCAGCTTCGTGGAAATCATCGTTACTCGTGCGCCGCGGCGGCCGGAGGGGCGTGGGAGAGGTGTCGCCGTCGGCGCGCGGGTAGCTACCGAGGAACCTGACCTCGGTGCCGATCCGACGCATCCCCATCAGCGCCTCGCCGACCCGGGCCTCCTCGACGTGCCCTTCGGCATCGATGCAGAAACAGTACTTGCCCAGGCCACCGCCGGTGGGTCGGGATTCCAGGCGGGTCAGGTTCACCCCGCGCATCGCAAACTGGTTGAGCAGCTCGATGAGCGCCCCGGGGTGGTCGTCGCTGATGAACGCGACGAACGAGGTCCGGTCGGCGCCGGTGGGAGCGGGCGGCGGGCCGGGCCGCTCGACGTAGATGAACCGGGTCGCGGCGGCGGAGTGGTCGCCCACTCCCTCGGCCACGGCGTGCAGTCCGTAGCGCTCCCCACCTATCCGCGCCGACACGGCCGCGTCGTACTGCGATCCCGGTTCGGCGACCGCCTGGGCGGCCGCGGCGGTGGAGGAGACGCTGTACGTCTCGGCGTCGGGCAGGTTAGCGGCCAGCCAGTCGCGGCACTGCGCGAGCGCGTGCGGGTGCGTGGCCACCCGCTTGATGTCGGCGAGGGCGACACCCTCGCGCGCGAAGAGTGTGAACTCGACCGGTACCGCGACCTCGGCCGTGATCATCACCGGTGCTCCGTTGATGAGCTCGGCGATGGTGGCGGTGACACCGCCCTCAACGGAGTTCTCCAGCGGAACCACGCCGCCGTCGACGCGGCCCTCGCGAACCGCTGTGAAGACCGCGTCAACCCCAATGCACGGCACCATCGTCCCGACCGGAGCCTCGGGCAGAAGCGTCCGAAGCGCGGCCTCGCTGAACGTACCCGCTGGACCGAGATACGCGTATTGGTTGGGCATATGTAGCAGGCTATCCTGCGACCGGCACGAACGCGCACGCGAACCGGGAAGCGGCCCCCGCCTAATGGGCTGTCTCGGGCACCTCGCGTTGCTGTGCCGCCTCGTTGGAGACGCGGCCGAGCGGACGCACCGACGAGCCGGAGGCGCCGAGATCCTCCGGCTGCCCCACGACCGGACCGGGTTCTCCACCGGAGGCCGGGGCCGTAGCGGCGCCGTCGTCGGAACCGGGCGCCCTTCCCGGCCCCTGTCCCATCCGGGCGGAACGGATCGCGCGGTACTCCTCTGGCGACAGCGCCTCGGCCGCCTCGCCGCCCTCGATTGTTTTTGCGTAGGTGCGCGACTCGGTTCGGCCGTTGATGGAGGTCACGACCACGCCGTCACCGACGGCGTTCAGGATGGCCAGGGAGAAGGATCGGGCCCCCGACATCTCCTCCAACGCGTCGTAACGGACAACGGCCACGTCGCGGACCGCACGGGTGTCAACGCCGCTGTTTTCGGGCAGTTGCCGGTGGACAAGGGCGTGGAAATCGCCGATAGCGGTCCTGGCCCAGAGGTAGGAATACCCCCCGAGCGCCAGTCCACCCAGACCGAGCAGAGCACCGATAGCGGCCAGAATCGTGGTAATAGTGAACACACGGCGAGCGTAACCACTACCAGGTGTCGGCGCGCAACTACCGCGGGTGTTTCTCGTGTCGTCTTTGGCTAACTTTTCACCGCACTGCCCCGGAGGGCGTCCGGACGGTCGCGGCCAGGCCCCGTGGCCGGCGCAGCAAAGCGGGCCGTAGCGCGCCCGACGAGAGCAGCGAAGGCGCCGGATGGGCCAGCCCTCAGTGATCGCACCTGGTGCCCGATGGTGGTGCGTGTAACGGGGCGGCTGGGCGGTGGCGGGGTTCAGCGGGGGTGCCCGTGGTGTCGTTTGCGGTGGTGGGTCGTATCGCGGGTGACTGGGGGGACGTTCTCGGCGCTGAATATCTCCGCACGGTCGCCTTCGGTGCCGCGCGGACCCTCGCGCGTGCCCGCTATGTCTGGATTGTGCGGGCCCTGCCGGGCGACACCAGGAAACACTCCCCGGAGCCCTGCGTCGTTGTCGCTACCCGCTCCGGGCGCGTCACCATCGGGCACCCGCACCGGCTGAGCCGGTCCCCACTCACAGGCGCCGGCCCCCACAACTCCGCAGCACCACGAAGGAACGGGATCCGCACAACCGGCCCGATGGGCCGCGCACCCAACGAAGCACTACTACCCGGCTGTGTTCGACCCCGCGGCGGCAGAGAGCGCATCGATCGACTCGTGGACGCTGAAGACGGCATCGAGCCCCGTGACCTCAAGAATCTTCGTGACCGCCGGGTTCGGAGCAACGAGGATGAGGTCTCCGCCCTTCTCCCGCGATCGCTTCATGGCGGACAGCAGAACACTTATCCCGGTGGAGTCACAGAACTCCACCCGCGACATGTCGACAATCAGGCGACGCGCTCCGTTATCCAGCGCGTGCACGAATTCACTGCGTAGCTGCGGTGCCGTATAAAGATCAATCTCACCACGTACGGCTACGATTACGTAATGTGCATGAGATTGACTCGAGATCTTCAACTCCACAGTCGTGTACTGTAGCGGTCCCGCAGCCCCCGAGCCACCTCATCCGCGGAGTTTCGCCAGATCCTTCACGATCCGGCGATTAGGAATCCGTAATTCGGGGAAACCTGCCGTCCGCGCGCCCGGCGGTTGGCGGCGCGCGCCCAGTGCTCGCGGTCCTCGGAGCGAGCCGGCGCGGAGTCACTCGTTCCCGCCGCGGCTCCATCGGGCTCGGCGGACGACTCAGCCTGGACGGGCAGGACCGCCCAAACCGTGGTGATCCGGTCGTCGACCTCGGTCCCCCACCGGTCCGCGACACGCTCCACGATCCCCAGCCCGCGGCCGCCCAGCGCCGATATCGAGGGCCGGGCGATCCTGGGCAGGGAGGACCCCCCGCCATCGCAGACGGCGATCTCGATGCTGCCCGCCGCACCGGGGACACGGTCGCCCTCTCGCACCGTCCACGTCACCCGGACCGAGTCGGGAGGAAACGGGTCGGGTAAGGGTGCGGCGTGCCGGAGGGCGTTGCTCAGCAGTTCGCTCAGCACCAGGAGAGCGTCACTGACCGCGGCATCGTCGACTCCCGCCGCCTCAAGGTCAGCACAGAGGCTCCGGCGCGCGTTCGTCACGCTCGCCGGCGCGCGCGGCAACAGTAAGGGGCTCGACACGTCCATCTCCTGTTCCCCAACGCACTGATTCCCGGTCGGCCCGTCTCGCACCGTGCCAGCCAAGCCAGCCAAGAACTGGTCTACTCATTACGATGCTCACCACGGACAGGTAGTTGCCCTGCGTCTGTGGCCCGCCGGACGCGTACTCCCGTGCCCCGACCCGCCAGGCCCCAAAATGCCCCGTTCAGGTGCCGCGAAAACACGTGACCACCGGGAAGATCCCGGTTTATCGGTGTTCCGGACCGTCGTTCGCGTCCTGATCCGCCCTGCTTGGCGCGGATTCGGGAACCGAAACGGCGGGGGTGGGCAAGGTGAGTCTCATCCGCGCGCCCTGCTCGCCGGCATGTGCGGTGACATCGCCTCCCTGCGCTCTGGCGAGCCTGCGGACGATGTAGAGCCCCAGTCCGATCCCGCCGAACCTGCGGCGGTCGCCGGCCTCGCCCTGCACGAACCGCCCGAAGATCCGCTCCTCGTCTCCCGGGGAGATGCCGATGCCCTCGTCCTCGACGTTGACCACCACGCTGTCGCAGTCGTAGGAGGCCCGGACCACAACGGTGCCGCCGTCGGGCGAGTACTTGAACGCGTTCTCCACAAGCTGGCCCATGATGACATCGGTGGCGACCGGGTCTCCCGCGACAGCCGGGAGCTGGTCGGGCAACTGCAGTAGGAGCCGGTGCCGGTCGGAGAACGGGCGGAACGCCGCGGTGATCTCCCGCAACACGCGCCGCAGGTCGAACGGGTCGCTGCCGACGTTCAACTCGCCACTGCCGGCGACCGACCCGAGGAGCAGGTTCTCCACCAACCGCGCGAGCGCACTGGACCGTTCGGCGATGGTGCCGACCGCGCTGCGCCGGGAGTCGTCGTCGAACTGGTCCCAACGCTGGCTCAGCGTGCTGGCGAATCCCTGTACGGCCGTGATGGGGGTACGCAGCTCGTGGCTGGCGGTCGCGAGGAAGAGGTCCTTCTCCTCCTCCAGCGCCTTGGCCTCGCTGATGTCGCGGAAATCGATCACGCGCTCGTCGGTCTCGGGGATATCGGTGGTGAGGATCTCCAACCAACGGCCGCTGTCGAGCCGATGCTTGAGCGGCTCGTCGCGGTCGACCGGCAACGGGAACGGCAGTCGACCGCCGACGATGTCACTGGCCGAACAGCCGGTGATCTCGGCCGCGGCGCGGTTCCACTTGCGTATCCGGCCGGAGGCATCGAGCACGGCGATGCCGTCGGCGCTGGAGTCGACCACCGCGTGCTCATACGCGCGTTGCCGCACCATCTCCTGGTAGGCCATGGCATTGCCGAGTGCCACCCCGGCGTGCGCGGCCAGCAGTTCGAGCAGCTCCAGCTCGATGTGGCCGACCTTGCGTCTGCTGTAGAGCGCGTACAGGGCACCGTAGGGGCGCCCCTGCACATTGGAGACGCCGAGCGCGATGGTGTGCAGGCCGTCGAGATCGGCCCAGATGAGGTCGTTGAGGCTGCGGGTGTCGTCGGTGGCCAGCAGCACAGTCTTGCCGCTGCGGAGGAGCTCACCGAAAAGGCTGGACTCCAGCGGCGCGGTGTAACCGTGCAGGTGGTCCGAGAGCTGGGTGAGGCTGACCAGCCGGAGCTGGTCGTCCTCAATGAGCACGAAGCCTCCGGCGTCGGCGCCGGTCAGCTCGGTGAGGCTGTGGGCGATGCGGTCGAGCACCGTGCGGAGGTCAAGGTCGGCGTTGATGTCGGCGACGACGTCGGTCAGCCGGCGGACCAGGCGCACCCGCTCGGCCATGTGCGCCTGGACCCGGTTGGCGTCCTCGTAGGCGTGGAAAACGCTCATCCAACCCGACACCTCGCCGTCATGGTCGAACAGGCAGCTGGTGTCGATCCGGACGTCGATGACGTTTCCGTCGCGCCGGAGCCGCCGGCTCACGATCGACAATGGCCCGCCGGCACGGACCTGTTCCAACACAGCGTGGTGCTCCGCGAGCAGCTCCTCGGGAACAATCGGCGGAGCGGTGCCCAGAACCTCCTCGGCTGACCAGCCGAACATCCGCTCCGCAGCGGGATTCCACACCGCGGCGCGGAGCTCGGAGTCGACGGCGACGATCGCATCGGCCGAGAACGCCAGCACGGTATCGGCGTTGAGGGGGGCACGGTCGCAGCTCACGTCGACATAGTGCCAGCCGCGACCGCATGCTTGTCATACGAATCCACAACCCGTGGCACGCGACTCGCCCGGAAACCGCCGATCGGAATCCGGAGTCGGGCGGGTGGGGTTCCCTGCCCGCATGGTCCGTTGTCCGCACCGGACCGGCCGCGGCGACCGTCCCCACGCTCAGATAACCTGAGGATCGGCCTCGTTCTCACTCGTCATCTCGCGGCCAGCGAGCGCCCACGCCTGCATGCCGCCGGTGACGTTGGCGGCCTGCCAGCCGGCGTCGTTGAGAGCCCGCACGGCCTGCGCGGAGCGGCCACCCGAGCGACAGACCACGTAGACCTGCTGCTCACGCGGGACCTCTCCCGCGCGCTGGGCGAGTTCGTGCAGGGGAATGTGCACGGCCCCGGGCGCGTGTCCGGCCTGCCACTCGTCGTGCTCGCGGACATCGAGCAGGTAACCATCGCCCGGAACCGATCCGACATCAAGCGCCGGCACTGGCGAATCAAACACCGAGAACCTCTCTGATCACGTAGCGTCCCGGACGGTTCGCTGCGGGGAACTCTATGATTCCGCCCCGCGTCGAACAGGGTATGCGCTTTCACATCCCATTGACCGCGCTGCCCCGCCTCGCCGCGGTCGCCGCCGCTGGCGTCCTGGTCGCGGGCTGTGGCGGGGGCACCCAGCAGGCCGCGCCAGCCGAGAACGAGACCCCCGCGGACGGCCAGTCCTCCGGAAGCCCGGATGGCAGGGAGCCTCCCGAGACCGAGCTGACCATCGAGCTGTCTCTCGCTGAGGCAGGAGACCGCGAACTCGCCTCCGAAGACTTCGAGGCCGGGACCTGGACGCTGACGTGTGCGCCGGCCGGTGGCGACCATCCCGCTCCCGAAGCGGCGTGCGCCGACCTCGAAGACGTGGGGGTCGAGGCCTTCGACGAGGCCCCCGGCGACCAGATGTGCACCCACATCTACGGCGGACCGGAGACCGCAGAGGTGAGCGGGCACGTCGCCGGAACCGAGGTCGACACGGAGTTCACCCGCGAGAACGGCTGCGAGATCGATCGCTACGACACGATGGGCGCCGTGCTGAACCCCTAGCCCGACCCGGCCGTGCCAGTCGGGAACACTCCAGAAGGCGGGTGCCATTACGCACGCGGACGCGGCTCTGGCACGCTCGTTCGATGGCTGTGAGGCCGCCCACATATTCCGGCCGCCACAAGCGCACCGGGGTATCCGCGAAGGGAGGAGGGAGGGGAACGGGCCCATCGGGCCCAGGGCGGCGAAGCCGTCCGTGAGAGGGTTGGAGTGGGCGAGGAGGGATTTGAACCCTCACGTCCTTTCGGACACACGGACCTGAACCGTGCGCGTCTACCGTTCCGCCACCCGCCCGAGTGACATATACCTAGAGTGTCGCAGTAACCGATGTGGGCCAGATGCCTGGCCGGCTTGCTCGGCGACTGGAGACAAGGCTAGCACGGTCAGGACATCGGTCATGCACACTTTTTGCACGGCTCACATGACCATCGGGGCATGAGCGGGGAACCCGCATGAGACCAAGGACGCCAGATGCCCGGTTACGATCGTCATTACATCCGGAGTGGAGCAAGGGAGGAACCTCGTGGGAGTGCTACAGCGCTTCGAGCGTCGGCTTGAAGGCATATTCGAAGGCACCTTCGCGCGGGTCTTCAAGTCGGAACTCCAGCCTGTCGAGGTGGGAAGCGCCATCCAGCGCGAGATGGACGAGCGCGCAGCGATCGTGGCCCAGGGACGCACACTGGTGCCCAACGACTTCGTTGTGGAACTCTCCGGCGACGACAGGGAACGCCTGGAGGTGTACGCGGACAGCCTCGGTCAGGAGCTCGCCAAACTGGCCCGCGACTACGCCACCGAGCAGGGATACTCCTTCGTTGGTCCGGTCCGTGTCCAGTTCCAGACCGAGGACGATCTGCAGACCGGGCGGTTCCGTATCCGATCGGGCGTCATGCGCGGCCCGACTGTCGACGACGACGGGATCCAGAAGCCGGCCAGCGACCACGGGGACGCGCCGCAGGTTCCGGGAAGCCCGCGCCTGTTGATCTCACCCGGTGGCGCGGTGCAGAGCGACAGCCCGGAGGCACAGGGCAAGCAGCAGTCGTTCCCACTGAACACACAGGTCACGCTCCTCGGCAGAGGGACCGACTGCGACCTCCGGCTGGTCGACAATGGCGTTTCCCGGCATCATGCCGAGATCCGGGTGGAAGACAACGACGCCGCCCTGGTCGACCTCGGGTCGACCAACGGCACGTTCGTCAACGGTCAGCAGGTCACGCGCGTCCGCCTGGTTGACGGCACGCGGATCAGCCTGGGACGTACGAACATGACTTTCCGCCGCGACTAACACCCGCACGAGAATGCGGCGAAACCGGAACCACCCTCCTGGCGTCTAAGGGGGTGGGTTCGAACCACAAGAGCACATCGTCAAGCTGGAACTTGAGCCCGAAGTCTCCACAAGGAACGCTCAATCGGGCAGAATACTCGCGTTCCATTGGTAGTTTCGGCTGTCCGGGGCGATCTCAGGGGGTTCGAGGCCGAGAAGACGCGGTGGCGGTGTTAATGACCGCCACCCCAGCCAGAGCACGACAGGGGCCGAAGAGCAGTTCGATGTCAGAGTTCACCCTCATACTGATCAAGATCGTGTTCCTATCGGTGCTGTGGCTCTTCGTGATCATGGCCGTTGGTGTGATCCGCACTGACCTGCTTGGCCCTCCCACGAAGAAAAACAAGCGCGCCAAGCGATCGGAACCGCGCGGCTCGTCGGCCCCCGCCGCTCCGCGTGCCCCTCGCGGTCGGCGCAACGAGCCACGTTCCCTTGTCGTGACCAAGGGGCCCCTGGCGGGCACCAGCCTCAACCTCACCTCCCAGCCGATCGTTATCGGACGGGCGAAGGACTCGACACTGGTCATCAACGATGACTACGCCTCGGGTCGGCACGCGCGCATCTTCTCCGACCAAGGGAAGTGGATCGTCGAAGACCTCGGCTCGACGAACGGCACGTACCTTGGTCAGCAGCGCTTGACCAGCCCCCAGACAATCACGGTGGGGCAGCCCGTCCGCATCGGCAAGACCGTCCTGGAACTGCGCAAATGACAATTGCTCTCCGATACGCGGCGTACTCCGACGTAGGATGCCTCCGCGAAGGCAATGAAGACTCAGCGTACGCCGGCCCGTACCTCCTCGCGGTCGCCGACGGAATGGGTGGATACGCGGGTGGCGAGATCGCGAGCTCAATCGCGATATCCACTCTGATGCCCCTCGACGACGACGTCCCCACCGCCGAGCAGATGGCGGGCTCACTGCAGCAGGCGGTCGACACCGCGAACGGCGCAGTATCCCAGCGGGTAACCGAGGAGCCGCAACTCGAGAACATGGGCACCACCCTGACCGCGATGCTGTGGTCGGGACCTCGGGTAGCCCTCATCCACATTGGCGACTCCCGTGCCTACCTGCTGCGTGATGCGGAGTTCGGCCAGATCACGCACGACCACACACTGGTCCAGACACTCGTCGACGAAGGCAAGATCAGCGAGGAGGAGGCCGAGAGCCATCCCCAGCGCTCCCTGCTCCTGCGCGCACTCGACGGCCGCAGCCAGGTCGAGCCCGACACCTCGATCCTCGAAGCCAAGGTGGGCGACCGCTATCTGCTCTGCTCCGACGGCCTGTCCGGCGTCGTCAGCAAGGAGACCATCCGGGAGACGCTCGTCGCGGAGGATACGCCGGACGCGGCCGCCCGAAGACTGATCGACCTCGCCAACCGCGGCGGCGGTCCCGACAACGTTACGGCAGTCGTCGCCGACGTCATCGACACCGCGACCGCGGTCGAGGGCCCAATGCGCGAGCCGGCCATCGTCGGCGCCGCCGACCAGCGCCGTGAGCCCATCATGTCCCCGGACACCCCCGCCGGCCGGGCGCAGAACCTCAAGCGCGGGAGCGACACCGCCGAGATGGGCCGGATCGACGAACCCGGGGCTCAGAGTCCGCCCGCACCCGACCCGGAACCGGAGCCACGCACCCGGCGCTGGTGGCCGATGGTGGTAACGTTCCTGGTCATCGTGACCGTCGTGGCCGTCGCTGGATTCTTGTTCGCCCGGTCGTACCTGGCCGGGCAGTACTTCATCGGCCCCTCCAACGACGGCGAGAACGTCGCGCTGTACCAGGGCCTCGACACCGACATTGCCGGGTACGAGCTGGCTGAGGAGATCGAGGACACCGGCATCCAGCTCGACATGCTGCCCGAGACCGAGCGCGACTTCGTCACCAGCCGGGGAGGCAACTTCGACAACCGCGAGGACGCCGACGCCCGCGTCGAGACGTTGCGGGAGAAGGCCGCCGACTGCGAGGCCGATCCCGCCTCCTGCGGGTTCGACGAACAGCAGGACGATGAGCAGGACGAGGCAGAGTCCGACTCCGGCGCTGAGGCGCAGGAGCAGAACGAGCAGGCACCCGACGTCGCCGACCAGGGTGATCCCGCCGGAGGGCAGTGATGAACGCGCCAAGCACCGGGACCGCAACGTTGCCGCCGGTCAAGCGGCGCAACGCTGAGCTCGTCATGATCCTGGTGGCGCTGGGCATCTCGCTCAGCGCATTCGCCGCCTCCGGTCTCGCTCTGAACGACAGCGTCCCCGGTGCCCTCTTCGGGTACGGAGTCACCTTCGGCGGCCTCGCTCTGGCCACGCACATGGCGCTGCGCTTCATCGCGCCCTACGCCGACCCGTTGATCCTGCCGTGCGCGATCTTCCTCAACGGTCTCGGCCTGGCGATGGTGTGGCGGCTGAACCAGGGGGACGAGGGCGACCACGCCGGTGTCGGCACCCAGGTGATCTGGGCCGCGATCGGCATGGCGCTGTGTCTGGCCATCCTGTTCTTCATCAAGGAGCCCCGCGTCCTGCAGCGCTACCCCTACATCACGCTGCTGGTCGCCATCGTGCTGCTCTCCTCGCCCATGATTCCCGGACTCGGCCAGGAGGTCCTCGGTGCCCGGCGGTGGATCGCCGTCGGCCCCTTCCAGCTGCAGCCGTCCGAGTTCGCCAAGCTCGCGCTGGTCGTCTTCCTGTCCGGGTACCTCGTGGTGAAGCGCGATGTACTGTCGCTGGCCAGCAAGGCGATCAAGATCGGGCAGTTCAAGGTGATCGAGCTGCCGCGCATGCGCGATATGGGTCCCATGGTCGTCGCCTGGTCAATGGCGATCCTGATCCTGGTCGGGACCACCGACCTCGGTACCTCGCTGCTGCTGTTCGGCACCTTCCTGGCAATGATCTACGTGTCCACCCAGCGCTCGTCCTGGGTGGTCATCGGCCTCCTCATGTTCATGGCCGGCGCGACCCTCGCGTGGGCGCTCTTCACACACGTCCAGCAACGCGTGACGATCTGGCTCACCCCATTCGAGGACGAGGTCATCGACGCCGTCGGGGGCAGCTTCCAGCTCGTCCAGGGACTCTTCGCACTGGCCGAGGGCGGGGTGCTCGGGACCGGACTGGGCCAGGGGCAGCCCGACACCATCTTCGCCGCCGACAGCGACCTGATCATGGTCTCCTTCGGGGAGGAGCTCGGCCTGACCGGGGTGATGGCGATCCTCCTCGTGATCTTCCTCTTGTGCGAGCGCGGACTGCGGGTCGCCATGGCGTCGCGCGAGATGTTCGTCAAGATGATGGCCGCTGGCATCTCGTTCGTGATCTGCTTCCAGGTGTTCATCACCATGGGTGGTGTCACCCGGCTCATCCCCCTCACTGGTATGACGACGCCGTTCCTGTCCGCCGGCGGGTCCTCTCTCATGGCGAGCTGGATCATGCTGGGGCTGCTGCTACGCATGAGTGACAACGCCCGCCGACCCGCACCTCAGGCGATTCAGGACGAGGGGACGACGCAGGTGATCTCACGATGAACGTGCCAATACGCCGCCTCACCTTCTTCTGCATGGTGCTGTTCGGCGCGCTGCTGCTGAATGCCAACTACCTGCAGGCGCTCAAGGCCGAGGAGCTGCGCGAGCACCCGCGCAACGGGCGCCAGACCGCCCGGCAGTTCGACGCCGCCCGGGGACCGATCATCGTCGGCAACGAGCAGGTCGCCTACTCCGAGCCCACCGAGGACGAGGAGGCGGCGTACGCCTACCAGCGGAAATACGACAACTCCGAGGAGTACGCGCACCTCACGGGCTTCTACTCGCTCTACAACGCCACGGGCATCGAGGGCGAGCAGAACTCGATGCTCGACGGCTCCGACAGCCGGCTCGCTGTCAGCAACTTCATGGACACTCTTACCGGCGAGGAACCCCAGGGGGCCGCCGTTGAGCTGACCATCGACCCGGAGGCGCAGTCGGCGGCCTTCGAGGCACTGCAAAGTACGGGCAAGAACGGCGCCGCCGTCGCACTGGATCCCGGCACCGGCGCGATCCTAGCCTCGTCCTCGGTGCCGACCTACGACGCCAACCCGCTGGCCGACCACGACCCCTCAAAGGTCGAGGAGAAGTACACCGAGCTTGAGGAGTCCGAAGACAAGCCGCTGCTGAACCGGGCGCTCAACCAGTCGTACCCGCCGGGGTCGACGTTCAAGGTCGTCACCGCCGCGGCCGCGCTCGAGGACGGCGAGAGCCCGGACAGCACCCAGCCCGCTCCGGAGGTCTACGAGATGCCGGCCGGCGGAACGATGCCGAACTACGACGGCTCCGCCTGCAACGGCGGCGATCCCGACCCCTTGCGGCACTCCATCGAGATCTCCTGCAACACCTCGATGGGGCACTGGGCCGTCGACCTCGGCGAGGAGAAGATGGCCGCGCAGGCCGAAGCGTTCGGGTTCGGCTCCGGCGAACTCGAAGTCCCGCTCAGCGTCTCCGAGAGCACCTACCCCGAGGGCCTCGACGGCAGCCAGCTCGCCCAGACTGGGATCGGCCAGTTCGACGTCAACGCCACCCCACTGCAGATGGCGATGATCGCGGGCGGCGTGGCCAACGGGGGCGATGTCATGCGGCCGTACCTGGTCGAGAAGGTGGAAAGCTCCGATCTGACGCAGCTTGAGAGCGCGAACCCCGAGGTTCTCTCCGAGGCCGTCAGCTCCTCCACCGCCGACGACCTGACAGAGATGATGATTCAGGTCACAGAGGGGGACGAGGGTAGTGGCACAACCGGCGCCATTCCCGGAATGGAGGTCGCCGGCAAGACCGGTACCGCCGAGACCGGAGACGGCCCCACGCACAACTGGTTCATCTCCTTCGCCCCGGCCGACGATCCGCAGATCGCGGTGGCCGTGGTGATCGAGCACGGTGGCGCAACCGGTGGCGAGGTCGCCGCACCGGTCGCCAAGTCGATCATGGAAGCTGTGATCGACCAGTGAGCGAGCACGACACCGGCGCACCGGGCCCGCACCAGGATCTGGCAGGACTCCTGCTCAGTGACCGCTACCGCCTCGACGAGCAGATCGGCTCGGGCGGAATGGGCACGGTGTGGCGCGCCACCGACACGCTGCTCAACCGCCCGGTCGCGGTCAAGCTGCTGCATCCCGCCCAGATGGCACAGCCCACCTCCCGTGAACGGTTCCGCACCGAGGGCCGCATTACGGCCGGTCTGTCCCACCCCGGGATCGCTCAGGTCTTCGACTACGGCGAGCAGGATGACAACGCGTACCTGATCATGGAGCTGGTGCCGGGCGAACCGCTGTCCTCGATCCTGCGCCGGAAGGGGGCTCTGGAACCCGGCGCCACGCTGGACATCATTGTGCAGGCGGCTCAGGCACTCGGTGCCGCGCACGCGCGCGGCGTGGTGCACCGCGATATGAAGCCGGGCAACCTGCTGGTGACCGAGAACGGCGACGTCAAGCTGACCGACTTCGGTATCGCCCGGGGCAACGAGTCCGTGACGCTCACCCAGACCGGCATGGTCATGGGCACGGCCCAGTACATCTCTCCCGAGCAGGCGTCCGGTGGCTCGGCCAGCTACGCCTCCGACATCTACGCGCTCGGCGTGGTGGCCTACGAGTGTCTTGCGGGACGTCCACCGTTCACCGCGGACACGCCGCTCGCGCTGGCGCTCGCCCACACGCGCGAGCCTCCCCCGCCGCTGCCCGAGGAGGTACCGCCCCAACTGCGCGCGTTCGTGGAACGGCTGCTCGAGAAGTCACCCGAACAGCGCGCGTCCTCCGCGGGCGAAGTCGCCCAGACCGCGCAGCAACTGCGCGGCGGCATCGGCAACACCGACTCCACTACGGCCATGGACCTCGCCGACCCCGGCCAGACCATGGTCGCCAGTGCGAATCCCGGCGATGCGGGCCCCTCGACCCGGCCCACGTCCCAGGGAACCGGCGCGTCCGCTGGTGCGGGATCGCGGAACGGCGGCGGCTCCTCCGATAGGGTCGCCGAGGAGCCCGGACCGAACCGCCGCCCCAGCCTTCCGGTGGTCTTCGCGGTGGTCGCCGCCGCTGTTGTACTGGTGGGTGGTGTGGTACTGGCCGGCTGGCTGTGGGGAGGCAACAACCCGGAGGAGACGGTTGGCGACCGCCAACCGGACTCCGAGACGAGCTCGTCACCCACGAACGAACCCGAGCCCGAGGAGCCGGATCCGGAGCCCAACCCCGGACTCGACGAACAACAGGGCGTTCCGGAGCAGCCGCAGCCGGACACCTCCGAGTCGCCTCCGCAGGATCCCACTCCGGAGACCAATGTGCCGCCCGAGGAGTCGCCCCAGACGGACAACGGCGAGCAGGACGACTCCGGCGACGACGGCAACAACGAGGGGGAAGACGACAACAACGAGGGCGAGGGGGACCCGCCTCCCGGCGGGGAGACCGGCGAACAGGACCCGGGGGGAAGTTGACAAGATAATCCGACGCACCCGACCTCACAAGGTGACATGGGCTCTCCCCAATCACCCGTGGAGAGAGACGAGGAACAGTTCACGACATGTCTCAGCCCCGGCTACTCGGTGGACGCTACGCACTCGAAGACGTCATCGGGCGTGGCGGCATGGCCGAGGTCTACCGCGCCCGCGACCAGCGTCTTGACCGGCTCGTGGCGATCAAGTCGCTCCGGACCGATCTGGCCCGTGACCACACTTTCCAGGCCAGGTTCCGGCGCGAGGCGCAGTCCGCCGCCTCGCTGAACCACCCCTCTATCATCGCTGTCTACGACACGGGTGAGGACCTCGTCGACGGTGTGGGGATCCCCTACATCGTCATGGAGTACGTCGACGGGCGGACCCTCAAGGAGCTGCTCGACGACGACCGCCGGCTGCTTCCCGAACGCACCGCCGAGATCACCGACGGCATCCTGCGGGCACTGGAGTACAGCCACCGCAACGGCATCGTGCACCGGGACATCAAGCCCGCCAACGTCATGCTGACCCCCCAGGCCGAGGTCAAGGTCATGGACTTCGGCATCGCGCGGACCACGGACGACTCCCAGGCCACGATGACCCAGACGTCCCAGGTCATCGGCACCGCCCAGTATCTCTCTCCGGAACAGGCCCGCGGCGAGCGGGTTGACGCGCGCAGCGACATTTACTCGACCGGGTGCGTGCTCTACGAGCTGCTGACCGGCGGCCCTCCGTTCACCGGCGACTCTCCGGTCTCCATCGCCTACCAGCACGTGCGTGAGGACCCGGTCCCGCCGTCCCAGCTCGACCCGGAGATCCCCTCGTGGTTAGAGGCTGTCGCGCTGCGTTCCATGACCAAGGACCGCGAGCAGCGGTACCAGAGCGCCGAGGAGATGCGCGAGGACATCCAGCGCGGGCTCCAGGGCATGCCGACCGCCGCCGCCACGACCACGCTTCCGGCCGCGAACGACCGGCCGGAACCCTATGACGAGTACGACGAGGATGAGCGGCGCGAGGGAAGCGGCGGAAAGGCAGCCCTGTGGGTGCTCCTTGCCCTCGCTGTCCTCGCGGCGCTGATCTTCGCCGGCTGGCTGCTGATGTCCGGCGGGCCGGAGACTACGACGGTTCCCGATGTCGAGGGAATGTCCCAGGAGGAAGCCGAGAGCGAGCTGAACTCCGCGGGCTTCTCCGACGGGGACATTACCGTCGAGGAGCAGAACGACGACGAGGTCCCCGAGGGGGACGCGATCGAGACGGACCCCTCGGCGGAGCGCGAGGTCAGCACGGACTCCGAGATCACGCTCTTCGTGTCCACGGGTCCGGGGAGCGTCGACGTCCCCGACGTGTCGGGGATGACGCGCGACGACGCGACCGCTGAGCTGCAGGACGCGGGATTCCAGATCGGTTCCACATCGCAGGAGACGTCAGAGGACGTCGAGGAGGGCCGGGTCACCCGGACCGACCCCGAGGCCGGCAGCCAGGCTGATCCGGAGACCACCGTCGACATGTGGGTCTCCGAGGGCGCCGAGACCGTGCAGGTGCCCGACCTCTCCGGCATGACGCAGGAAGAGGCCGAGTCCGCCCTCGAGGACGCCGACCTGGACGGGTCGTTCGAGAGCCAGCAGAGCGAGGAGCCGGCTGGCACCGTGATCGGACAGGATCCCGGTGCGAACTCCGAGGTCGAGCCCGGGAGCACCGTTAATGTGACGCTGGCCGAGGAGCAGGCCAGCACTCCCCCGGAGGACGACGACGAGGAGTCGCCGCCTGGGGACGGCGAGACGCCGGACGACTGGCCGACGGATATACCGTGGCCACCGGGCAGTGAGGGCGACGACCAGGAACCGGAGGAACGGCGCGGCTCCCTGGTGACGGGATAGTTGTACCCGGGGCCGCTGGCCACCGCATGGTGGCCGGCCGTCCCGGGTGGACCCGCGGGAGCGGGCGCGCGCCCGCTCCCGCGGGTCCACCCGGGACGGCCGCGCCCCTGGAGTCACGTAGACTCCACGACGCGCGTAGACTGGCGAGCGCGTCCCACGTGAAACCTGGCCCATTGTTTTGGAGCAGCGACCGTGCCCAAGTCCAGCAACGATCGCAAGAAGAAGGCCGTCTACACGCCGCCCTCGTCATCGGCGAAGCCGAAGGTGAGTCCCCGATGGCTGGCGCCGGCGATGGTCACGTTCTTCCTCCTCGGAATCGCGTGGATCGGGGTGTTCTACATCGCTGGTGGCCAGGTCCCCTACATGCGGGACCTGGAGAACTGGAACCTGCTCATCGGCTTCAGTGGCATCATCATCTCTGTCATGCTGTCCACACGCTGGCATTAGATACGTTTTTCCTGCTCGTTGCGGCTTCCCCAAGGTTTGTCCACAACAGGACCGAGTGCTTTCCACATAGTTATCCACAAGCTGTGGGTAACTGTGTTCGATATGCCCATTTTGGGGCGCCTCGTGGGGTAATGTCCGGCACCGCGGTCTGGGAGCCCGTATGGCTCCCAGACCCCATTACGCAGTGACGCTCAGTTGAGCACCGCGGCCGCGCCGACTCCGGTAAGGACCACGAGCAGCACCGCGAACGCCGCGGTCGCCCCGGCGTGCACGAGCGTCCGGGTCCGCGGCGACGCTCCGCCACCGGTGGGCAGGTAGCCGTAGACCGCGCCAAGGAGCAGGCCGCTCAGCAGACCGCCGAGGTGCGCGGTCAGGGAGATCTGCGGGACGACGAACGAGACCAGCAGGTTCAGCGCGAGCAGGATGAGGACGAACCGAACGTCCACCCGCATCCTGCGCCCCATCACGACGAGCGCCCCGATCAGCCCGAAGACCGCACCGGAGGCCCCAACCGAGGCCTGGTCGAGCGGCAGCACCAGCAGGCTGAGAACCCCTCCCCCAATGGCGCTGAGCACCCACAACGCGAGGTACCGGGCGTGCCCGAGCGCCTCTTCGAGCAGCCGCCCGAAGATGAACAGGGCCAGCCCGTTGAGCGCCAGGTGCGTCACCCCATTGTGTAGGAACGCCGAGGTGACCAGGCGGTACCACTCGCCCATGACTATCGGCCCGCCCTCCATCCAGAAGGCGAGGGCCACGTTGGGGGCGGCCGACTGGGCGAGGAACCCCAACCCCATGAGCACCAGCAGCGCGTAGGTGGCGGCCGGGGCGGAGGTCACCTTCCCACCGAACATCGTGCGCGCCTGCCGGGTACTCCGCTGCCCCTCGGCGACACACCCCACGCACTGGTGCCCCACTGCGGCCTCGCGCATGCAGTCGGGGCAGATGTGCTTCTCGCACCGCGTGCACCGCACATGCGCCTCACGCTTGGGGTGCCGGTAGCACGTGGGGATCTCGCGCTCCCCGGGTTCGGGGGGCGGCGGCTCAGAGGAGGTCATGGGGAGACCTTAGCCCCGCTCGATCTCCACGGAGGAGACGACGATGTCCTCCAGCGGACGGTCCTGCGGGTTCGTGGGCACCTTGGAGATGGTGTCGACGACGTCGGTGCCCTCGACCACCTCACCGAAGATCGTGTGCTTGCCGTTCAGCCAGTTGGGGGCGCCAACCGTGATGAAGAACTGCGAACCGTTCGTGCCGGGGCCGGCGTTCGCCATGGCCAGCAGGTAGGGACGGTCGAACCGCAGAGAGTCGTGGAACTCGTCCTTGAACTTGAAGCCGGGGCCGCCGCGGCCGTTACCGAGCGGGTCGCCTCCCTGGACCATGAACGTGTCGATGACCCGGTGGAAGATCGTGCCGTCGTACAGCTTGGCGTTGCTCGGCCGCCCGGTGTTCGGATCCACCCACTGCTTCGTTCCCTCGGCGAGGCCCACGAAGTTCTCGACCGTCTCGGGCGCCTCCTGCGGGAAGAGCTTGAGGACGATCGTTCCCATCGTGGTGTTCAACCGCGCGCGGATCTGACCATTGACGTCGGACACCTGGGGGACCTTTCCGTTGTGGTTGCTTATCGTCTCCACGGTACCGGGCCCAGCACGGACTTCCCCCGTTGACCGGCCGATCCGACCGGGTCAAAGCCGGGCGTCGCGTGTCGAGACAGTGCCAGCGGGACGGAAAGGACGTATGTTGAGATAACACCGAAGTAACGAGTCCTTGTGCCCTGCGAAGCCGACTCGTGCATAGGACGCGTGCAAACGGGCAGAGGGCCTAAGAACCACGAAAAACCACAAGGGGGACCACGTGCGAAAACAACTCAGGCGTCGCGGCAACGACGCACCCGATTCACCGGCCGCGCTCGCCCGGTTGCAGGAAGTCGCTCGCGAGCAGACCGAACGATTTGGTCCCTACGCCGACCAGGCCAGGGTCAATGCCGAACAGCGGCTGCGCCAGGCTCGTTGCTGGACCGCACCGCGACTTGAGGTCGCCGCGCACCGTGTCGAGGACACAGTGGCGCCTCGGGTCGCCGACCTCCTCAGCTTGGCCGCGCACCGTGTCGAGCCGAACCGGGCCAGGCGTGGTCTGATCGCCGCGCGGCGCAATGGGCGCCGCGTCCCGCGCTTCGTGGTCTTCGCCGGTGTGGCGGGCGCCGGGGCGCTCGCCGTGTACGGTGCGCTGAAGCTGCGCAAGGCGGCCCAGGACGCGGAGTGGCAGGAGAATCTCGACCAGGCGCGCGAGCAGGTCCGCGAGACCCGCGAGCAGCTCACAACGAAGGCCAAGGAGGCGAGGGACAAGGTGTCCCGCACGGCCGAGGAGCAGGCGAGCACGGACGCTCCCGCGGAGGAGGAGTCCCCCCGGGACTTCAACGGCCGCGTGAAGCGGTGACCGCACGGCTCGTCGCACCGAGCCACGGCGCGGCCCCGCCGCTCAGCGGCGGGGCCGCGCGAGTCAGCACGCGGTGCGGGCGCCGACGCTAGCTGTCCTTGATCGGCCGCCAGGTGAGGGGGTACTTCCAGCTCCCTCCGAACAACGCGGCCGCTCCCGCGATCATGGGCAGAACCATCCAGCCGAGCAGCAGGAAGACCCAGGCGACAATTGGCAGGATCAGCCAGGAGAAGAACCACAGCACGATCGATCCGACGACGAACGTGAGCTGGAAGTTCAGCGCCTCAACGGCGTGCTTGCGCACAAAGGCCGAGGAGTTGCCGCTGACAAGCAGCACCGCGAGTGGGCCCAGCGCGGCGAGAAAGTATCCGGAGCAGTGGCCCACCAGGGCCGTCAAACGCTCGGATCCCGACGCGGCAGGGGAGCTCTCGGCGGCCGGTGGTGCCGGTATTCGGGCTCCCTCGGGGAGCAGATCGCTGAGCAGCGGTTCCAGTTCGCCATGGACCTTGGCGTTCATCGCCGTGCCCAGCCGCTCCTCGAATTCGTCGGCATCGAGACGACCTTCGGCGTACGCCTCCTTGAGCAGGTTGGCCACGGAGTCCCGGTCGGCGTGCGTCAGACGCAGATGCTGGTTGTGCGCTCCGCGTTGGGCTGCCGGCCATCCGCGGCCGTGTTGGGTTGGGGGAGGTGTTGGGTCATGCACGGCGACACTCACTCCTTACCGGGTCGGCCATCGACGGTACCGGCGGGCCTGACGGCCGGCTCCAATACCATCGTGCGCCCTGTCGTCACACCCACACTATGGGGGACGCCCCTGAGGCGTCCCTGGTTCCCACCCGGACTCCGGCGCGAAGCGCCGTCCCGCCCTGTGATCGCGTCCACGAGCACGTCACTGAGTACTTCTACCGCACGTCACGGAAAGGGGGGAGAGGACGGCGTCCGCCACCGCGGTCGCGCCGCACTCGATCCGAATGCGAATCGGTGTGTCCACGTTCGTCACCGACGAAGGCATTGGCGCGGCCGACCTCGGCCGCGCCCTTGAGGAGCGGGGGCTGGACTCACTGTTCCTCGCCGAGCACAGCCACATTCCCGCCAGCCGCGAGACCCCGCTGCCCGAGGGCGGCGACCTGCCCCGCAGGTACTACCGCACCCTCGACCCGTTCGTCGCGCTCTCCGCCGCCGCGGCCGTCACCGAACGGATCACGCTGGGGACCGGCATCGCGCTGCTGGTCCAGCGCGATCCCATCATGGTCGCCAAAGAGGCGGCGTCGGTCGACCACATCAGCGAAGGGCGCTTCGTTCTGGGGGTTGGTTCGGGGTGGAACCGCGAGGAGATGCGCAACCACGGCACCGACCCCACGACGCGTGTCGCGCTGCTGGGTGAGCGGGTCTCGGCGATCAAGCGGATCTGGACCCGGGAGCAGGCCGAGTTCCACGGCGCGTTCGTGGACTTCGACCCGATGTACTCGTGGCCGAAACCGGTCCAGCGGCCGCACATCCCCGTGCTTCTGGGGGGCGAGGCCGCGACGGTGCTCGACCGGGTCATGGAGTACGGCGACGGTTGGTTCCCGCGCTGGCAACGGGACCCGGAGCCGCTGGCGCGCAGAATCGCGGAACTGCGCACGCGGTGCGAACAGGAGGGCAGGGAACGGATGCCGGTGGTCCTGTTCGGTGTCCCGCCCCGGGCCGAGGACATCGCGGCCGCGGTCGAGCTGGACATTGACCAGTTGCTGGTCATGCTGCCGACCCTGCCGCACGACGAGACGCTGCGGCGGCTCGACGACATCGCGGCGCTGCGTCCCGGGGCGCGCCGCGGGGCGGTTCCGGGGTAGTCGGGCGAACTGGCGCGCCGAACGGTCCCCCAATGGTGCGCCTCTCGACGGCGCCGCCCCGCCAGAGCTCAGCGCGAGGCAGGGGTGAGCAGCACGAATTCCGCTCCCGCCCGGTCCCGGCAGACCGCGATCCGGCCGATCGACTCCGCGTCCGCGGGCTCCATCAGCACGCTGCCGCCGTTCGCGGTGGCTCTGGCGGCCGCGGCGTCGCAGTCGGCGACATCGAAGACGGGGTGCCAGTAGGGCAGGCCGCCGGTCAGGGTGAGGTCCTCCGAACCGAGCTGCATGATGCCGCCCTGCATACGTTCCTCTCCCTGGCCGGCCGGGGTGACCATCAAGTAGGTCCCGCCGCCGTCGGGAAGCTCCGTTTCGCTGGTGGTCCAGCCGAAGACCTGCCGGTAGAAGTCCTTCGCCGCGGCAGCGTCAGTTGTCATGAGCTCGATCCAGGTGAGCGAGCCCGGTTCGTTCACCGTCCCCAAGCCCGGGGTCTTACCCGGCTCCCAGACCGCGAACTGGCCCCCCTGCGGATCGGTGAGCTGGGCCATCCGGCCGTGCTCGGAGACGTCGAACGGGCCGACCCGAACGGTGCCGCCGGCCTGCCGTACCTGCTCGGCAGTCGACTGGGCATCGGAGGTCTGGAAGTAGATCGTCCAGGCCGACTGCGCCCCTTCCTCCGTGAGTTGGCCCACCGCGGCGGTGATCTTCCCGTCCTTGGTGAACATGCCGTACCCGCTGTCCGGGCCGGCGGAGTTGAACTCCCAGTCGAACACGGCGGTGTAGAAGGAGCTCGCGGCGTCGATGTCGGGGGCCCCGAGGTCCAGCCAACACGGGGAACCGAGGACGAAATCGGTGGTCAGCATGGATGTTTCCTTTCGCGAGCCGGTGCTGGTCCCAGAGTGTTGCACCCGCCACTGACATTCGCCCGTCTGCCGCTCTGGAACCCGGAAACTCTCCCCAAAGAGCAGCGCGGGCCATCGGGGAAGATCAGGCCCCGATGGCCCGCTACGCGGCCGGGGAGGGCGCCTGCCCTCCCGGGCACCGCTATCCGCCTATGCCGGACTTGACGGCCTCGCGGCGGTTCTGCTTGGAGTCGGCCTTCACGACGTAGCCGTCCCGCACGTTCTGCCGCTCCGCCCGGATGACCTGCCAGACGTAGCTCCCCCTGGTGGGGTAGAGCTCGGCGAGCTCATCCTCGTCGTAGGGCTCGTGCGAGCCGAACAGCGCGCAGAAAAAGCTGTCGGCCTCGGCCGGGGTGTTGCTGCCGGTGTTCAGCGCCGTGGGGACCTCGACCTGGGACAACTGGATGCCGCCCTTGGCGTGGCCGCCCTCGTCGCGGGCGATCTCGCCCTGGTCGTTGCGGGTGATCCGCTCGGCGGACGGTGGCGGCGTTCCCTCGCTGGCCCACGCGCTGAGGTGGTCGTAGGAGGCGTTGAGGGGGTCCTGCAGCGGAACCCGGCTGAACGGCGGCTTGGCGCAGTTGTACTCCTCCCGCTCGCCGAAGTCCCGGTTCTCGATGCTCTCCCGTGCCGAGTAGCCGGCCCAGCCGGAGTGCGCCGTTCCGGCGACCTCCCACAGGCGGAACTTGTCGGTGTCCTCCCGCGGGTCCGCCGTCCGGGCGGCGTCGGTCTCCGAGAGCACCTGGAACACGGGCTCGGACCGGTCGATGTCCTGGGGAGCGTTGCCGACCATGTAGCCGTAGCCGTCGAACACCGGCTCGATGTGGGGCAGGATGTCGTCGTAGTAGACGGTCATGCGTCCCGCGGACTGCGAGGCGCCGATCGCGAGTACCTGGTCGACCTCGATCCCGCCCATGACGCTGTTCTCGTCGGCGCGCACCGCTTGGGCCGCCTGGGAGAACACGTCGTAGGAGAGCTGGTCGTCCTCGACGGTGCCGCCGTCGGTGACGTCGAGGTCGCCGTAGCGCGTCGGGCTCCATTCGGTGAGCTGGGAAACGCCCACGTTCTGAGCCGACACGCCCACCCAGGTGTAACCCGAGCGCATGATGTGGTCGGGGCTGGGTGACCACAGGGCGTCGATGTCATAGCCGGCCGAGACGTTCTGCCACTCCATGAGGACATCGCCGTTCGAGTCGGCCTGCTCCGCGGGGCGGCGCACCACCACCCGGGTCTTGTAGGGGTGCTCGGAGGCGACCTCGCCGCCCTCGTACTGGTTGGCGGTTCCGGAAATGAAGAACTCCTCCTCGACATAACCGTACTCGCCGAGGTCCGCGTCCGTGGAAAAGAATGGATAGGTCTGCGCTATGTCGTCGGACTCCGGGTCTCCGGGCGGGCTTCCAGGAATGGGACCTTCGACGTCGGGAACCGGGATTGGCAATTGTTCCTCATCGGCGCTGGCGGGGGAGGCCAGCGCCGTCGTCGAGACGAGAACAAGGCTCAGACCAACAACCGGAGCCGGTCTGAGCCGGATAGGGGGAGGTTTCACAGCCACTGCAACGCCTTCCGTTCGTTCCTGTGCGGGACGCGCCCTGGCCGCGAAACGCTATTGGACGGTTACCGGAAACTCAATATCCAAATGGCCGATCGCGCATCAGTAATATCACCGGATTTCCCGATGAGACCGCTGACCGGGAACGAATACCCGGGATGCACGCGATTTGCAGTGGGGGACACCACGGCTCGGCGGGCGGCTCACAAAGGGCGACCGATACGCGGGAAATTCGCAGCAGCGGGTAACAGGTCCCGCCGGTGCTCCCCCGACGACCAACACGGGCTTCTTCCCGAACGCGCCGGCCGCACACCGGCCGGCAGGCGGAGTGCGCCCCCCGGAGCCGGGGCGCGCGCTACGCGCCAGCGGGGATGGCGCGTAATTGGGCGACGAGCAGCTCCAGGCGGCGCTCGCTCTGCTCGGGCCGGAGACGGCCGCTCCGGCTCAGGCTTACGAGTCCGTGGATCGCGCTCCACGCAACCTCGGTGAACGTCTCGGCATCGCTCCCCTGGGCCAGTGGGGCGGCGACCTGGAAGAGCTCCGTGAACGCGGCGCGAAGCGGCGGCGGGGTGTCGTCGCGGCCGAACGGCAGGTCAGTGTCGAGCGTGAACATCGCGTCGTACAGCGCGGGATTGGCGTCGGCGAACTCGGTGTAGGCGCGGACGATGGCAGTAAGCGCCTGCTCTGGCTCCTCGACTCCGGACCGGCCCGCCCGCAACGTCGCGGCGAGTTCCGCGAACCCTTCCAGGGCGACCGCGCGCACGATCGCGGTCTTTCCCGAGAAATGGCTGTAGAGAACGGGCTGGCTGTACTCGATCCGCTCGGCGAGGCGCCGGGTGGTCACGGCGTCCCATCCCTCGGTCTCGGCCAGGTTCCGCGCGGCGGTGACGATGAGCTGGTGGCGGCGGGTGCGCTCCCGCTCTCGACGTTCCTTGACGGACATCTCCGAATCCTAGCAGCGCTAGACAACAGATCGACGACAAGCTAGCGTCGAACGTGTTCCTAGCACTGACAAGGAAGCGGGCATCATGGTTCTGAGATACCTGGCAGTCGGGATCGCGGTCCTCTTGGGGGCCGGGATCATCGCCATCGGCCTGCGCTTCCTCCTCGCCCCAGAGGCCGGCGCCAGCGGCTTCGGCATCCCCGCTCCCGCCGACGCCGCTCCCTACCTCGCGGCCAAGGGGGTTCGCGACATCGCCTTCGGAGTCGTCGGCCTCGGGCTGCTCGCAATGCGGCGGCCGCGCGAGGCCGGCTGGGTGCTCATCGCGACAGCGCTGGTTCCCATCAGCGACGCCGCCATCGTGCTCGCCCACGGCGGCACGCCGGCGGTCGCCTTCGGCATACACGGCACCACCGCCGCCGTGCTGATCATCACCGGATGGACTCTCATGGCCACAGCACGGCCGAGTGCGCACCCATGGCACCGGGCGCCGGCGGAGTCCCGCGAAGCCAGCCCGCCGCCGGCCAGCGCCGACGCGCGAGCGGCCTGACCTGGCCACTGGCGCGCCGGCGCGGCCCGTAGTCGTTCCCGTTCCGGTTCGCTACCGGCGCACCAGGCTCTCGGCCGGGCCGCGGTAGCCCCATCGGCGCAGCAGAGAAGCCAGCACCAGCGTCAGGCCCCAGGTGCACGTGCCGACGAACGCCGCACCGGAGACGCTCAGCGTCGCCCCGAGGCCGAGGCCGTACGGCGCGAGAAGCGGAACGAACACCAGGGACTGCGTCAGGTAGCAGGTCATCGACCGCTGCCCAACGGCCTCCACGGCACGGGTGAGGCGGCCCCGGTGCCTCTCGGCAGCCACGGCGACCAGGGCGATGAGCGCGGCCCACCCCAGACCGCCGGCCCAGCCGGTGACGGTGTGCAGCACGCCCAGCATCGCCGGCACCCGGCCCGGCAGCTCGGCCCCCGCCTCGACCAGCGCGTACGGAAGTCCGCCGGCGACAGCCACCCCAAGGCCGAGCACGGCGGTGCGCGTCAGCAGCGCGCGGTGCCGCGCCGGGTCTTCCAGGATTCGGCGGCGTGCCGCCCAGACTCCCCAGAGCAAGGGTGGCAGGACGATGGTGAGCAGGGTCATCGGCGTATAGATGAGCCATTCGGCGGCGCGCGCAATGGTGGCGAGCGCGTAGCTCCGCATCTCCAGAGACGGCGCGGAGATCGCTCCGCCGGTCTCCGGAGGAAGCAGCAGCGCCGGCGTGACCATGAAGGCGATCGAGGCCGCGACGACCGCGCCGGACACCCACAGCAGTGTGGCGTCCCGGGCGCGCACCAGCCCGACGAAGACCAGCAGCGCCAGGCCGTAGGCGCCGATGATGTCCACCGGGAGCAGCAGCGCCCCGTGTGCGAAGCCGATGGCCAGCATCCAGGCGGCACGCCGGCGGAACAGCCCGCGGGTCCGCGCCCACCCTTCGTTTTTCGCCTCCAGACCGCGCAGGAGCTGCACCAACCCGTACCCGAACAGCAGCGAGAAGAGCGGGATCGCGCGGGAGTTGACCAGGCTCAACTGGGTGAGTGCCACCACCCGGTCGGCGAAAGAGGTCACCGTATCCGGGCCGGTCAGGAAGAACTGCGCGTTCACCAGCGCGATAAACAGCAGCATGAACCCGCGGGCCAAATCGGGCGCGAGAGCACGCCCCCGCAGCCGGTGCGGCGCCGGGTCCTCCGCGGCCCGGCCGCCGCGCTTGTCATAGTCCGCCATCGTGTCGCTGCCTCTCGTGCTCGCCGATCCGCATCACGCGTCGCATGACCACTGAAGAAGCTACGGACCGGGCCGTGCCTCGCCAATGGCACTGGACGTAGTCCGCGGGTGGGGCCAGGCCCACCCGGAACGGGGGCCCAGCCGGATGGGTATGCCGCAACGCAGCACATAGCGTTGTCCCGTGCCAGCTGAGACACCATTGACTCCGATCCAGGCGGTGGCCACCCGCCGGTTCCTCATCGGGTGGTGGCCCTGGCGGTCGGCCGGCTACCTGCTGACCACGCTGGCCGTCGGCGGCGTCGCGTTCGCCGGGCTCGCGGTGCTCGCGGGCCCGTGGCTCGGAGCGGCCGCGCTCGTGCTGGGCAGGGAGCCGGGTGACACCTGGCCGCACCCCGCCCTGGTGGGGCTGCTGCTCGTGGCCGGCGCGCTGCTGCTCGCCGGCGGCGGCCCACTGGTCACGTTGCCGCTGGCCGCGCTGGAACGGTTCCGGTTGCGCCTGGTGGACACCCGGCCGGTCAGCTCCGCGCGCCGCCGCCCATCGTGGCCGGGGTTCGGCGCCTGGGCGCGAACCCGTTACACGGACCCGGCCACCTGGCGCGAGCTGGCGTACGCGGTACTGCTGGCCAGCGTCCTGCCCGCGACGGCGCTGGTCGCCCTGGTGGTGCCGTTGGGCACCGCCGCGGTATCGGTGGCCGCGCCCCTGATCCTGCGCACCGATCCCGGCCCGGTCGCACTTCTGGTGACGCAGGTCGGGACCCCGGAAGAGGCGTTGCCCTTCGCGGCCGTCGGCGTTGCGCTGGTCCCGGTCTGCGCGTACGTTTACGCGCTGCTGGCGGGCGCGCACGCAGCCCTGGCCCGGGAGCTGCTGCAGAGCCGGGGGCGCACCGAGCTCAGCGACGAGCTGGTGGAGGTGGCGCGGTCGCGCGCCCGGCTGTTCGACCTTTTCGAGGCCGAACGCCACCGGATCGAGCGCGACCTGCATGACGGGGCGCAGCAGCGACTGGTCACCCTCACGATGCAGCTGGGCATGACCCGGCTGGACCTGCCGGCGGACTCACCAGCCGCAGCGCAGCTAGACAAGGCACATGAGCAGGCCAAACAACTCATGTCCGAACTACGCGAGCTCATCAACGGCATCCACCCGCAGGTCCTCACCGACCGCGGGCTGCCGGGTGCGCTCCCCGGACTCGCCGAGCGCTGCTCCATCCCGGCCACCGTCACGGCCGAGCTGCCCCGGCGACTGCCGTCCCCCATCGAGTCCACCGCCTACTTCGTCGTCGCCGAGGCGCTGGCCAACGTCGCCAAGCACAGTGGTGCCGCCAACGCCACCGTCAGCGCGCGGACCGAAGGTTCCCTACTGGTTGTGGAGGTTGCCGACGACGGGAGCGGCGGGGCCGCCCCGGAACACGGCACCGGTCTCACCGGGCTCGCGGACCGGGTCGCCGTTATGGCCGGCAGGATGGAGATGAGCAGCCCGATCGGCGGGCCGACCCTGCTACGAGTGGAGCTCCCGTGCGATCCGAGCAGCCCTCAATCCGGGTAGTTCTCGCGGAGGACGGTGTGCTCCTGCGCGAAGGACTCGCCGGCCTGCTGAGCCGCTTCGGCTTCGAGGTGGTCGCCGCCGTGGGCGACGCGGAGGCGATGTCCGCCGCGGTGGCCGAGCACCTTCCGGACCTCGTTGTCGCCGACATCCGGATGCCGCCCGGCTTCAGCGACGAGGGCCTGCGCGCCGCTGTCGAACTCCGCTCCGCGTACCCCGAGCTGGCAGTGGTGGTCCTCAGCCAGTACGTCGAGCAGAGCTATGCCTACGACCTGCTCGACTCCGGCCGTGCGGATCGGGTCGGGTACCTGCTCAAGGACCGGGTCGCCGACGTCGAGGAGTTCGCCGCGACGCTGCGCCAGGTGACCGCCGGACGTACCGTCGTGGACCCGGAGGTCGTCCGGCAGTTGCTGCACCGCCGCCGCGATCCGCTGTCGCGGCTGTCAGAACGCGAACAGGAGGTGCTGGCCCACATCGCGGAAGGCCACGCCAACAGCGTCATCGCGCAGTTATTGGTGGTGTCGGAGGGCGCGGTCAGCAAGCATGTCGGCAACATCTTCAGCAAGCTCGACCTTCCCCCGGATGATGACGTCAACCGCCGGGTCCTGGCGGTACTGGCCTACCTGCGCGGCACCGAGAGGTAGCCGCCCGGGCCCCGCCCCAGCCTGTTGCGGCAATGGGGCACTTCCGAGCGAACCGGGGAAGGCGCCGGCGTGCCGCCGCACGAAGGTGCACCGTGCGCTCGGCAAGCCGGTTCACTCGGCACGCCCGCTTCGCCTCATTGCCGCAGCTCCGGGTTCGACGGCTCGTGGCACCGGCCCGGGTTCGGGATGGCGGCCTCAGCGGCTCAGTGCCCGCGAGACCCCGCAACGACGGTGGCGTCCAGCTCCTCGCACGTGGCCACGCGCGGGCTCAGCCCGCGTTGGGCGAAGATCTCCGCGGTGAGCGGTGCCTGCCGTTCGCTCGCCTCGACGAGCAGGTGGCCGCCCGGCGCCAACCACTGGGGTGCCGCGTCCGCCACCCGCCGCTGCACGTCGAGCCCGTCCGCACCGCCGTCGAGCGCCACCCGCGGTTCGTGGTCCCGTGCCTCCGGGGGCAGCAGCCCGAACTCGCCGGTGGGAACGTAGGGTGTGTTGGCGACCAGCACGTCGACCCGGCCGCGCAGCGCGGCGGGCAGTGGGGCGTACAGGTCACCCTGGTAGACCCGCCCGCCCACGGTGGCGACATTGCGTCGGGCGCACCGCACCGTGCCGGCATCGACGTCAACGGCGTGCAACTCGACGCCGGCCACCTCGGAGGCAAGCGCGACACCCACGGCGCCCGAGCCGCAACAGAGGTCGACGACCACGGATCCCGCCCGCCGGCAGAGCGCAGCGGCCTGGCCGGCGAGGAACTCGGTGCGGCGCCGGGGGACGAAAACGCCGGGCTCGACGGCGAGCCGCAGGCCGCGGAACTCCGCCCAACCGAGCACGTGCTCCAGAGGAAGGCCGGCGGCTCTCCGCTCGACCATGGCGGCCAGGACGTCCGGCCCTGGTTCGGCGGAGACAAGCAGTTGGGCCTCGTCCTCAGCGAAGACACAGCCGGCGGCTCGGAGCCGGCTGACGAGGTCGGGCGGTGGGGACGAGGAGTCGAACGCCTGGGAGGACGACAAGAAGCAAACCTTCCGGTACGCCGGTGGGCGCTCCCCGGTCAGGTATGCCGTATGCCGGACACAGCCGCGAGCGGGGAGCCTGATCGTGCGTTAACGGGTCCCACCTCCCCCGGCGTGTCGGTCGTTGGCCACTGGATCCCGCCACCCTATCCGCATCTCGCGGCCCCGGAAGTAAGGGGGCGACCGGCGGCGTCCTGCCGGCACACCCGAGTCTCCCGCGCGGCGGTCAGGTCTGCCGGTCGTCGTTCCGGGATCGTTCGAGACCGGCGGCGATGCCGTCGATGAGCATCCGCAGGCCGTCCTCGAACGCGGCCTCGCCGCCCGGGTCCCCGCCGTCGCGGATGGCGGCGGCCAGGGTCGGGGTGGCGCGGAGCAGGTCCGTGCGCTGATCCTCGGTCATCCGCTCCGGAGGTGTCTCACCGGTGTCGGCATGGCGCTGCTGGTCGGCCTGCTCCTCCAGCACGAAACCGGTGATGTAGTGGCCCAGCAAGACGATCGCGCGCATGGCCCGCACGGGAGTGAAGCCGCGGTCGACGAGCGCCGCGAGCTCCGCGTCGAATCCGTTGACGGCGGCTGCGGTGGGGCGGGTAGCCGCGACCAGTCGTGCCCCATCGCGGCGCGAGAGCAGGATCCGGCGGCGCTCGCGGGCACGCCGGGTGAGCCACTCCCGCCACGGCTCGCCAGCGCGCGGGGGCCCCAGATCCTGGCGCGCCTGCAGTTCCTGGGCCATCTCGTCCAGCAACTCCTGCTTATTGCGGACGTGCCAGTAGAGCGCGGGCGACCGCACGCCGAGGCGTGTGGCGAGGCGGCGCACGGTCAACCCGTCGAGTCCCGCCTCGTCGAGCAACTCAAGCGCTGCGTGCACGATCGACTGCCGATCCACATGCTCTCCCTCCGGCCACTTGACACCTTATCGGTGCTAAGGCAATTTAGCATCGATAAGGACTTATCAACGCTAAGGAGACACAATGTCTGGTGCCCCCGTACGGCGGCGCGCCACGTGGGCCCTGTTGGCGTGCGGCCTGGCCGTACCGCTGTTCGTTGTCGTGCTCCTGGTCGAGGGTGCGTTCCGCCCCGACTACGCGTCGTTGCACCGTTTCGGCAGCGAACTCAGCCTGGGTGAGCGCGGCTGGGTCCAGACCACCAACTTCGTCGTCACCGGAGTGCTGCTCCTGGGGTTCGCTCTCGGCCTGCGCCGCGCGCTGGCCACGGGCCGCGGATCCTCCGCGGTGCCCGTCCTCACCGCCATTGTCGGAGCGAGCCTGGTGGTGGGTGGGCTCTTCGCGACCGATCCCGCGATCGGCTACCCGGCCGGCAGCACGCCGCCCGCTGAGCCGACTCTGTCGGGGCGCATCCACGACGGCAACGTCGTGCCTTTCTACCTCGCGCTCACCGCCGTCATAGCGGTACTGGCGTGGCGCTCCGCCGTCGAGCCGGGAGCGCGGTGGTGGATGTGGTACTGCGTCGCCACCGCGGTCCTCGTGCCGGTGACCTTCGGGTTTGCCGCGGCCCAGGTCGATGACGTGACCGGGGTAGGAACCTTCCACGGCCTCTGGCAACGAGTCAGCCTCGCCATCGGCCTCGGCTGGTTCGGCGCGCTCGCGCTGCGCCTCATGCGGCGGTGCACCGCACCGCCGGGTCCTGGCGGTGCTGGCCTACCCGCGCGGCACTGAGCGGTAGCCACCCGGGCCCCGCCCCAGCCTGTTGTGACGATTGGGCACTTCCGAGCGGAGCGAGGAAGGCGCCGGCGTGCCGCCGCACAAAGGTGCACCGTGCGCTCGGCGGCACGCCGGCTCTCCCGCCACGTTCACTTCGCCCTGTTTCCGCAACTTCGGGGACGACGGCTCGTGGCACCACCCCAGCTTCCGCCCGGCGGCGGAGCGCGGCGGCCTGGCCGGCGAGGAACATTGGTCTCGCCCGCCGATGAGCCCCGTCCGCTAGGTTTCCTCCGCGTGGCGCGATCCCGCCGGCGCGGCCACTCCCACCGCGGGCAGGATCGCCTGGTCGACGATCGCGGCCAGGACGTCGGCGTCGGGAAGTGCTCCGGCGTCGAGGGCGTGCTTGAGGACGAGCGCCTCGCCGATGTCGGCGACCACGGGAGTGACCAGCTCGGCGCTGAACCATCCGTGCTCGGCGTAGTGGGAGAGGACCGTCCGGGTGAACCTGCCGCCTTTGGCGTCGAAGATATTGGCGTAGACGGCGCGGGTCAGCTCCGGGTAGCGCGCCTGCTCGCTGATGATCGAGGCCACGGCCCGGGCGGTGGGGGTGGCGAGCCACTCCGTCATGAGCCGCAGGGAGCGGATCAGGTCCTCTCGGAGGTTGTCGGAGTTGGGGGACACCGGCTCCTGCGGGAACTCGTGTTCCAAGGCGTCCAGCAGAATATCGTGCGGGGTCCCCCAATGCCGGTAGAGCGAGGTCTTGGCGGTTGCGGCACGCTTGGCGACGCCCTCCATCGTCAACCGGCCGACCCCGACCTCGGCCAGCTCCTCGAGCACCGCGGAGCGGACGTCGGCCACGAGCTCGGACTCGGTCCGGCGCCCGCGGGAACCGGCGGTCGCGGACATGCCTCCCCCTTCGGACGGTAGCTCTGCAGGAATGGTACGCGCCGCAGCAGGGAACGCCCGGACCGCCGCCGCGAACGCTCAGTCGAGGGTGGCTACCGCCGTCGCGAACCCACCCAGCTCGACACCGGCATCCCCGGCCAGCGGCACCGACTTCGGCGGCTCCGCTCCGGTGGAGGTGTCGACCATGGTGACCTCGCCGCGCTGGCCGGGGTCACCGAGGGTGACGCGGATCGGCTCGGGGCGCTTGTTGACGAGCAGCAGGGTGCGGCGCCCGTCGGAGGAGACGAAACCACGGGCGTGGACCCGCCCGTCAGGCACCTCCGGATGCCCGACCATGGTGTCCACGAGGGTGTCACCTGGACGGAAGTTGTCGATCAGCAGCTTCGCCGCCCAGTAGCGGGCGTTGGGGGCGCCGGTCTCCCAGTCCACCAGGGTCAAGCTGGGGATCATGCCGGGGTAGTCCATGAACTCGGCAATCCCGACCAGGTCGATACCGAGTTCGGTGAGCTGGGACCACAGGTACGCGACCACCGCCCCGCTGAGGGCCCAGTAGTCGGCGGGAACCCGCGGGTCAGCGTTCATCATGTCCGGGGCGAATGTGCCGATCTCGTTGATGTGCGTCTCGGTGTTCGGGGACAGGTGGTGCTTGATGGACTCCAGCAGCTGCACCTGGGAGACGAACCCGTCGGCCTGCGCGAAGAGGATCCCGGGCCAGTGGTCGAACGGGGGGTTGCCTTCCGGGCCCATCGGGTTGATGATGTCCGGCCAGGCGTAGAGGTGGTAGGAGATCGCGTCGAGCGGGATCCCGTCCTCGTGGTTGGCGGGGTTGAGGAAGTGCCAGAAGTATTGCGGGTCTATCTTGGCCATGGCCAGTGAGAGGCCGATGAAGCGCATGTCGGGATCGAGGGTACGAAGCCGCTTGACGACCTCGTCGTACAGCTTGGTGTAGGTTTCCGGCGGGATTTCGTGGCCGAAGTCGGGTTCGCAGAGCACTTCCCAGTAGGCGAAGCGGTGTTCCCGTCCCGAACCGTGCCACCGCCCGTTCTCATCGTGGAACCCGCCTGCGAGGTACCAGCGGGCGATCCGTTCGAAATACTCGGCGACCTCGGTCAGGCTGGGGTCGCGGAACTCCCTGCCCTGTTCGTAGTTCCACTGGATCTCCTCCGGATCCTCGCCGTAGGGCACCCGCTCGGGAGTGTCGAACATCCAGGTGGGGATCGTGGCGATGTTGGCGACGACCGGACGTCCTTCGGTGGCTTCCAGGAAGTCGTCGACGAACATGTCCAGGTTGGTGAAGTCCCATGAGGTCTCGCCGCCGTCCGGCGGTTCCAGTTCGGGAACCGACAGCAGGGGGTGTGCCCACCAGGCGAGGAACCGGGAGTAGTCCGTCTTGAGATCGCGTAGCGCGGCGAATACGGGGTCGTGGATCTCGGTGCCCCGCCGCAAAGGCGGCGCGGTCCACGCGTGCGTGGTCAGCTCGGTGCGCGAGGTGGCCCGTGTCGTCTCCCAGTCGACGGTGACCGTGACTGCGGTCGCCGGGGGCTCCTCGGGAACGGGGGCGTGCTCGGTATTGGCCATGGCTGGTCCTCTCAGTCGTGATCGGGGCGCCCCGATTGGGCGAGGTTGGCAATCGGTGCAGCGCATACGAGGGGGTGGACCCACTGCAGAGTGGATCCCGCATCGCGAACCCATACTAGATACGCTAGCGTAGCTAGATTAACGTAGCTACGAACACGTGTCTATAGTGCGCGGCACTCGTTGCCTTGACGGCAACGGCAACGAGTCAGCCCCGCCATCGGCCCCGGCTGGTTCGGCGCGCTCGCGCCGCGCCTCCTGCGGCGGTACGCCGCACCGCCGGCTCCGCGGTAGGGCGCGCCCCGGGCGGATCGAGGGACGTCCCGCGATCGCCGGGCACTGGCGGGTTACTGCCCCTTGGGCGGCCCGAGCGGTGCTACGGCGCGGGCGGCGTGAGACCGGCGTCGTGCGCCAGGAGGCTGGCCTGCGTGCGGTTGGCGCAGTCGAGCTTCGGCAGCATCCGCGACACGTAACTCTTCACCGTTGCCTCGGAGAGATGCAGCCGCGCGGCGACCTCCGCGTTCGACAGCCCTCCCCCCAGGCAGGCGAGTACGTCGCGTTCGCGCTCGGTGAGGTCGGCGGTCCGCTGGCGGGCGCGCTCGGTGCGCTGCTGCCCACCCGCTGAGGCGGCTAGCAGCCGCGCCATGGCCCCGGGCGACATCACCGAATGCCCGTCGGCCGCGACCCGGACCAGGCGGATCAGGTCCTCGGCCGGGGTGGACTTCACCAGGAAGCCGGTCGCCCCCGCATCGAGGGACCGGACGATGTGCGTGTCGTCGTCGAACGTGGTGAGCGCGACCGTGAACGGCGCACCGGACATGCGCGCGATCCGCCCGATAGCCGTGATTCCGTCGACTCCCGGCATGCGCAGGTCCATGAGTACGACATCGGGCCGGAGCCGGAGCACGGCCTCGACAGCCTCGGCGCCGTCCTGGGCCTCGCCCACCACGTCGATGTCGTCGGCCGAGCCGAGAATCGTCCGCAGGTGCGCGCACACCATGGGCTCGTCGTCCGCGACGAGGACGGTGATCATGTTTCCTGCCCGTCCGGATCCGCAGTGGGTGGCTGAGCTGGCAGTATCGCACTGACCTGGTACCCGCCGTCCGCGGCGGCCGCGGCGCGCAGCGCTCCGCCGACCAGCTCGACCCGTTGCCGCAGGCCATCAAGGCCACTCCCGGAGCCGCTCCCCGCCAGATCCGGATCCGGCGCGCGCGTGGCGGCGGCGTTGCGGACCTCGATCAGCATTCCGTCGTCGCGGTATCGCAGGTCGACAGTGGTGCCGCCGCCCGGGGCGTGCTTGCGGGCGTTGGTCAGGGCCTCTTGCACGACCCGGTATCCGGTGCGCGCGACCACGGGCGAGACAGGCGCGGGGTCACCGTCGACGACCAGGTCAACGGGGTGGCCCGCAGCGCGCGACTCGGCCACCAGCGTCGCGGGGTCGGGCCTCCGGTCACCGGCACCGTGCCCGCTGTCTCCCGTGGTGTCCAGCCTGTGCCGGAGCTGCGCGGTGGGATCGTCGCGTAGCAGGCCGATGATGTCCCGCAGCTCCTCGATCGCTCGGGTGCCCGAAGTGCGGATGGTCTCGGCGGCGGCGCGCGACTCCGGATCGGTGGTCGTGACGCGCAGGGCACCGGCCTGCAGCACGATCATGCTCACCTCGTGGGTGACGGCGTCGTGCATCTCGGTGGCGAGCCGCCGCCGCTCGTCGGCCCGGGCCTGCTGGGCCCGGAGATGCTGCTCGCGCTCGGCTCGCTCCGCGCGGTCGCGCAGCGAGCTGAGCAGCTCCGCGCGGGCGCGCAGGTACAGCGCCAGTAGCGCGGGCACCGCGGTGTTGAGCACGCCGAAGGGGGTTGTGGACCAGGACGGCGCCCACGGCTGGGCGGCGAGCAGGGTCAGCGCACCCACGATGGCGAGTGCCTGACGCCGGTCGGCGTACTTGGTGAGCGCGTAGGCGATGAAGGGGGTCGCCGAGGGCACCGTGGCGAGCACGATCGGGTCGGCCGGCACCAGCAGTCCGGGCGCGAACAGGTCCGAGCCGAGCATGAGCAGGGCCGCGGCCAGCGCGAACAAGGCCACCATGCGCGGGGCGCGGGCCAGGAGGAGCACCGAAACGTCCACGCACACCTGGAGCGCGATCCCCGCGTACGGACCGGCCGCGCCGGTAGTGGGCGGCCCCACCAGCCCTACCGGGAGGTCGAGAGCGATGAAGGCTACCGCGACGAGGACGAGCATCGCCGCCTCCCCGCGCGTGTCGGCGATGAACCACCGTTGACGCGACCACATAACCGCACCGTAGAGGGGGGAACACCGGGACCGCTACGGCGTAACGGTGTGGTCCGCTCGCAACCTTCGTTGCACGAGCCACCAACTTCGCACGCTTGTGGGGGGCATCGCCCTCCTGGTGCCGTAGACGGCGAACCACACCGGATACCCAGGGGCCAAGCACATGATCGAAGTAGCAGACCTCACGAAGCGGTTCGGCCGGATCACCGCCGTGGAGCGGCTGTCGTTCACGGTTCCGGCCGGAAGGGTCGTCGGTTTCCTCGGCCCCAACGGAGCGGGAAAGACCACGACGATGCGCATGATCCTCGGGCTGGACCACCCCACCTCCGGAACGGTCCGGGTGAACGGGCGGGAGTTCGCCCAGCTCGACGCCCCAATGCGCGAGGTCGGCGCGGTGCTCGACGCCGGCGGGATCCACCCAGGGATGACGGCCCGGACGCACCTGCGCTGGCTCGCCAGCGCCGGGCGGATTCCCGCGCGGCGGGTCGGCGAGGTCCTCGATGCCGTCGGTCTCACCGAGGCGGCGCACCGCAAGGTCGGCGGGTTCTCGCTGGGGATGCGGCAGCGGCTGGGCATCGCGAGCGCGCTGCTCGGCGACCCCGCAACGCTGCTCCTCGACGAGCCGGTCAACGGGCTGGACCCCGAGGGTGTGCTGTGGATCCGCACACTCATGCGGGACCTCGCCGCCGAGGGGCGCACGGTGTTCCTGTCCAGCCACCTGATGAACGAGATGGAGGAGACCGCGGACCGGGTGGTGGTCATCGGGCGCGGGCACCTCGTCGCCGACATGGACATCGAGGAGTTCCTCCGGCGCGGCTCCAGCGGGTACGTGAGTGTCGCCACTCCACACCTCAGCCTGCTCACAACGGCGCTCTCCGAGGCCGGAGCGGCGGTCGAGCCGGCGGCCGACGGCTCCAGGACCGCCTCGGAGGAGCGGCTCGCCGTGCGCGGTCTCACCGCGGCGCAGGTCGGCGAACTCGCCGCCCGCTACGGCATCACCCTGCACGAACTAACGCCGCAGGCCGCCAGCCTGGAGGAGACGTTCATGGAGCTCACCCGGGACAGCGCCCAGTACACCGCTTCCGGGTCAGTGGGCGGCTCGGGAGGCGACCGGAGCCGGTAACGCCACGCCGCACACCCGGCCCTTCCGGGCGCTTCCCTTCCTTGCTCCTTTGACCCGCACCGTTCGCACGCCAACGAGCGCGACCGAGAGTCGCCGTCCATTCACTTAAGGAAGTCCGCAATGAGCATGGCAGCCGCACCATCCCCGAAACGGACCCGCCGCCCCAGTCCCGGCCTCGCGGCGACGATCGCGTCGGAATGGCGAAAGTTCTGGGCGCTGGCGAGCATGCGCCTGATCATCGCCATCACCATGGGCCTGACTGTCGGGGTCACCCTGTTGATCTTCCTGTTCGGGGGTGGCGGGGAGCTGGCCGCCGAGCAGCAGGGCGAGAAGTTCGGGGTCATCTTCATCGGCGGCACTCTGGGGATCACGGCGTTCACGGCACTGGCGGCTACTTTCGTCGCCGTTGAGTACCGGAGCGGCATGATCTCCTGCACCCTGACCGCTACCCCGACTCGTTGGCGAGTGCTCGCGGCGAAACTGCTCATCATCTCCGGTCTCGCCCTCGTCGTCGGCTCCGCCACCTCCTTTCTGAACTTCGCGATCAGCCAGAGCGTCCTCGGGGCGATGGGCGAGCCGACGCTGCACCTGGTCGAGGACGACCTGCTGCGGCCCGTCGTACTGTTCCTCCCGCTGGGCATGCTGGTGCAGTCGCTGCTGACCGCGGCGGTCGCGGTAGGGCTGCGCAACGCTCCCGCGGCCGTGGTGCTCGTGTTCAGCCTGAACACGATCCCGGTCTGGATCGCCGGCTACGTCGGAGACTGGTTCGCCAACACCGTCCCGCGCCGCGTGCCCGGAGCCACCGTCGAGAGCATCGCGGGGGTCAGCACTCCGGGATCAGGGGGCTACCTGGACCTGGTGCCGGCCGTGCTGACCCTGCTCACGTGGCTGGCCGCGGCCCTGGTGGCGGCGTTCTCCTGGTTCTCCCGGCGCGACGCGTGAACCCGCCTTCGTTCCGGTCAGCGTTTCGCCAGCGCGTCGATGCCGGCGAGGAGCATCGTGATGCCGAACTCGTAGTAGGTGTCGGGATCCTCGCACACGCTGATCGGTTCGGCCGCCTCGATCGTGCGCGGGAACCGGTCCGGCGGCAAGCCGTGCAGGAACGCCCGGATCCGGCGCGATTCCGCTTCGTCGGTGCGGCCCACCTGACCGCGGGTGAGGGACAGCAGCGTCGAGGTGGCGTGCCCGACGATCTGGGTCGCCTCGGCGGGCGAGAAGCCGGCGCGGGCCAGGATGTCCAGTGCGGCCTCCTGGGTCAGCAGGCGGTTCTCGCACGTCGCGCCGGCTCTGGTCAGCAACTCGGGCGCGGCGGGGTGGCCGCGCACCGCGCGCAGGAACGACCACAGCAGATCGGACAACCGCCGCCGCCAGGGCGCGTCCACTGGTGGTTGGAGGTCGACCTCGGAGAAGACACGGTCGACCATCGCGTCGAGCAGCGCTTCCTTGGTGCGGAAATGCCAGTACAGCGCCATTGGCGTGACGCCCAGTTCGCCAGCCAGGCGGCGCATGCTCACCGCCGCGAGGCCCTCGGCATCGGCCAGATCGAGCGCGCGATCGACGACCGCTTCCGGAGTCAGGGAGGTCACCCCTCCGACTATACAGCGTAGAGGGAGTCTTATACGGTGTACATGTACACCGTATAAGACTGCTGAGAGGGTGGCTGATGAGCCCCGAACCCGTCGCCGAACGCCCCTGGATCCCCCCGGACTACAAAGGTTCCGACCCGGAAAGCACGATCGCGACCACGTTGCGGTCGTGGGCGGACACGCGGTCCCGGCTCGCGGACGCGCGCACGTACTGGGTGGTCAGCGCGGGTACCGACGGCTGGCCGCTGGCCAGGCCGTTCTGGGGACTGTGGCTGGACGACTCGTTCGTGTTCGCCACGCAGCCGTCCACCCGCACCGCACGCAACCTGGAAGCCAACCCCCGGATGCAGATCCACCTGGAGGACGGCGAGGACGTCGTCACCGCCGACGGCCGCGCCGAACGGGTCGACCAGGCCGACTACCTCGGCCCTTGGCTGGCCAAGTACGCCGCCCTCGGTGCCCGCCTGCCCGCGGACGACGAACCGGTCGAGCGGGTCGCCTTCCGGATGCGCCCCAGAAAGGCGTTCGGATGGACGCTGGCGGCCTTTCCCGGCGACCTCACACGCTGGCGGTTCTCCGGGAGCCGGGACTGATGCCCCGCGGCTGGCGCCCGCGGCGGCCCGCTTCGGTCAGCTCGCGGCCCGAACCGGGCCCCGTGGCCGGACTTACTGGCCCGCCGACCGGCGGTTCTGCACACCGTCGAGAATGACGTCGAGGCCATCGGCGAACCAGTTCCGGTCAGTCTCGGGCAGCGGCAGACTCACGAGCCACCGCAGTCGCGGGAACCGTTCGAGGTCGACGGCGCGCAGCCGCCTCTGCCAGTTCACACCGGGGTCGTCGGTCTCGGCGCCATAGTCTGACCCGCCAAGAACGACGCGGACGCTCCCCTGGATGTAGTTGTTCACGGTCATGATCACCTGGGCGGCCGCGTGCGGCTCCAGGCCGACCGGTTCCAGCGCCTCCAGCGCCCATTCCATCGAGGCGAACGACTCGGTTCCGAACGGCGGGGCGACACTGCTCGTGGCGGCCAGCATCCAGGGATGGTCCAGGAACATGTGCCAGTCGGTGCGCGCGAGCGCGTGCATGCGTTCCCGCCAGTCCATGCCATCGGGATCGGGGTAGGCGTAGCGTCCGGTGACCGCGTCGACCATCGCGAAGACAAGCTCGTCCTTGTCCGCGATGTGCCGGTAGAGCGACATCGTTCCCGATCCCAGGTGCTCGGCGACGCGCCGCATCGAGACCGCCTCGAAGCCGCGCTCGTCGGCCACCTCGATCGCGGCCGCGACGATGCGCTCCCTTGTGAGGGGGTCGGTGGTACGCGGTCGTCTACTCACCCGGCTCCGTCCTTCTCGGCTTGCCTCCAGGATATCCCGATGGGTACGGTGTACTCATCCAATGAGTACACCGTACCCATCGTCGGTGCGGCGGGGAAAGGCAACGCCGCCGCACCGGCGGAGAGGACATCTGATGACGATGGCCACGACCAGCCAACCGCGAGCGATATGGAGCATGCTCGACGGCTACCGGCCGATCACGAACCTGCTTGGCGCCGGAGACCCGAACGTCCACAAGATCGACAACCAGTGGTGGATGTTCTTCGGCGGGTTCCAACGCAACTTCACGAACAACCTGTTCAGCGCGAGCCTGCCGAAAGGCGCCAGCCTTGGGGAGAACCCGCGCTGGACGATCCGAACGGATCCCGCGCGCCCGCACACCGCGCTGCCGCTGGTCGACCAGCCGGCGAAAGGCGAATGGGACCACTACGGCCTACACGAACCCTGCTTCGTCAGCGGGTTCACCACGACTCCGGCGGGCGAGCGGGTCCCGTGCCGGCGCATTTACTACACGGGCCGGAGCTCCCGTACAACCCTGGGCAACGACACACCATTCGCGATCGGCGTCCTGGAGCAAACCCCCGACGGCTGGCGGCGGCACCCCGATCCGGTGGTCGTCGGGGACTCCGAAAACCCAAGTGCTCTTGGCCCGAAGGTCATCTTCGCGGACGGGAAATGGCGGATGTGGTTCCGCGCGGCTCCCGGAGAGCCCGCCAAGGGAGACACCCCCGTCGCGGAGATCCACTACACGGAGAGCGAGGACGGGATCGGCGGCTGGACCCCGCCGCGCCCGTTCTACTCGCGCGCGGACCTTTTCGCCCATGCGTACGTGCTGAAAACCGCTTCACGTTACGAGATGCTGCTCAGCAAGAGCCCCAACCTGTTCGGCGAGCCGCACTATCCCCAGCAGGGACTCTGGCTGGCCACATCGGACACGCCCAGCGGCGATGTGGCCGACTGGTCGACTCCCGAGATGCTGCTGCGCGCGGCCGACGGCCCCGCCTGGGTGCGGAACGGGTACCTGGGGTCGAGCCTCTGCGTGGATGACGCATCGGAGAGCGCCGGAACCCGGCATGTCTTCTGCACCGGAGTCCACGAGTCGATCAGCTGGCCGAAGTACGCCCTCACCCGGCTCGCCTCACTCCGGCGACCGCCGGTACCCTCCCCGTTCTACTTCACAATCGGACACGTGGCGCTGGACCTCGGCACGTGAGATCGGCACCGCCGAAGGCGTGCAGGAACGAAAAACTCAAGACCGATGCGGGGTCAGTTCAGCGTGGGCCCTCCCAGGGGTGGGGTGACGCAGGGGCGGACGTGGACGGCCGCGGTTCGGTGGTCCGGCACGGGCACCCGAGCGGCCGTGTGCCAGCGGAGTTCGGCGAAGCACGTGCACAACACGTCGTCCTGGGTGGTGCCGTGGTCATCGGCGAGGGCCTCCAGCAGGGGCCGGCGGTAGTGCCGCAGCGGATCGCCTTTCGGAGGGCCGCGCAGCCACCGGGTTTCGCACACCGTGCCCACGCCGATCGCGCCGATGTCCGCGCGGACAAACACCCCGATCTCCGCCTCCCCGGTGTGCTCGGGCTTGAGCCGCCCCACGACCTGAGCTGCCAACTCGTGCAACACCAGCACAGCATCGGCGCGGGGGTCGTCCAATGTCCCGGCTCGGGTGAGGACCTTCGCAGCCCAGGCCCGCGCGGCAGCGAGGCCCTCCACGTGAGCGGGAAACGCCCGCTGCCGGACCCGGGTCACCGCGCACCCCCTGCGGCAGCGGTGCCGCGCCCGGCGTTCACCCGCGCGAACGGGCACATCGGGACTACCCCTAGCGGGGCGGGCGTGTGGTGGTAGGCACAGGACCGCACATAGGGGCGAACCCGAGCGGAACGGGACCTATACTTTCCCATTGTCAACACTCCTTCGTAGTGTTGGCCGTGCCCTGGGCCGGTGTGACGGCGCCAGGGCTTTTGTGTTCCTCGACCACCCTCCTGTTACAAGAGACACAAATTCCAGTTCTGGCACACCCTTGTGGAAAACCGAAACTCGGGTAGCGGATTGTGTCACTTTCGTAGCAGAGTGATTCGCATGACGAGCGAACACTGGAAGCGCTGGGGAGCCGAACTGCGACGCCAGCGCAAAAAGGCAGGTCAGTCTCAATCCACCATCGCCAATGCGATGAATGTCGCCCGCCCGACTCTTGGGGCCTTCGAGCTCGGAACACGAACTCCAAGCAGGGAACACGCTGTAGCAGCCGACGAGGCACTCTCAGCCGGTGGGGCTTTGCTCCACCTTTGGGACGAGATCAGCGATTTTAAGGAGATTCCAGAGGACTGGCGCAACTTCGAGAAAATTGAGATGCAAGCTACGGAGATCCGCGAGTACCACTCCACGCTGATCCCAGGGTTGCTCCAGAGTCCGGAATACACTCGGGCGATGCTCCGGAACACGGACGCATGGGCTGATGACCAGATTGAACGGCTGGTAACCGCGCGTACTGCGCGCCTGGACAACCTCGGTCAGGCCGCTCTGAGCTTCGTGGTGGACGAGGTAGTCCTGCGGCGTAGCCACGGCTCGTGGGATACATTGCGCGCGCAGCTTGCCCACATTCGGAAGCTGATCGACGAACGCCGAATTCGGATACGAGTGCTTCCTCAGGAAACGCTCTCGCACCCTGGCCCTGGGGGGTCCTTCCGGATCATGACGCTCCGAGATGGGCGGATCGTCGGCCACGAGGAGTACCGATCGGGAGTGAACGTCGTAACCGGCCCCCCGGTGAACCGGTTGGTGACGGTATTCGGCAACCTGCAAGGTGAGGCCCTCTCCACCCCCGCTTCGATCGAACTTGTCGACGCGATTATGAAGGAACTATGACCATGGACACCTGGCGCAAGAGCAGCTACAGCGGCCCCGAGAACCCCAACTGCGTTGAGTGCCGCGCCGACAACGACCGGGTGTTGGTGCGCGACACCGGGAACCGGGAGCACGGGCACCTGAGCTTTTCCCCGGCTGAGTGGCGGGTGTTCCTCGCGGAGGTGCGGCAAGGGACGCTGTAGGCCCCCTGACAGCGCTCGGCATGGCTCGGCTCTCGGTATCCGGTGGCCCAGGCTCACTGTCTCCGGATGCCCTCTCCTGAGAGGATCGCCCCGCGGCCACACGGGCCCGGCCGAGCGCGGCCCTTCCGGTGACCGGGAGGTACCAACGCAGGAAGCGTGACGTGTGCTCACCCGGGAAGTCCCACAATTGGAGGCGCTTGGCGTGGTCTGCTCCGGGAGGTTCGACGGTTGAACGACACGGACGCGCGGACTCGCGAATGGCTGGGGAAACAGCGCGACGAACTCATCAACATGTCGCGCAGGAACCAGCTCCTGTACTTCAAGCACAACAAGACAGCTTCCCTTGAGGTTGTCGATCCCGCGCCGGTAGAGATCCTGAACCGGCTCGACCGCAGCGGCGCTGCCGGCCAGCTCAGCTTCTATCTCCCGCCGTCCGAGGACTCCGAGGCCAGCGACAGCACCCCCGCACCCAAGCCCAACGAGCTGGTCATCGCGGACAAGGACGCGAACCAGATCGGGCGGGCACTTCGGCTGCTCGAACGCAAGGCGAACCAGGAGTTCCTCAACAAGGGGTTGTGGGTGCTCTACCTGGGCCTGGGAATGCTGGAGTGGCGCGAGTCCTCCGACAACGACGAGCCCGCGGTCAGCCCTCTTCTCCTGCTCCCCGTGACAGTCGCCCGCGACAGTCTCCGCGAGTCGTTCCGGCTGCGGCGCACCGAGGACGACCCGGTGGTCAACCCCGCCCTGGCCGTGAAACTTGAGGGCGACTTCGACCTCACGCTGCCGGGCGTGGGCGCCTTCGAGGAGAACGGGCTCGACGGGTTCCTCCGCGAGGTCGAGGAACTCGTCCAGGGCCGGGAAGGGTGGTCGGTCACCCACCGCACTGTCCTGTCCACATTCACCTTCCAGAAGGAGGGAATGTACCGCGACCTGCTCGACAACGAGGAGAAGCTGGCCGCCAACCCCATGATCCAGGTGCTCGCCCTGGGCACGGAGGCGCCCAGCGCCGGATCGTTCGACTTCGAGCCCGTCGCTGAGGACCATCTGGAGGAGGCGGCGCCGCCCGAGGATCTCGTCAGCATCCGGGACGCCGACGCCACCCAGCGCAGATGCGTCCTCGCCGCGCGGGACGGGCACAGCTTCGTCATGGACGGCCCGCCGGGCAGCGGGAAGAGCCAGACGATCACCAACACCATCGCCGAGCTGATGCACGCGGGAAAGTCCGTTCTGTTCGTCAGTGAGAAGGCGGCGGCCCTTGAGGTCGTCCACAACCGGCTCAAGGACGCCCACCTCGACGAGTTCGCACTCCAGCTACACAGCCACGACGCCACCCGCAAGGCGGTGGCGGCCGAACTGGGCCGCTCCCTCCGCTCGCGGCCCACCGCCAACGGGGCGTTCACCGCGCAGCAGCGCACCGACCTGGAGCGGCGGCGCCAGGCGCTGTCCGGCTACGCGCAGGCGATGAACGAGGTACGCCACCCCCTCGGCCGCTCGCTGCACCAGGTCCTCGGCACTGTCGCGACCCTGCAGTCCTTCCCGCAGGCGCCGGTCCCGACCGGCTTCGGTCGCTCGTTGCGGGCGGAGAAGCTTTCCGCGATCCGCGACACCGCGGACACGCTCGGCCGCGCCTGGGATCCGGTGCTACGCGGGGACGGCTTCCTGTGGCGGGACCTCAAGGACGCGACGCTGTCCGCGTCCCGCAAGAGTGAGGTGGAACGCGACCTCGCCGCCGCCGAGTCCGCGCTCGACTCCCTGCACTATCTCGTCATGTCCATCGAAGAGGAGTTCGGCCTGGGCTGGGACGGCAGCCCGGCAGACGGGCGCCGCCTCCTCGACCTGCTGGTGCTGCTCAACGAACGTACGGCCGTCCCGAGCGCCTGGCTGAGCACCGGCACGCTCGACACGCTCCGGCAACGGTCCGCGGAGCTGTCGGAGGCGACCCGGCGGTTCTGGACCGAGGACACCGAGTTGCGTGAGCGAGCCGGTGCGGGCGCGGACGACCTCCAAGGGCGAGGCGCGCCGGACCACAACGCCGCCATGGCGGCCCTGCGCCAGGCGCGGCCACCACTGGATCCGGACGGCGACGCCACAGCCGGCACGCTCCGCGAGATGGTGCGCTTCCTGCGCGACAGCTCCGACCGTCTCGACACGATCGCCGGGGACGCGGGGCACGTGGCGGCCGGCTTCGGGCTGGCGGAGGGCGGATTCAGCATCGACCGCGCCGCTGAGCTGGCCGACCTGGGCGCCCTGGTCGACACCCCGACCCGGCCCGAACCGCAATGGCTCAACCCAGCGGCGCAGCCCGCCCTGGAGGAGGCCCACCGGGTGCTCGGTGAACTGCACCGCGAGTTCCTCGAACGCCGGGACGACCTGCGCGATGTGTTCACCGGCGACGTGCTGGAACTCGACCTGCGCTCACTGCGCACCCGGTTCGCCGAGGTCCATCGGGGACTGGGCAAGCTCCGCTCCGCCTACCGGGAGGACAAGCGCACCCTGGCGCCGTACACCGTCTCCGGGAAGGTGGACCGGCGGGTGCGCGAGCGGCTGGGCGACGCCGCCGCCTGGCAAGAGCTCGCCGACCGCCTCACCACCGCCGAGTCACACCACGTGGATACCCTCGGCACGCACTACTACCAGCGTGGTTCGGCCGACTTCGACCGGATCGCCACCGCGATCCAGGTCGCCCGGGACGCGGTGCGGCTCGCCGGGGGCGGCGCGGGAGAGGCGTTCACCCGGCAGCTCGCCCGGGGCGAGTCGCCTGACCCGGACCTGGTGCTGGTGGCCCGCCGGCTGGGGACGGCGGTCACCTCCTGGCTCGACGAGGCGCGCCGGATCCTCGGCCCCGCCACTGACCAGCTTCGCACCATACCGATCGCCGAGGTGCGCTCGTGGTGCGAGAACACCGCCGAGAGGCTTGAGGTCCTCGGCGAGACGGTCGAGCACGTCTCCGAGACCACTGGCGATCCGGTGACGCTCGCGTTCTCGCGGGACGTACTGGAACGAGCGTCGAACGTGGAACGCCTGCGCGCATCGGTGGAAGGGACGTTCGACGACGACGCGTCGCGGTTCGGCGAGCGCTTCGCCGGGGTGCGCACGGACTGGGCCGCGGTGGACCACGCGCTGGCGTGGGCGGAGCTGGTGCGGACCGCCCTTGGGGGCCCCGCCGGCCCCCGTGCCGCTGAAGCGCTCGCGGCGACCGACACCTCGCCCGACGAGCTTCGCCAGTGCCTCACCGCATGGGATAAGGCCAGCGCGCGGATCACCGGGCAGTTCACGGAGTCGAGAGCGGAGGCCGTCGCCGCGGAGCTGGACGGAGCCTTCAACGACGTGCGGGCGCTGCTGCGCACGCTGCGGAACACCGTCGGCGACATCGAGGTGTGGGCGTCCTACGCGCAAGCGACGGCGTGGCTGGCGAACCAAGGGCTCGAACCCGTCGTGGGCTTCTGCGCCGAGCAACGGATCGCTGCCGAGGACGTGCGGCCGATCATCGAGCGCGCCGTACTGGAGGCGTGGGCCGACGACGTGCTGCGGTCGGACGCCGAGCGCCTGGGAGCACTGCGCGCGGCCGACCGGGACGCCCTCGTGGCGGAGTTCCGCGACCTCGACAGGCAGCAGGTCGAATCCGCCGCCGCCCGTGTGATCAACGCCTGCACGGCCCGCCGTCCGACCTCCGCCGCCGGTGCCGCCGGGGTCATCCAGCGGGAGGCGGAGAAGAAACGGCGGCACATGCCGGTCCGGGACCTGCTGGAGAAGTCCAGTGGTGTGGTGCGGGCGCTCAAACCGTGCTTCATGATGAGCCCCCTGTCGGTCTCCCAGTACCTGCCCCCGACGATGCGCTTCGACGTGGTGATCTTCGACGAAGCGTCCCAGGTGCGGCCCTCCGACGCGGTGAACTGCGTCTACCGGGGAAACCAGCTGATCGTCGCCGGGGACCAACGGCAGCTCCCGCCCACGAGCTTCTTCGCCGCCATCGGCGACGCGGGGGACGACACCTACGACGAGGAGCAGATCGACGAGTTCGATTCGGTGCTCGACCTGTGCAAGGCGGGCGCGCTGCGGTCGCTCCCGTTGCTCTGGCACTACCGCAGCCGGCACGAGTCGCTCATCACCTACTCCAACTACAACTTCTACGACGGCCGGCTGCTGACCTTCCCCGGCGCGAGCGAGGAGGGGGCCGATGTCGGCGTCGAGCTGATCAAGGTCGACGGCGTGTACCGCCGCGGCGGCACCAAGGACAACCCAGTCGAGGCGCGGAAGGTGATCGAGCGGGTACTCCACCACCGGCGCCACCACCCCGACCTGACACTCGGCGTGGTGACCTTCTCCAGCTCCCAGGAGGACGCGATCGAGCGGGAGCTCGAACTGCGTTCGGCGGAGTATCCCGAGCTCGCCGGGCTGCGCACCGAGGACCGGATCGGCGGGTTCTTCGTCAAGAACCTGGAGAACGTGCAGGGCGACGAGCGCGACGTGATCATCTTCAGTGTCGGCTACGGCCCGGACGAGCACGGCAGGTTCACGCTGCAGATCCCGCACCTGAGCGGGTCGAAGAGCGAACGGCGCCTCAACGTCGCCATCACGCGCGCGAAGAGCCGGGTGGAGATCGTGACGTCCGTGCACGCCGGAGACTTCCCGAACCCGGTGAGATCCAACGGGCTGCGGCACCTGAAGGGCTACCTCGACTTCGCCGAACGCGGCACCTCCGCTCTCGCCGCCGCTACCGTCGAGCACGGCAGCGAGCCGGAGAGCCCGTTCGAGGAGGAGGTGCTGGGGGCGCTGCGGTCGTGGGGGTACAACGCTGAGCCCCAGGTCGGCGTCGCCGGATACCGCATCGACATTGGGGTGACCCATCCCGAACGGCCGGGGACGTTCGCCCTCGGTGTGGAGTGCGACGGCGCGATGTACCACTCGTCGAAGGTCGCCCGCGACCGCGACCGGCTGCGGCAAAGCATCCTCGAAGGGCTGGGCTGGAACATCCACCGGATCTGGGGCACCGCCTGGTACCGGGACCGGGCGGGCCAGGAGGCGCGCCTGCGCGCCGCCGTGGAGGAGGCGGTCGCCGGCACTTTCGACGAGCGCGCCGCGACGGCTCCGGCGGCGGAGCCGTCGGTGGTGGTGCAGCGGGAGGAGGCCGACCTCGACGCCGATCCCCGGTGGACCGAGCCGTACCGGACCGCCGAAATCGACGGCGTGGACACGAGCTTCGGCATGCACGAGCCCGAGGCGCGAGACGTGCTGCGCACGCTGATCGCGCGGGCGGTGCGGTCGGAGGGGCCGGTGCACGAGGAGCGCGTGCTGCGGGCCGTACGGACCGCCTGGGGCGCCGGCCGCGCCGGCTCGCGGATCCGGAGCGCGTTCGACCAGGCCGTGCGCGACCTCGTCCAGGGGGGTCACCTGGAGCGGGAGGACCACAGCTTCCTCAGCACGCCCTCGAACGTGCTGGCCACCGTGCGGGTCCCCACGGACGATCCGGACTCCCGGCGGGAGGCCAAGCATGTCCCACCGCGTGAGCTGCGGCTCGCCATCACCCGGATTGTCGGGGAGGCGCACGCCATCACGCCCGAGGACGTGTCCGTGCGTGTCGCCCGGCTGTTCGGATGGCAACGCCGCGGCACCGACGTCCGAGCAGCGCTGGACGACGCGATCAAGGCTCTCACCGACTCCGGGGAACTGGCGTTGGTCGGCGGTCACCTGGAACACGCCCCGAACTGACCCGGCCGACCCGCGCCACTGTGCGTATCCCGGAGTCCACCAACCTGAGCAGCTTCCGCCAATGGTGCGAAGACGTCCTCAGACCGGCCGTCCTCGCCTGTCATCCACTACACGGCCTGCCCGCCGCTGCCACGACCAGCTCGACCCAAGGCCGCCGGTCCCCACGACCGGCGCGCTCGGCGGCGATCGCGGGAGGGCTCACCTGCGCCCGGAGCGCGACTTCACCAGTTTGGACACCCCGACGACGCCCAGGAGGATGGCGCCGAGGATCAGTCCCCACTTCAACAGGCCCATCAGCAGACTGAAGAGCGCTCCCGCAACAATGATGACGGCGACGGCCACGGCGATGATCAAGAGTATGCGTCCCATACCGCCACCGTAGAGGACCGGCGTCCCCGGGGTCAGGGCCGCGGACGAACATCCAGGGTCGCCTCAGGGGTCATTCAGGGTCCGGCCCCGGAGGGGGCGCGGCCGTGCGAGGCGGCGGGCGCGCCCGCCGCCTCGCACGGCCGCGGCTGAGGTTGCGCTCCCCGGCGAGCGCCGCGAAACACCGACGCTCACGCGTCTCCGGGGCGGCCATCCCTGGTAGGACGTCGATGCCCGCGCTCCACTCCAGCTCACCCCAGCGCTTCAGGCGGTGAGGTGGTGGAGGATGTCCTCCACCTTCCCCTTGGCGTCACCGAAGAGCATGCGGGTGTTGTCGCGGAAGAACAGCGGGTTCTGGACGCCGGCGTACCCGGTGGCCATGGATCGCTTGAAGACGATGACCTCGGTGGCGTTCCATACCTCCAGGACAGGCATGCCGGCGATCGGGCTGCCCGGATCCTCTGCGGCGGCCGGGTTGACCGTGTCGTTGGATCCGATGACGAGCACGACGTCCGTCTCGCCGAGGTCGTCGTTGATCTCGTCCAGGTCGAGGACGATGTCGTAGGGCACCTTCGCCTCGGCCAGGAGGACGTTCATGTGGCCGGGGAGACGGCCGGCGACCGGGTGGATGCCGAAGCGCACGTCGACACCCTTCGCGCGGAGTTTGGCGGTGAGCTCGGCGATGGGGTACTGCGCCTGGGCGACCGCCATGCCGTAGCCCGGTGTGATCACCACGGAGTCGGCCCCCGTGAGCACCTCTGCCGCCTCGTCGGCCAGCACCTCGCGGTGCTCGCCCTGCTCCCCGTCGCCGCCCGACGGCACCGGGTCGGCACCGAAGCCGCCGGCGATAACCGAGATGAACGAGCGGTTCATCGCCGTGCACATGATGTAGCTGAGGATCGCACCGGAGGCACCGACGAGCGCGCCGGTGATGATGAGCAGGTTGTTGCCGAGCAGGAAGCCGGCGGCCGCGGCCGCCCAGCCCGAGTAGGAGTTGAACATCGACACCACGACGGGCATGTCGCCGCCGCCGATCGCCGCCACGAGGTGGAAGCCGAGGAACAGGGCGAGCACTGTCATCCCGGCCAACGGGATGATCCCGAGTCCGAGGTCGTGCCCGGACACCTGCCAGGCGTTGCTCATGAACCAGCCGAGCAGACCGGCCGAAACGATGAGGATCAGCAGGTTGAGCAGGTGCCGTGCGGGCAGCACCAGCGGCGCGGACCTCATCCTCGCGCTGAGCTTGAGGTTGGCGACGATCGACCCGGTGAAGGTGGCAGCACCGATGAAGACCCCGAGGAACACCTCGGCGTCGTGGATCGTGCCGGCGTGGCCGTGCTCCAGGTAGGAGTTGTATCCCACCAGCACGGCGGCGAGCCCCACAAAGGAGTTCAGCAGCGCGATCAGCTGCGGCATGCCGGTCATCTCGACCGTGCGCGCCCGCCAGGCGCCGATCGCGGCGCCGACAGCCATCGTGCCGACGATGACCGCGAGCGTGACGGGGATGGACCGCTCGGCCTCGCGGGCCGCAAGCGCGAACGTCGCCAACAGCGCGATGGCCATGCCGGTCATCCCGGCGATGTTCCCGGCCCTCGCGGTCTCGTGCTTACTGAGCCCCGAAAGAGCGGCGACGAAGCAGACGGCGGCGATGATGTAGGCGCCCTGGATGAGCCCATTGAGCTCGGTGGAGTGGAGGACGTCGGTCATGTGGGGTCAGCCCTTCCGGAACATTGCGAGCATGCGGTGCGTCACCAGGAACCCGCCGAAGATGTTGATGCTGGCGATCAGAACCGCGAGCGAAGCCAGGGCTGTAACCAGCAGGTTGTCCCTGCCGACCTGCAGGATCCCGCCGATCAGGATGATCCCGGAGATGGCGTTGGTCTCCGACATCAGTGGCGTGTGGAGCGCGTGGGCGACGTTGGAGATGACGTAGTAGCCCACAAAGACGGCCAGCACGAACACCGTGAGGTGCCCGAGGAACTCGGTGGGGGAGAACGCCGCCGCCGGCGCGAACAACGCCGCGGCCAGACCGGCGGCGTACCACTTGCGCTTGGGGTCCCTGGGCTTCTCCGGTTTCGCTTTCGGTGCCTCGGCCGGCTCGGTCGCGGTGCGCTGCTTGGGTGCCGCGGACACCTCCACCGGGGGCGGCGGCCACATACTCTCGCCGTCGTTGCTGACGGTGATGCCGCGTTGGACGACGTCGTCGAAGTCGAGGGTGAGTTGCCCGTCCTTCTCCGGGGTGAGCAGCCTGAACAGGTTGACGATGTTGGTGCCGTAGAGCTGGCTGGTCTGCGCGGCGAGCCGGCCGGCGAGGTCGGTGTAGCCGAGGATGGTGACCTGGTTGTCGGTCACGACCTTTTCGTCGGCCCGGGTGAGGTCGCAGTTGCCGCCGTTGGCGGCGGCCATGTCGACGATGACGCTGCCGTTGCCCATGCCGGCGACGGTCTCGGCGCGGATCAGTTCCGGCGCCGGACGACCAGGGATCAGCGCCGTGGTGATGACGATGTCGGCGTTGCGGGCCTCCTCGTCGTACATCGCGGCGGTCGCGCGTTCCTGGTCCTCGGTCATCTCCCCGGCATAGCCGTCGGAGGAGACCTCCGACCGCATATCGACGGTGACGAACTCCGCGCCCATCGACTCGACCTGCTCCGCCACCTCGGGGCGTACGTCGAAAGCCCGGACGACCGCGCCCATCGCGCTCGCGGCGCCGATCGCGGCCAGCCCGGCGACCCCGGCGCCGACCACGAACACGCGTGCCGGCGGGATCTTGCCGGCCGCGGTCACCTGACCGGTGAACTGACGACCGAATTCGTGCGCCGCCTCGACCACCGCCCGGTAGCCCGCGACGTTGGCCATCGACGACAGCACGTCCATCGACTGCGCGCGGGAGATCCGCGGCACCGCGTCCATCGCCAGCCCGGTCACTCTGGCGTCGGCGAGCTTGCCGACCAGTTCGGGGTTGCGGGCGGGAGCCATCATCGACACGAGTGTCGCGCCCTTGTGGAGCCGGCTGATCTCGTCGTCGTTCGGGGCGTTGACCTTGACGACGATGTCGGCGGCCCAGACGTCCTCGGCACTGCCGACGCGCACATCGGCGGCACCGAAGACGGCGTCGGTCTGCTCCGCGGCTTCGCCGCTTCCGGACTCGACGACCACGTCATAGCCCAGCTTCTGCAACTGCGTGGCGGTTTTGGCGGTCGCGGCGACCAGGGTCTCGCCGGGTTTGGACTCGCGCGGGATGCCGATCAGCACGGGCTCTCTCCTACCTGCGGGGTTGGGTCCTCTCGACGCCGGTGAAACCGGGGGGGACTGGTCAAACTGCGCACGGTCGGGTCTCCTACGTTCGTGCTGCGCGATGGTGGGATCACGCTTGGGCGCCCGCGCCGGTGCGGGACCCCGACTACACCACTGAGCACATCAACACCCGCCCCCCGGGGGGGGCCGTACTCGATTGGGCGGCGTCGGCCGATCGATTCGGGCCGCGGGTACAGGCGGGGTATGTCTCGCGAGCGGATCTGCTGGCGGGCGGCGTCGGAGCTCCGGACAGCGGAAGGAGTTTCCGCGGGAGTGCCCGCTTTCGTTGGCGTTCACAGTGCGGTATGTCGGTTTCCGAGCGTGCAGGTGTGCGCGGTCGCGCTGCCGCACCTGCGCGTTGCGTTCGGGGGGGCCTGGAGCACAGCGGGGCCGCGGACACGTCCGCCGTGCAAGAGCGGTCAGGGTGGTGTGGTCAGACGGCAGCGCGTTCACTGGCGGGTCGGCGGCGGAGGCTCGAAACCCATCGGGAGACTGAACTTGGTCGCGACGACGCTGTCGCGACGCCCTTTGAGCGCCTTGCCCACAGCCTCTTCGGACGCGCCCTGGAAGTACGCGTCGGCGGTGTCGATGAGGTTCATCCCCGCGTCCAGTACCTTGTGGATGATCTTGATCGAGTCGTCGTGGTCGGGGTTGCCGATGGACGTGCCGAACATCAGTGCGCCGAGCGCGTAAGGGCTGACCTTGATACCGGTCTGACCCAGCGCGCGGCAATGCATACTGTATACGGTTCTCCTGTGGTGGTCGAGGTGTGGTGAGCGTTCCTTCGATGCCGTACGCTGTGAGCCGAAGCGGAACGCCTTTCCAGAAAAATACGGAAATACATTCCGGAAAACAAGGGAGGGGTGAGGTGACGGAGAACACGGCGCCGACCGAAGTCGACCCGACCGGCTCGACGGGCACACCCGAACGCACTGGGCGTCGGCTGCGCGCCGACGCGCAACGCAACATCGACTCCCTGCTTGAGGCAGCCAAGACCGTCTTCAACACGTCAGGCGTGGATGCGCCCGCGAAGGAGATCGCTGATCTGGCCGGCGTCGGAGTCGGAACGCTGTACCGGCACTTCCCGAAGCGCTCGGACCTGATCGTGGCCGTGTTTCAGCGCGGGGTGGACGCCTGCGCCGACACGGCCCCCGCCCTGGCCGCGGAACACGAGCCGGGAGCCGCATTCGAGAAGTGGATCCACCGCTACACCGAGTTCCTCGCGACCAAACGAGGACTCGCCAAAGCGCTTCACTCGGGCGATCCGGCGTTCGACGAACTGCCCGGCTACTTCATGCAACAACTCGGACCCGCCCTCGGGTCACTACTCGACGCCGCGACAGCCAACGGCGAGGTCCGCTCCGACATCAGCCCCGAGGACCTCCTGCGTACCGTCGCCCATCTGTGCCATCCCGCGGCTGACGAGGGACCCGAGTACAGCCAACGCATGATCGCCGTCCTCATCGACGGACTACGCTACGGCGCCGATACGGGCCAGCCCCGCGCCTGAGGCCATGCAGCGCTGCGGGCCGCGTACGAAAAACCGGGCGCGGACAGCATGGGGAACCTGCGATGGTGTCCGCCATGGACGCTGAACCGGCCACCGATACAACCCGCCACTACGCCCCGGGGCGATCGCTGGCTGAGTTCGCTGGCCGAATGCTTGTGGTCTGCCCGGAATGCGGCGCCCGCGCACTCGTCGTTCCCCGGCCTGGTCTTCCCGCACCCAAGTACTTCAGTGAGCTGTTGTTCCGGCCACGCCGACTGGCCTGCGGAGGGTGCGGTGCCGTCGCGGACTGGGAACCGGAAGTACGGGGTGCCGGGCTTGCTGGCGCGGTACTGGGCGGCACTGAAGACCCGTTCTTCCGGCGGCCGCTATGGCTGCAGACCCGTTGTGTCGGCCAGACCCTGTGGGCCTACAACGAGGAGCACGTCAACGAACTGTCGGCCTATATCGGCGCCCAACTGCGCGAGCGCAACGGAGCGCGCCCAACGATGTCGATGTTCGCGCGGCTGCCACGATGGATGAAGAGGTCTGACAACCGCGCCGAGGTTCTGGCCGGCCTGGAGAAACTGCGGGCTCTGGCCAACCGGTCGGAACCGGCCGACCGGTCCGATGCCGCGCATGAACGCGGTGACCGACCCCGGTCGCACAAGAGCGTGTACTTCCGAGGCGGCCCGTATGAGGGCAGGCCATAAGAGCCGAGTCACAGCCGTTCGATGACGACGGCGACTGTGGCCCCGTGCCTTGCGGAGCCAAGTGGAGCCGAACCTCTGATCTCCGGTACGCGCCCCCTGAACGCGGCTGGCGGGCCTGCCCGAACGTGTCCGTCCGCCCTTTCACCGGCGAGGCGAAACCCCGCCGGTTCCCCGCCTTCCTCAGCGCCGTGCGCAATGGATACGCGCCGCGTTCCGTCCCCGTTATGTATCAGCCCTGGGCCGAGAATGGGCGCTGCCCTGCTCCCGCGGGGTGGGATGGGCTCGGGATCCGGGAGGCGGTCAGACCTCCTCGGCTTCCCACAAGGGGCTACCGGCCCGGAGTTCGGCCAGGAGGCGCAGCGCGTCGGCCGAGGCCCCGCCGTTGGGGGTGTAGACCTCGAGCCTGTGGTCCGGGCTCTCGGGCTGCAGCCAGACCTGGTAGTCCACGCTGAGCTCCCCGACAGTGGGATGCCGCAGGTCCATGCGACCCACGGTGCAGTCGGCGACGTCGCCGTCGGCCCAGAGCGCGGCGAAGTCGCCGCTGCGCATGGCCAACTCGCCGATCAGCTCGGCCAGCCGGGCGTCGGTCGGGTGCCGGCCCGCGGTCAGCCGCAGGTACCCCACGTGGACGCGGGCCAGCTCCGCCCAGTTGCGGTGCAGGTCGCGGGTGAGCGGGTCCAGGAAGAACATCCGTGGGACGGACGGGCGCCGCTCCGGGTCGCCGGGCGCCTCGAAGTCGGCGTGCTCGGCCAGGAGCGCGTGCCCGCTCCGGTTCCAGGCCAGCACGTCTCCGCGGCGCCCGAGCACAACGGCCGGGGTGGACTCGCCCAGCGACTCCAGGAGTGCCAGCACCCGCCGGTGCGGCTGCTCGGGTTCGGGCCGGGACAGTCCCGGCACGGTCGGCCGGTCGGCGAGGTTGTGCAGGTGGAGCCGCTCAGCGGGGTCCAGCCGCAACACCCGGGCCAGTGCGTCGAGCACCTGCTGTGAGGCGGTTCCCGCCTGCTCCTGCTCCAGGCGGGTGTAGTAGCCCACGCTGACCCCGGCCAGGTGGGCCAGCTCCTCGCGCCGCAGGCCCGGCACGCGGCGGGCCGTGCCGTAGGTGCGCAGTCCGACATCGGCGGGGGTGGCCCGGTCGCGGCGTGACTTGAGATAGACGCCCAACGTCTCCAGTTCCATAGCACCGAGCCTAGCCCGAGACCCTCCACCCGGGGGTATCCCTGTCGGGTGTACCCACCGCTGTGGGCTGGTTGGTCCCGTGGCGCGGGGCCACCGTTGTCGGCATGAACACGCGACACGCATCTCCTGAAGCACAACGACCGCCCGGCCTTCGGGCCTGGCTGGGTCTCGCGGTGATCCTGGGCCCGGTGCTGCTGGTGGCGATGGACAACTCCATCCTGTATCTGGCGATGCCCAGGATCACCGACGCGCTTGCCCCCACCGGCGACCAGGCGCTGTGGATCCTCGACATCTACGGCTTCGCGGTGGGATCGCTGCTGGTGGCCTTCGGCAGCATCGGTGACCGCTACGGCCGGCTCAGGCTGTTGCTGATCGGCACACTGTTCTTCGGACTCGCCTCGGCCGGGGCGGCGTTCGCCCCCAACGCCGAGCTGCTGATCGCCTTCCGGGCTCTGATGGGCATCGCCGGTGCCACGCTGCTGCCGTCGGCGCTGGCCGTGCTGAGTGAGCTGTTCCCCGACCCGCGCCGACGCGCCCAGGCGATCGGGATCTTCGCCTCGGCCTTCGCCGCGGGCTTCGCTATCGGCCCGATCGTCGGCGGGCAGCTACTCAGCCACTTCTGGTGGGGCTCGGTCTTCCTGGTCAACCCGCCGGTGGTGGCGCTGTTCCTGATTCTCGCCCCGATCCTGCTGGGCGAGGTGAAGGTCACCCGCCCCGGCCGCGTGGATACGCTCAGCGTCGCACTCTCCGCGGTGGGCCTGCTGCTGGCCATCTACGCGGTCAAGACCCTGGCCGCCGAGGGCCTGGCGGTGGCCCCGGCCGCCGCGGGACTCGTCGGCGCGGTGATCCTGGTGGTCTTCGCCCGGCGCCAGCGCCACCTGGACCACCCCCTGATCAACTTCGCGCTCTTCCGTGACCGGGTGTTCAGCATCGCGATCATCACCGGGCTGCTGCCCCTGGCCGCCTGGTCGGCCACCGCCTACCTCTCGGGCGTCTACCTGCAGACAGTGCTGGAGATGACGGTCTTCCAGGCCGCCATGCTCGCCGTTCCCGGCGCCCTGGTGCTCACGGTCACCTGCATCGTCACCCCTATGGTGGTCGGGCACATCGGTACCCGGGCGGCGCTGGTCATCTGCCACTTCGCCATCGCCGCGGGGCTGTCGCTGTTCCTGATGACCAGCGTCACCGGCGGCGCGGGCTGGTACGTGGCCGCCATGATCGTGGCCGGGTTGGGCTACGGGATCTCCTTCGCCGTGGTGGCCGACGTGGCCGTGGCCGCGGTTCCCACCGAGCGGGCCGGCTCGGCCGCCGCGATGGCCGAGACCTCCAACGAGATCGGTAACGCCCTGGGCATCGCCTTGCTGGGTTCTATGGCCGCCCTGGTCTTCCGGCTGCTGGGCCCGGACCTCGCCCCGACGCTGAACGAGACGGCGGAGCTCCCCGGACTGGCGCCGGCGGTGATCATCGAGGCCAAGTCCGCCTTCGTCACCGGGCTGCACGCGGTCGTGGTCGTGGCTGGCCTGATCCACGCGGCCATGGGCGCGCTGGCGCTGCGGTGGCTACCCAAAGCCGACCCGCTGGCGGCCGACGACGGCGCGGGGACGGCCGAAGGGGAACACTTGCCTCGGAATCCTGAAGAGGTCAGCGCCGGCTGACCCGTACCACACCAGCGCGCTGACTGTTGCCGCCTGCGGCGGGATCCCCGTAGGCGGCAACAGTGACCGCCCTACGGCTCGATGAGGCGTCGCAGACGGACATGGCGCCCGGGACGGTGCGGGACCAACGCCCACCTGATCGCTCCGGACCTTCCCGGAGTGGTTTTCGTGAAGCTGGAAGGCTCCCGGCTCCGGTGCGGGTGCGGGTGCGGGCCGCGTGATGCTCCTGACCCCATGTGCGCTGAATGCGCGACGGCCGCCCGAGAACGAGCCTCGGGCGGCCGTTGGTGTTCGCGTGTTCCGCGAAGACAATCGTGGAGCCAAGGGGAATCGAACCCCTGACCTCCGGTATGCAAAACCGGCGCTCTACCTTCTGAGCTATGGCCCCTGACGTCGGTCAATGGAGAGCATACCGGTTTCGGCCAGCAGCGCCGACCGGGTTTCTCCAAGTCTCCAGAGCGAACGAAAGGCTGCTTGTGCCTGGAGGCGCGGGCGTCGGCAAGGGGACGAACGTCCGCCCACGTCTCCCGGCACAAAAGCAACAGCCATCGGCACGTCGGCACGTGCCGTGGCTGGATGGCTCTACCTGGTTCTAGCTGTCGCTGGCCGCGGTGGCTTCCGTCCACAGATCAAGCTCGGCGCGGTCGGCCTGGATCTTGCGGTAGATGGCGAACGCTCCGAGCGCCACCAACACCAGGACAATGATCTTCTTCACGGCGTGGACCCCTTCTTCGGTCATTGGTATTCGGGTCTTGCTTGGACGCGCAGCTCGGAGATCGGAGCGGTCCCGGCCGGGATGCCCGGCCGATCCCTGTCTGCCCGTCCACCCGAGCGGAAGGCGTCAGTTTAGAACTGTATGGAGTTGTCTCCAAGCAGACTAGCAACCCGAAGTGTCCGATCCCGGCTCTACAGGGGTCGTTTCACTCCAAGCGTTTTCGATGGCCTCCGCGAGTCGGGACCGAACCACCCAGGCGGATGGGACGATGAGGCTTCGCGCCGCGCACCGGCTGCTCCCGGCAGCGGGGCGTGTGGCGTGAAACTCAGGTGAGCAACGCGAGCCTCCGCAGCGTACTGACCGTGGACTCGCGGGTGCTCGCGACCGCGGTGATGCGCCGCCAGACGCCCTGGCACCGGTGCACGCCGTCGTCGGACTCCACGATCCCACCTCCCTGGGGAGCGTCGACGAAGGCGAGGGACGCCTCGTCCTCGTCGAACCCGAGTACGGTGAACGGTCCGGCGGCCCCCGCATGCAGCCCTGCCGACGTGGGAAGCAACTGGAGCACAACGCGGTCGTGCTCCGTCCCGAGCTCGATCAGCCGGCGTAGCTGGGCGTTCAGGAGCCGCCGGTCGGAGCCGAGACGCTGCAGGGCGTCCTCCTCCACCACCGCGTGGTACCGCTCCAGCGGGTCGCGGTCGAGCGCTTCCTGGCGCTTCAGGTACGCCGCCACCGTGCGTTCAACCGCGCGCTCGGTACGTCCCTGCGAGCGCGCGAACGCCGCAGTGTACTCGGGCACCTGGAGGAGGTCCGGTACGAGCATCCCGGCATAGGTGTCGATGGACACAGCGCCCGCCTCGTTCCCCACGTACGCCGAGGAGATCACGTCCTCGTACTCGGTCCACCAGGGACGCAGACGCGACTCGCGTACCAGAGTGAGGATCGCCTCACGCTGGCCTCCGGTGACTCCGTACAGCCGGAGTAGAGCGGAGACCTCGATGACCGAGGGCCACTTGCGGATCCCGGTCTCAATGTGCCCGAGCTTGGCCGGGGACCATTCGAGCACGTCGGCAACATCGCTGAGTGTCATTCCGGCTTGGACACGACGCTTGCGCAACTCCGCGGAAAGCCGGCGGCGTCGAACGGTAGGACTGGTCATGACGCTGTCCATAAACACTGGGTACAAGTGCCGTGACTCCAGAGAAGCACTCGACCTAGCCTCTAGCAATGCATTTCTAGAAATCGGCCTCCCGAACGCGGTACCTCTTCGTTCCGCCGCTCCACCCCGGATTTCGGTCCATGCCAAACAGGGAACTCGCCGTCCGCCGCGATCCGGGGGACCCTCGCAGGTCACCAGCGATCGCCCAGGAAAGGCACACGTCGTCCGCAGCGGTACCGCACCGCGAGTACGGGCGCGGCTGCCCTTTCGGGACTGGAACCCGCCACCCAGGGAGATGTGACGCGTGCGAATGCTGGTGTCCATGTGCCAGCCCGCCATTGGGGCGCTCACCCTGTCGCGCTCGTCCGCCCCGAACCACCGGGTCTATCCTGCCCATTCAGCTCATCCGGAATCGGCGTAGCAACCGTGTCCAGCCGGGGTAGCGGGCGCCTGAACGCTCCCCGCGATCCGGGGCTCGGCCGCGGTGCATCGCGCCCACGACCACGGCCGCCGCGGAGACCAGCGGCAGACGCAGCCCAGGGCGGGGAGATGTAGGGGTGCGGAGGTGTGCGCGCCGTTACAGCGTGCACAGCGGCGCTCACTCGACAGCGACCATAGAAGTTCCGGGAGAACATACGATGCAGGATGGATCGCTGAGGGTATTCGCCCTCGTGAACACGCTAGGAACCCTATGAAGCATCCCATCGACGACACTGAGCAGTTGATCGCGAACGCCGAACAGGAGGTCCCACCGTCCGTCCGATCGCGGCTCATCGCGAAGATCCGCACAGGGGCCCACGTCGACGACGCGGCACGTGAGCTGGGGGTGAACCCGCGTCGTGTGTTCTCGGCCGCGCGTATCCTGAGCGCCTTCGGAGAACAGCTCGACACCACGCTGATGGCGGAGCGCGATCCCGATCTTCCGCACGGCACCGTCACCGGATACAACAAGCGCTGCCGGTGCCCGCAATGTCGCAGTGCCGTGAACCGCCAACTCTGATCGGCGCCAGCCCGCTCCAGCGGCGTCCCGGCCCCGTCGCCGCCGTATCCCACGGTCCCCAAACGGATACGCGGGGCCACGGGGGTTGCCCCAGTGCGTTCGGCCGCGCTTCGGCCGGATGTGGACATTTCATGAAAAGCGTAGCGGCGCGTCGGCATGGTCCCCCGGATCACCCCAGTGCATCGCTTCGTCCGCGAAACGCCTGGTAACGCACTTGCTGTACCCGTGTCAGGGATTCGGCGGGAACGGGGCGCTCGCGAACTCCCCTGGTCACTGACCGTTGTTCGGCGAGATCGGGCTTTTCATGCTTATTGATCTTGAACCCAGGGAAACCCCCTGACCATGAGTGAGCGTGTCGACTGGGCAGCGATGACCGACGACGAATTCATCGCGCTGATACAGCAACTAATGGAGCCCTCCGCGGACGACCCCGACGAAGAAGAGTAGCCCTCTCTTCCCCCACCGTGCGGCAGGCGGTCGCCGCCCGCCGTGTAGTGCGCGTGTGCCGAGGCCCAGGACAGGGAACCACGCGACGCATCGTGTCTCACCGCTGCCGAGCGGGATGACCGGAGCGCGCTGTCTCTGGTGGACCGGCTGGACCGGCGAATAACGAGACCTCTCGTGCCGCCCACACGTCGCCGGTCGATCCGGCCTCCGGGAACAGCAGCCCGAGGAGCGCGCACAGTCTCGTCCCGCACGACGGCCAACTGGCCGGCCGCATCGTGCCCAGTGAACCTGACCGAACAGACCTCCGTTGGAACTCCCTTCGCGGCCCCAGGACGATCCACCCGAGTGGCGGGACCATCTGCACCTCCCGATGGGATCGCCGCATCACACCGCCGAGCGAGCCACCACAGGGCACCCCAAGGCACCCCGAACGCCGCCGTTCCCCACGTACGAGCAGCGTGAGAGCGCGACATGGCGCCGCGTCGCTTTGTGGCCGCACTGCTCTGCCCACCCGCGCCCACGCCTGCCGCGGTCTCGTGGGGCGACGCGGTTGCCGCCGTCCGGTTTCCGGTTTCCGTTCGGTTGACATGGCGACACCCGGGTGGGCCGAAAGGCAACTCGGGGTAGCGGGCGACGCAACGGCTAATAGCCGTCTCACCGAGGCATGATCACTGGGGAGAGAAGGGGGCCCTATGGCAACGACGCTCGTCACCGGCGGTTCCGGGACACTCGGCCGGCATGTCGTGGAACGACTGATCGACGCGGACGAGGAGACGCGCGTGCTGAGCCGGCGTTCAGCCCCGGTCTGGCCGAACGGAGCTGAGTGGTTCACCGGCGACCTCACCAGCGGTCACAGGGTCAGGCAGGCGGTGCAGGATTGCACAACGGTTATCCACTGCGCCAGCGACCCGTGGGAGAGAACGCGGGACGTAACGCAGGCAGGAAACCTGCTGAGCGAGGCGGGACGGGCCGGTGTCGAGCACGTCATCTTCGTGTCCATCGTCGGCTGCGACCGGATTCCGTCCAGTTACAACCAGACCAAGGCGGCCGTGGAAGGGCTCTTCGAGGAATCGGGGCTGGGCCACACGATCCTGCGCGCGACGCAGTTCCACGAGCTCCTCGAATGGGTGCTGGACGCGGCCAGTCGTTCCCCGGTGGTGCCGGTGCCAGCGAAGACGTATCTTCAGCCCATCGCGGCCGCCGACGTGGCGGAACGACTGGTGGAGTTCGTGAAGGGCCCACCGCAGGGACGCGTGCCCGATATTGGCGGTCCAGAGGTCCGGACCGCCAGGGATCTCGCGAACCTGTATCTCGCCGCACGCCACGTCCGCGCGCGGGCAACGAGCATCCCTCTTCCCGGCGCGCTGGGCTCGGCGCTGCGGTCAGGTATGTTGCTGGCTCCGGATCACCGGGAAGGGCACCAAACCTGGGAGTCCTACCTCAGAGAGACCACCCGCGAGCGCAAAGCCCGCTGAGGAGCGCTCCCTGGAAACCGGCCGGGGGAGTGGTCGACTCGTTGGTCTGTCTCGGAGGGCGCACCAAGGGTGCGCCAAGGATACGGCGAGGGTGCGGACGCCCCAGCGCACAGTAGGTGGACGCCGAGTGGTCGAGCTGGTCTCTCACCGTGTTCGGGCCAGTCGGAATCCCAGGTCGTCGATACGCAGGGTCGGGTGGCTCTTGCGTCGGGACGACGCGCGGCACCCGCGGGGGTGGTCCTGCCATCCTCCACCGCGGAACACCCGGTAGGGGCCGTAGACACGAGGGTCGTAGACATCCCAGCACCATTCCCAAACGTTGCCGATCATGTCGTGGAGTCCCCACGCGTTGGGAACCTTGGCGGCTACGTCGTGCACCATGCCATCGGAGTTCCCGCGGTACCAGGCGATCTCGTCCAGCTCTCCGTAGCGGTCACCTGAGCTCCCGGCCCGGCATGCGTACTCCCACTCCGCCTCGGTGGGAAGCCGATAACCGTCAGCCTCCCAGTCGCAGACCACATCCTGACCGTCGGGGTCATCGCCGATCGAGTAACAGGGGGAAAGCCCTGTCTCTTGGGAGAGCAGGTTGCAGAACCGAACGGCCTCGATCCAGCAGACCTCCGTTACCGGGGTCCGCGATCCCGCGGAACTCGCTGGGGCCGCACCTTGGACCACGCTGTACAACTCGCGGGTCACGGGATGGGGCGCCAGGAGGAAGGGCCGAACCTCGACCTCCCAGTTTCGCTTCGCTCCCTCGTCGCGGAGAACGATGTCCCCGCCTGGGATCGCGAGCATCCGCTCGGGGAGATCGCCTAACGACCTCGATCCAAGGTCCACACAGGTCCTCTCCACATCGGACGGGGTGCTCTCCGGAATATCCGCAATCCCCAGGAAAATCAAGTACGCGTTCCCATTCCTGGGGCATGAAAATAAGGAGGGGTGGGAGCTGTGCTCCCACCCCTCCTTTTGGGGTAATCGTGGCGGTGTCCTACTCTCCCACCCCACACCATGGGGGCAGTACCATCGGCGCTGTGGGGCTTAACGACCGGGTTCGGAACGGGTCCGGGTGTTTCCCCCACGCTATGGCCACCACGAAACTCACCTGATTTGTGGATCCCCACCCACGCGCGGGCGTGTGTGGGGGTGTGTGTGCGCGAGTGTCCAGCATCTGCGGTGGGCAAGCCCTCGGCCGATTAGTACCGGTCAGCTCCACCCCTCACAGGGCTCCCACTTCCGGCCTATCAACCCCATCATCTCTGGGAAGCCTTACCCCCCATAGGGGTGGGAGACCTCATCTTGAAGCGTGTTTCCCACTTAGATGCTTTCAGCGGTTACCACATCCAGACGTAGCCAACCAGCCATGCCCTTGGCAGGACAACTGGCACACCAGAGGTCTGTCCATCCCGGTCCTCTCGTACTAGGGACAGCCCTTCACAAGTCTCCAACGCGCGCAGCGGATAGGGACCGAACTGTCTCACGACGTTCTAAACCCAGCTCGCGTGCCGCTTTAATGGGCGAACAGCCCAACCCTTGGGACCAACTCCAGCCCCAGGACGCGACGAGCCGACATCGAGGTGCCAAACCATCCCGTCGATACGGACTCTTGGGGAAGATCAGCCTGTTATCCCCGGGGTACCTTTTAGCCGTTGAGCGACGCCACTTCCACACGCCGGCGCCGGATCACTAGGCCCTGCTTTCGCACCTGCTCGACACGTCCGTCTCACAGTCAAGCTCCCTTATGCCCTTACACACACCACCTGATTACCAACCAGGCCGAGGGAACCATTGGGCGCCTCCGTTACCATTTAGGAGGCAACCGCCCCAGTTAAACTACCCACCAGACACTGTCCCCCACCCGGATCACGGGCGCGGGTTAGGTGCTCGACAAGGCAAGAGTGGTATTTCACCAACGCCTCCACCACCACTAGCGTGGCCGCTTCACCGGCTCCCACCTATCCTACACAAACCATCCCAAACACCAATATCAAGCTATAGTGAAGGTCCCGGGGTCTTTCCGTCCTGCTGCGCGAAACGAGCATCTTTACTCGTAGTGCAATTTCACCGGGCCCATGGTTGAGACAGCGGGGAAGTCGTTACGCCATTCGTGCAGGTCGGAACTTACCCGACAAGGAATTTCGCTACCTTAGGATGGTTATAGTTACCACCGCCGTTTACCGGCGCTTAGATTCCCAGCTTCACCCCTAAAGAGCTAACCGGTCCTCGTAACGTTCCGGCACCGGGCAGGCGTCAGTCCGTATACCGCGTCTTACGACTTCGCACGGACCTATGTTTTTAGTAAACAGTCGCTTCCCCCTGGTATCTGCGACCCCACCCAGCTCAAAGAGCTACGTCTCATCACCAGACAGGGCTCCCCTTCTCCCAAAGTTACGGGGACAATTTGCCGAATTCCTTAACCATGGTTCACCCGAACGCCTCGGTCTACTCAACCAGACCACCTGCGTCGGTTTCGGGTACGGGCCGCCCACGAACTCGCTAGAGGCTTTTCTCGGCAGCACGGGATCACCCACTTCGCCACACACGGCTCGACATCACGCCTCACCCACTTGCGGCCCGGATTTCCCTGGGCCGCGGGCCACACGCTTATCCCGGGAACTACCATCGCCCGGGCTGGGCTACCCCACTGCGTCACCCCATCACTGACCACCCACCAACATCGGACCCCACACCATGCCCCCACCACCCCAAAAGGGCAGCAAGCACATGAGTGTGGTTAGCATCAGTTGGCAGCGGTATGGGACGCTCGCGAACGGGTACGGGAATATCAACCCGTCATCCATCGACTACGCCTGTCGGCCTCGCCTTAGGCCCCGACTCACCCTGGGCGGATCAACCTGCCCCAGGAACCCTTAGTCACTCGGCGCCAGTGTTTCTCACACTGGTATCGCTACTCATGCCTGCATTCTCACTCGCACCCACTCCACACCCGGTCACCCGAACGCTTCACCGCGGGCACGACGCTCCCCTACCAACCCCCCAACCGGGGGGCTCCACAGCTTCGGCGGTGTACTTAAGCCCCGCTACATTATCGGCGCAGAACCACTTGACCAGTGAGCTATTACGCACTCTTTCAAGGATGGCTGCTTCTAAGCCAACCTCCTGGTTGTCTGGGCAACTCCACAACCTTACCCACTCAGCACACGCTTAGGGGCCTTAGCTGATGATCTGGGCTGTTTCCCTCTCGACCACGGAGCTTATCCCCCGCAGTCTCACTGCCGCGCTCACACCCATTGGCATTCGGAGTTTAGCTGACATCAGTAACCCGCAAAGGCCCATCAACCAACCAGTCGCTCTACCTCCAACAGGAACCACACGACGCTGCACCTAAATGCATTTCGGGGAGAACCAGCTATCACAGGGTTTGATTGGCCTTTCACCCCTACCCACACCTCATCCCCCAGGTTTTCAACCCTGGTGGGTTCGGGCCTCCACGACCTCTTACAGCCGCTTCACCCTGGACATGGGTAGATCACCCCGCTTCGGGTCTCCAGCACGCGACTCAAACGCCCCTTTAAGACTCGCTCTCGCTACGGCTCCCCCACACGGGTTAACCTCGCCACGCACCACAACTCGCAGGCTCATTCTTCAAAAGGCACGCCATCACACCCACAGGTGCTCTGACGGCTTGACAGCACACGGTTTCAGGTACTCTTTCACCACCCCTCACCGGGGCACTTTTCACCTTTCCCTCACGGTACTCGTCCACTATCGGTCACCAGGACGTATTCAGGCTTGACAGGTGGTCCTGCCAGATTCACACGAAATTCCACGAGCTCCGCGCTACTCGGGACCATGCCCCAGACATCATGTCAGACCTTCGCCTACGGGACTCTCACCCACTCCGGCACCGCATTCCAACGGCTTCAACTACCCCAACACAACACCCGCCCAGCCGGCAGACCAGACACAGGCACATCCCACAACCCCACACACGCAACAGCCGCCGCCTATCCCACGCGCATGGTTTAGCCACATCCCCATTCGCTCACCACTACTAAGGGAATCACATATTGTTTTCTCTTCCCGCGGGTACTGAGATGTTTCACTTCCCCGCGTCACCACCACTGCCCTATACATTCAGACAGCAGCAACCCGACACAACTCGAGCTAGGTTTCCCCATTCGGACACCCACGGATCACAGCCTGGTTGACAACTCCCCGTGGACTATCGCGGCCTCCCACGTCCTTCATCGGCGCCTGGTGCCAAGGCATCCACCGTATGCCACACACACTTGACCACCACAGATACAAGACACTCGCGCACACTATCCACAAATCAAAAAACCAACCACACACCCAACCACAACCCCACGGCCACACCCGAAAGCCCCTCCAGCACACACACGCCAGAAACCGACAATCAAGCCCGACCACCAGGCACACCCACGCACCAGCAAGCACGCCCACGCCACGCCCACCCGATCCAGCTCAACCAACAAGCCACACCAAGCAGACACAACCCAGACACCACTCACCCGAGCGCGTCGCACCACAAAGGGTCTTCGTCAGGGTGGTCACCAAAAAAGCCACCACCACCGCCACGTCCAGACACCCACACACGCAGGCACCCACACGCACACGGCCAGGGTTGCTCTCTCAGACACCCAACAGCGCGCCCCCCACCCCCACACAGCAGCTACCAGCCACCACACAGAGAAAGGGGGGAAGTTTGTTTCCTCTTCAGCCACACCACCAGCCCACACGCAGCACCACCCCACACAAGGGCAGCACCACCCTGCAGACCAGTGTCCACATTCACCAAGCCCACCCGGGAGCACCCACACGGATGCCCCCCACTTCGGGCTCCTTAGAAAGGAGGTGATCCAGCCGCACCTTCCGGTACGGCTACCTTGTTACGACTTCGTCCCAATCGCCAGCCCCACCTTCACGCGCTCCCCCCACCAAGTGGTTAGGCCACACGTTTCGGGTGTTGCCAACTTTCATGACGTGACGGGCGGTGTGTACAAGGCCCGGGAACGTATTCACCGCGGCACTGCTGATCCGCGATTACTAGCGACTCCACCTTCATAGGGTCGAGTTGCAGACCCCAATCCGAACTGAGACCGGCTTTTCGGGATTCGCTCCACCTCACGGCATCGCCCACCCGCTGTACCGGCCATTGTAGCATGTTTGCAGCCCAAGACATAAGGGGCATGATGACTTGACGTCATCCCCACCTTCCTCCGAGTTGACCCCGGCAGTCTCCCATGAGTCCCCACCATCACGTGCTGGCAACACAGGACAAGGGTTGCGCTCGTTGCGGGACTTAACCCAACATCTCACGACACGAGCTGACGACAGCCATGCACCACCTGTCACCCACCAACCAAATGACCCCACATCTCTGCAGGTCCACAGGCAATGTCAAGCCTTGGTAAGGTTCTTCGCGTTGCGTCGAATTAAGCAACATGCTCCGCCGCTTGTGCGGGCCCCCGTCAATTCCTTTGAGTTTTAGCCTTGCGGCCGTACTCCCCAGGCGGGGCGCTTAATGCGTTAGCTACGGCACGGAAACCGTGGAAAGTCCCCACACCTAGCGCCCAACGTTTACAGCATGGACTACCAGGGTATCTAATCCTGTTCGCTACCCACGCTTTCGCTCCTCAGCGTCAGGTAAGGCCCAGAGACCCGCCTTCGCCACCGGTGTTCCTCCTGATATCTGCGCATTTCACCGCTACACCAGGAATTCCAGTCTCCCCTACCTACCTCAAGCATGCCCGTATCCACTGCACACCCACAGTTAAGCCGCGGGCTTTCACAGCAGACGCGACACGCCGCCTACGAGCTCTTTACGCCCAATAATTCCGGACAACGCTCGGACCCTACGTATTACCGCGGCTGCTGGCACGTAGTCAGCCGGTCCTTATTCCCCCCCTACAGTCAACCCCGAGAACACCCGAAGCCTTCGCCAAGAGGAAAAGAGGTTTACAACCCGAAGGCCGTCATCCCCCACGCGGCGTCGCTGCGTCAGGCTTTCGCCCATTGCGCAAGATTCCCCACTGCTGCCTCCCGCAGGAGTCTGGGCCGTGTCTCAGTCCCAGTGTGGCCGGTCGCCCTCTCAGGCCGGCTACCCGTAATCGCCTTGGTGAGCCATCACCCCACCAACAAGCTGATAGGCCGCGAGCCCATCCCCAACCAGAAAAAACCTTTCCACCCCCCACCATGCGGCACGAGGTCCTATCCGGTATTAGACCGCGTTTCCACGGCTTATCCCAGAGTCAGGGGCAGGTCACTCACGTGTTACTCACCCGTTCGCCACTCACCACCCCCAAAAGAGATGGCGCGTTCGACTTGCATGTGTTAAGCACGCCGCCAGCGTTCGTCCTGAGCCAGGATCAAACTCTCCATCAAAGGCCACACACCCCCACCCAACAACAGCAGGGGCAAACCTCAACGAAAAAACAGACCCTGACCAACCACAACACCCACACCACACAGGCATGAAGCGCCATGGCCAACCAAAGGAACCCCACAACACCCCCACACAAGGGGGCATCACACAGGGGCCAAAAAACAAACATGGCTAAAGAAAAACAAACACGCGCTGTTGAGTTCTCAAAGAACAACCACCCACCCCACACAAGCCAACCACCCAAAAACCAAGGCAGCCAACTCTTCAGAAGCAGCGGCAATCCGTTAATTCTTAAGTTACATTACCAGGCTTTCCCGGACCCCACCAAATTGGGTGATCCGGCTAAACCCGGTGCTTCCAAACATTCTCGCACACTGCGCAGGACGCGATTGCATCTCTGACAGAGGTACGCGAATAACTCCTTGAAAGCAGCCGTACACACCCCACGACTGGAGGCTGTCCGACTCAGGAAACCGCTCCAAGCTGTTGGACGTTGCTGTCCACGCAGAGCGACTCGGGCAACTATAGCCGCGTCGTCCTGCCCTGACAAACTCGGCACTTTGTGATCCAGGTCACGGAGAGTGGCGGCGTCCAGGGCGCGTGTCCAGTGTGTGGTCGTGCGTGGTTACCGAAGACGAGCCCTCGGATGCCAGCGAGCAAGGACTATCGGAGGCTCCCGCACACACGTAGCCCGCACCGCTGGGGCGGACGTCCACTCGGACGCGGCTTCAACCTCAGTGCGCCAAGCTGATCGACCGCACGCGGTCGATCCAAAGCTTCGCGACGCCACGACGTCATGTCGACAAATCGCCACGAGCCGGCGCGGGAGGATTCCCCGAACTCCCCAGGGTAGGGGGCAATTTCGATTCTCCACGGGCGACATTAAGCGACTTAACCGAAAAATTATTTGACGCGTATTGACAACGTCGCGCCGCTGCCTGCACTGTGCTTTGATTCGTCCGATCCGCCGTCGACACAACTCCCAGACGCATCTTCCTTCCGGTTCCTTCCGGCCCAGAAGAGCCCCGTACCCTGCACCGCAGTCCGTATACGGGACATGGTCCCCGGGGCCCTGCACAGCAATAAACCGCGACCTCCCCCGATACCTTCGCTTCCGCAGCTTTCAGTGTTTGACCAGCGCTAAAGTTCCTGGGTAATGGAGCACCATGAGCGTTCTCTGGGGCCTGGGCGGGATGCTCGTCCTTCTCGCCATCGCATTCGTTTTCTCCACCAACCGGCGCGCGATTAAGCCACGCACCGTGATCGCCGCGCTTGCCCTCCAATTCGGCTTTGGCGCCCTGGTCCTTTACTGGCCCGTTGGCCAACAGGCCCTGGAGGGGGCGGCGTTCGCTGTCACCGCCGTAATCAACTCGTCGAACGCGGGCATCGACTTCCTCTTTGGGCCGATCCTGCCGGACAACGGTGCGGCGTTCGCCTTCCAGGTCCTGCCGATCATCATCTTTGTTGCCTCGGTGACGGCCGTCCTGTACTACCTGCACATCCTGCAGTGGGTCGTCCGCATCATCGGCGGTGGGGTGCAGAAGGCCCTCGGCACGAGCAGGTCCGAGTCACTGAACGCGACCGCCAACATCTTCGTCGGACAGACCGAGGCTCCGCTGGTCATACGCCCCTACCTGCCCTCGATGACCCGCTCGGAGTTCTTCGCCGTTATGGTCGGCGGCCTCTCGACCGTCGCCGGGACGGTGCTCGTCGGCTACGCACAGCTTGGCGCGCGGATGGAGTTCCTGATCGCGGCGAGCTTCATGGCAGCCCCGGGCGCCCTGCTGATGGCGAAGATCATCATCCCGGAAACCGAAGAGCCGGTCATGGAGCCTGTTGAGGGCAAGTCGGACGACGATAGTGGCCGGGCGAGCGCGGAACCTCCCCCCGAGTCACGCGAGTCGACCGGGGAAGGCGGCGACGAACCACCGAAGGACAGCTCCGGTATGGGGGTCCGACTCGCCTCCGGTTCCTCCAGCGCAGTCGGCGAGCAGGGGCCCCGCAACGTAATCGAGGCCGCCGCGCGCGGCGCCTCCGACGGCCTGAAGCTCGCGGTGAACGTCGGTGCCATGCTGCTGGCGTTCATCTCGCTGATCGCCCTGCTGAACATGATGCTCGGCGGTGTCGCGGGATGGTTCGGAGCCCCCAACCTGACCTTCGAGCAGATCCTCGGCTACGTGTTCTCGCCGGTCATGTTCGTTATCGGGGTGCCGTGGGAGGAAGCCGTCGCCGCCGGCGGCTTCCTTGGGCAGAAACTGATCCTCAACGAGTTCGTCGCGTTCGCCTCGTTCGCGCCGGAGGCCGAGCAGTTCTCCCAGCGGACCATCACGATTACGACGTTCGCGCTGACCGGATTCGCCAACTTCAGCTCGCTGGGCATTCTGCTCGGCGGGCTCGGAAGCCTGGTGCCTTCGAGGCGATCGGAGATCGCCGAGCTCGGGCTGCGCGCGATCCTCGCGGGCACCCTGGCCAACCTGATGAGCGCCGCCATAGCCGGCATCCTGGTGACCTAGTGCCGGTGTCCGGGCGTTCCGACCATCGACGGCACCAGCCCGTGCCCAGAACTCTCTCGCCGGCCCTTTCGGTCGTCGGCACATCACGAGCGGGAACGCGGAATGATGTGGGAATCCCGCGGGAAGCACCGTGGAAAATCCCGCGGCACTCCCTGTCTTCCCTGGTCGGAACGTGTTGTTCGGAAGCGGTGCGCACCAGGGAAGAGGACGTGCCAGGTACGCCCCGGCCCCTACGGCATGATCAGGCCATCTCGGCCCGGCCGAAGCGGCGCCGGTACTCCGAAGGGCTGAGGCCGGTCGCACGGCGCATGAGCGTACGCAGGTGGGCAGCGGTTCCCAAGCCACTGCGCCGCGCGACCACGTCGAAGCGCGACTCGCCACGCTCGATCAGCCGGCATGCCAGCACGACGCGTTCTCGGGTGAGCCAGGCCAACGGTGTCGTGCCCAAGTGCGCCCGGAAATGCCGGTGCAGCGTGGCCGGGCTGACCGCTGCTCGCGCGGCGAGGTCGAGCACCGTTAGTGGTGTGTCCAACCGCTCACGGGCCCACTCCAGGACGGGCGACAGGGACGCGGTCGACGGGTCGGGGACGGGACGCTCGATGAACTGCCGCTGCCCGCCATCCCGGTGGGCGGCGAACACGAGCCGCCGGCTCACGGTGTTGGCGACCTCCGCACCGTGGTCGGTGCGGACGATATACAGCCCCAGATCCAGCGCGGCCGCGCTGCCCGAAGAGGTGAGGACGTCTCCGTCGGCCACGAACAGCACGTCCTCCTCGAGGTGGACGGTGGGGAAGGACGAGCGGAACTCGTCCGCCCACTGCCAGTGTGTGGCGGCCCGTCTCCCGTGCAGGATGCCGGCTTCGGCCAGCGTGAACGCGCCACTGCACAGGCCGACCAGGCGCGCCCCCCGCGCGTGGGCCCGCCGCACCGCGTCGAGCACCGCCGGGCGCCGCGGCACGGCGACGTCGGGACGATTGGGCACGATCAGGGTGTCGGCGGTGTCGGCCGCCTCCAGGCCGGCGACCCCCGTGAGCGTGAAGAAACCGTCGCGCATCAGGGTCCGCGGCTCCGGTGCGCACAGGCGGAAGTCATACAGCTGGCGGCTCATCTCGGGCCGGTGCAGCCCGAACACCTCCGTGGCACAGCCCAGCTCGAACGGGTTGGAGTTCTCGTCCACGATGACAACAACACGGTGCAGCCTCGGCTCCCGGTTCGCGTGCGAGGATCCTTGCGTCATATGCGTTTCCTAGCACTTCCGCGGACCCGGCACAACGGCGAGGATCCCGCTATGAGCAACCGACCGATCTCTCTTAGCCAGGCCCTGGCCTCCTTCGACGCCGTGTGGAGTCCCCACGTCGTCGCCCGTGTCAACGACTACGACGTCCGGGTCGCGAAGGTCGAAGGCGAGCACGTCTGGCACGCCCACGCGGACACCGACGAGTTCTTCCTGGTACTCGACGGAACGTTGGAGATCTCGCTGCGCGAGCCGGCTGGGGAACGCACGGTGCGGCTTCCGCGCGATTCCGTGTTCACCGTCCCACGGGGCACCGAACACAAGCCCTCGGCTCCCACTGGCGCCACGATCCTCATGTTCGAGCCCACCGGAACGTTGTCGGTCGGCGACCGTCAGGAGAACGTACCCGACCACCTCGACGTGACTACGGGACACGCGCTCTCCTCGAACGAGCCCGGGGGAGAGGGCGGATCCGACGCGCCATAGCCGCCGCTCCCGCCAGACACGCAACCGCCCGCGGCCCGGGACGACCGCCCATCGCGGTCCCGGGCCGCCCCCATCCCTGGCCGTGCTGGAGGAGTGGCACGCGAGTGTGAATGACGGGGATCTGCGGCGGTCCGCGAGAGCGGTGGGTGATCCGATCGTCGTCCTGGGGCCGAAGGGCGCTGGCCCGATCACGCCTGAGCAGTTCGCGGAATGGGTTGAGCGCTCCGGGATCAAGCTGATCCCGCGGTCATGGCACCCGGTCAGTGAGCGGCTGATGGTGGTCGAGGAGGACGCCACCTGGCCCGAGAACAAGGCGCCGACGCGCGTCGCGACGGTCTTCCGCGTCTCCGGCGGCAAGGTGACCGCCGCGCTGCGATTGTCCGACCTCAAGTCGGCACTCGAGCTGGCCTACATCTGCCGCGAGATGGCGGCGTCCGAATGACCGGCCAGGGGCCGGGCCAGGTCCTGTTCAACTTCGTGCGGCACTGGTCACGCCGACCCGCGACGGGGGACGCGGGGGCCGACCAGGGGCGACTCGTGCTGGTCAGCGAGGCGGTCCATTCCCTCGGGGAGCGCGGGATCTCTGCGACGGTCAACGCGATCGCGCACGAGATCGGGATCGACCAGAGCGGAGCCTCACGGCTGGTCAAGAGCGCTACAGCGGCCGGCTACCTGGCCATGGGGGCATCCGCGGCTGATGGCCGACAGCGCGAAGCGTCGCTCACCCCCGCGGGCCAATCCATGCTGGACCAGGCTCATCGCTGGCAGGAGGAGGTATTCGGCCGGCTGACCGCAGGTTGGAGCGAAACGAGACGCCGCGAATTCCAGCGGGCCATGACCGAGCTGATGGACCGGTCCTACGCGATGGACGCATGAGCCACGCCAACGCACCGTTGAGCACGGCAGCACCCGCATCCACCGGATCGTCACCGACAACGGAGCTTGCTACCGATCCGGCGACTTCGCCCGGATCGCCGGCCAGCGGACCCGGCACCAGAAGACCAAGCCCTGCGCCCTTCACACGGAAGCGCTACGTATCGGCTGTCGGGGGCGCTGCTCGAACGCGCCGGCGGGGCGGAGCGGGTGCGACGCGGGGCGCCCCAAGGTGCTCCACGACCGTGCGCGCCGCGTCCCCAGTCATACTGACGACACCGCCCAGCCGCCATCCCCACCTGGAGTCCCCGATGGTCCACCCGCACCAGCACGATACCCGGCCTCCGTTGAGTGCGACCGCGGTGTGGTCCCTCATCCTCGGCGTTCTCAGCGTGCCCGGGATCATACTGTTCGGTGTACTCGGCCTGCTGCCGGCCGCGGCGATCATCACCGGGCTCGCGGGCCTCCGCATCACCCACCGCCGGGGTTTCCGCGGGGTCGCGGCGGCTGCCACCGGTCTCGTGCTCGGGGTGGTGACGTTCATCATCACCTACTTGATGCTGCTCATTGTGGCCACTGTGCCCTGACCGAGGACGGGGGCGTACACCTCCGCCACTGAAATCGGGTGTGCCCGGGGTGGGGCGCGGAAGCCGCGCCCCACCCCGGGCACGTAGGGCACTACTGCCGCCACTGCTCCGCGGGTGCCGCACCGGGGAGCGGCTTGCCGATGAGAGCGAGGGGGAGGAAGAAGCAGACCTGGCCGATCGCCATGGTGAGCGTGGTGAGCGCCGTTTCGTCGTAGTGCTTGGACGCCTCGGCGTACAGGTCGTCGGAGACGCGCTCGCCCCGCGGGTTCGGGGTGAGGACGGCCTCCCCCAGAGCCAGTGCGGCACGTTCGGCGCCGCTGAAGTAGGGCGCCTCCTGCCAGGACGCCACGGCGGTGATGCGCTCCTCGGACTCTTCGGCCTTGCGAAGGTTGCCAGTGTGCAGGACGGTCAGGTAAGTGCTGGCGACGATCTGTCCGACGCGCAGCTGTACCAAGCTGATGGTGGTCTGCGGGATCGAGCCGTTCCCGGTGGCTTTGGACAGGGCTGCTCCGATCTCCCCCAGCTCCGGGACGAGCGTGGCGGGGTTGGGCAGCCGCGACTGGAGGTTGCCGTGCTCGGGGATCGTGGTCATGACGGGATCTCCCTTCTCGCTTGGTTTGGCGTTGTGCCGCTGTTATGACGAGCCGCGCGGGGTGGATGTGACCGGTGACCGAGGTTGGTCCGTGAGCTGCGGGTGACGACGGCTTTTCCGTTGCCGTGCCGCACTGGTTTGGTCACGAGTCGGCCCTTTGGGCCGCTTCGGCAGCGGTTGGCCGCTTCAGCTCACTGCTCTGGCTCGTCGGGCGTGGACGTAGCAGGAGCACGGTGACGAGGATGGCGGCCAGGTAGAACGCGCCCGCGCCGAGCAGGCCGGTCGTGTAGCCGTTGGTGAGCGCCTCCGGTAGCGCCGTTCCGGCGGGCTGGTTCTCGGCGGCGGTGACGGCGATGCTGGCCAGAGTCGCCAGGCCCAGGGCTCCGCCGATCTGCTGGCTGGTGTTGATGAGTCCGGAGGCGATGCCCGAGTCTTCGGGGGCGACGCCCTGCACACCGCTGATTGTGGCCGCGACGAAGCCGATGCCCAGGCCGATGCCTCCGACCATCTGGGCTGGCAGCAGGGTGACCAGGACGTTCTGGTCCGGGGTGAGCAGGCTGAACCAGCCCATCGCGACAGCGGCCACCGCCATGCCGATCGCCAGAACGTTCCGCGCGGACGTGCGGGCCTGCAGTTGGGGGCCGACCACGCTGGCGCCGATGCCGATGCCGATCGCGAACGGCAGGTAGGCCAGTCCTGTGATCATGGGCGAGTAGTGCTTGATCGACTGCATGTAGAGAGTGAGGAAGTAGAAGGTAGCCAGCTGGCCCGCGCCCATGAGCAGCATGACCAGGTTGGCGCCGAGCCTGCCGCGGTCAGCCAGCACGGCGGCCGGGAGCATCGGGTCGCGGACGCCGCGCTGGATGGCGGCGAACGCGGTTCCCAGCCCGAGGGCGATCGCGCCGAAGGTCAAGGTGAGCCCATCGGTCAGGCCGTCGGATCCGGCTCGGTCGATCGCATAGACCAGCGAGCCGAGCGCGAGGGTCACGGTGATCGCGCCGGGCAGGTCGATCCCGCCGCGCTGGCGGGTGCCGGGGACCACCGCGAGCGTGCCGGCGAGCACCAGGAGGGCGAAGGGGATGTTGATGAACATGATCCACCGCCAGCCCAGGTACTCGGTGAGCGCGCCGCCGAGCAGCAGGCCGACCACTGAGCCGAGGCCGCCCATGGCCCCGTACACGCCCAGCGCCTTGTTGCGCTGCGGTCCGGCGGGGAAGGTGTCGGCGAGTAGGGACAACGCGGCCGGGGCGATGATCGCGCCGCCCACACCCTGCAGCACGCGCGCGGCGATCAGTGTGCCGCCGTCCTGTGCCACACCACCCAGCAGTGAGGCGAGCAGGACCACCACCAGCCCGCCCCGGAACAGTCTGCGGCGGCCGAACAGGTCACCAGCGCGTCCTCCGGCCAGCAGCATTCCGCCGAATGCCAGCGCATAGGAGGTCAGGACCCAGTCCAGATCGGTCTCGGCGATGTTCAGCCCGGTGCCGATGACGGGCAGGCCGACGGTCACGATGGTGCCGTCCATCACGATCAGCAGTTGGGCGGCGGCGATCACCAGCAGCGCCAGACCGCTCTTGCCGTCGGGGCGGGTTTGGATGTGCGCAGACATCTGAGTTCCTCAGGACGGCGTGGCCGCGTGGTGGACCGCGGCGGCCAGCCGGTCGTGCTCGGGGTAGGACCAGTTGAAGGAGAAGCGGCGGCGGGTGTAGCCGAAGGCGATGCCGCTGACGGGATCGGCGAAGGATTCCGAGCCGGCCGAGCCGTTGTGGCCGAACGCGTTCGCGCTCAGGAACGGGTAGCGCAGGCCCTTGGCCTCGAATCCGAGGGTGTAGCTGCCCTGGCCGCCCCGGATCAGGTCCGCGCCGGCGGAGTGGAGCTGGGCGAACTCGCCGAGAGTGTCGGGCTTGAGCAGTGGGGCCCGGCCGTCCACCCCGAAGACCGCGGCCGCGTACATCCCGGCCAGTCCTCGGGCGTTGCCCACGCCGCCGGCGGATGCCTGGCCCAGCGCGCGCACCCGCCGGGTGTTGGCGAAGGCGACCTGATCCAGCGGCGGGGTGGAGTTGAGGCCATAGGCGACCCCGAGCAGGCTGTGCGGTCCCGGGACGCTCGCCCAGAAGGCGGCGAGCTCGTCCGCGTCGGCCAGCCCGGGCAGCACGTCCCGATACCGGCCCTCCAGCGCTTCCGGTAAACCGAGATACAGGTCAAGCGCGTAGGGCTCCCGCACCCGCTCCTCGAAGATGTCCTGGAGGGAGCGGCCGGTGGCCCTGCGGACCACCTCGCCCACGATCGCGAACGCCACGAACCCGCCATAGCCGTAAGCCGAGCCCGGCCGCCAGAAGGGCCGCTGCCCGGACAGCCGCGCCGCGATCACCTGGTCGTCGGCGAGTTCGTCGGCGGTGAGCCCGCCCTCCACGCCGATCACACCGGAACGGTGGGTGAGCACGTCCCGCAGTGTGATCCGGTCCTTGCCCGCGGCGGCGAACTCCGGCCAGGAGTGTGCGACGGCCTGGTCCAGCGCCAGTACGCCGTCCTGCACCAGCAGCGCCGCCACCAAGGCCGCCGCACCCTTCGTCGAGGAGTAGACGCCGGTCAGAGTGTCGGCGCTCACCTCGTCCCCGGCCCACAGGTCGACCACTTTCCGGCCGTGGACATAGGTTGCGAGCTGGGCGCCGGACTCGCCGTCCTCCTCGGCCACCACGGCGGCGAACTCGTCGCGCACCGCTTCGAAACCGTCGGCCACCATCCCGTGCACGTCGATCTTGCTCATCGCTTGCTGCTCCGATCGTCGATGTGTTCGGAGGCATGACGGACGGGCTGCGGGAAGTGTGACCGGCTCTCTGTGTCACATCGCGGGCTTTCCGTCCGTCATGGCCGCGAGCATCGACACCAAGGGGCGATCATGAACGAACTCGACTTCCTTGCCGAGCGGTTCGAGGAACACCGCGCGCACCTGAAGGCGGTGGCCTACCGGATGCTCGGCTCCCTGGCCGAATCCGACGACGCCGTCCAGGAGGCATGGCTGAGGCTCACCCGCTCCGAGGCCGACAAGATCGACAACCTCGGCGGCTGGTTGACTACCGTCGTCGGCCGGGTCTGCCTGGACGTACTGCGCTCACGCCGGCTGCGGCGCGAGGAGCCACTGGAGTCCCGCCTGCCGGACCCGGTCGTCAGCGAGGAGAACGGCGCCTGTCCCGAACACCAGGCGCTGGTCGCCGACTCGGTGGGGCTGGCGCTGCTGGTGGTGCTGGAATCGCTGGACCCGGCCGAACGGTTGGCATTCGTCCTCCACGACATGTTCGGTATGCCGTTCGAGCAGATCGCCCCGATCGTGGACCGCACACCGAGCACGGCCAGGAAACTCGCCAGCCGCGCCCGCCGGCGGGTTCGAGGCCAGCCACCCGTCCCCGATCCCGACCCGGTCGCTCAACGTCGCGTTGTCGACGCGTTCCTGACCGCCGCGCGCGGCGGAGACTTCGACCGGCTGCTGGTCATTCTCGATCCCGACATCGTGCTGCGCGCCGACAGCGGAAGCGCGTTCCCCGGCGGCATGAAGGTCCTGCGCGGCGCCGAAGCCGTGGCCGGTCAGTTCGCCACCTTCCAGCGCATGGCCACTATCTCCGTCGCTCGCCCTGTACTGGTCAACGGAACGTCCGGGCTGCTGACCACCGTCGACGGCGAACTCAACTCGATCATGAACTTCACCATCGCCAATGAAAAGGTCGTCGCGATCGACATCCTCTCCGACCCCGACCGTTTGGCCGACCTCGACCTCACTGGTCTGGAGCCTTGACTCTCGCCCCGCCGCCGGTGGTTAGCTCTCAGGAGTCTGGGTGGGGGACGCGGCCGCGGCGGCGCAGGCGGCAAGGTCGTCGCGTAGTCGGCGCTGGTCAGCCGCGGACAGTGGCGAGAACATCTGCTGTTCGACGGCCCGGACGGCGGCGCTGGCGGCGCGCAGCTCCTCTTGCCCGGCGGGAGTGAGCTGGGTGGGCAGCGCCCGGCCGTATTCGGCCTGGTCGGGTCGGGTGAGCATGCCTCGGTCCTGCAACCCGCGCAGCACCACGTGCATGGACTGGCGGGTCACGAACGCGCCACGGGCGAGCTCGGAGCTGGACAGTCCCGGACGCTGACCGAGCAGCTCCAGGCAGGCGTACTGCGCCACGGTCAGCCCGAGGGGACGCAGCGCCTCCTCCATCGCCGTGCGCAGCGCCGCATGGGCCTGCTTGAGGACGTAGCCCGGTGATTCTTCCAACGGCCCAACCGACTCGTCTTGACTCATGTCAGCATTCTTACATACAGTCCTTGATGTCAGGACTTTGACACATGACTGCGCGCCTCGGCGAGGCGCCGCGGACCGATCCGAGCAAGCCCCATCCGTACGAGGAGGCAGGAACATGAGTGGCGAGATCGTCTACTTCGAGGTGCCCGGCAACAACGTCGAGGCGACCCGGGAATTCTGGGGAACGCTGTTCGGCTGGACGTTCACCGAAAGCAACTTCCCCGGATACTCGATGATCCACGGCCCCAGCCCCATGGGTGGTACGCCGCACGGAGACTCAGGGCAGCATCCGCGGGTCTACTTCGGCGTCGACGACATCGCGGCCGCGACCGCGCGTGTGCGAGAGCTCGGCGGCACCGCGGCCGAGCCGGTCACCATCCCGGCCGGAGCGTTCGCCAACTGCGCCGACGACCAGGGCGTCGAGTTCAGCCTCTTCGAGGCAGCTCCCAGCCAGTGACCCCGGGTACTTCACGCACGACGAGCCGGCTACCGACTCCCCGGACACCAACCAGGGTGGGGATCGCGCCACGTGACGCCCAGCGAGTGGGGCGCAGGAAGGCGGGCGAGATCCCGGCTTCTCCTCACCGAGAATCCAGGGGGCGGAGGCGTTCCCCTACGAGGCTTCCCGGCCAGAGCACAGCTCATCATGAAAGGCTGGGCTGCATGGGCTGGCCATCTGAAAACCCAGAGCTCTAGGCGTTCCTGGAATCACTGCACCGCGGAGAGATCCTTTCCGGCACCGTCACAGCGATCGAACCGTTCGGCGTGTTCGTGGCGCTGGACGACAGCCCCGACCACCCGGTCTTCCCCGGCGTCGGGGTCATCACGATCTCCGAACTGTCCTGGCGGCACATCGAAACGGCTTCCGATGTCGTTCAGACAGGACAGCGCGTCTCATGCGAGTTCCTCCAGTTCGACACTTGGAACCTGGAGGCCAAACTGTCCTTACGAGTGATGCGGCCCGATCCCTTCCACGCGTTCGCCGACCGCAATGCGGTGGGGCGAAAACTACATGGACAGGTCACCAAGCTGGCCCCGTTCGGCATCTTCGTTCAGGTCGCCGATGGAATCGTAGGGCTGGTCCGCCTGCAAGAGCTCACATGGACGCCCGTGGAAGCTCCGTCGGATGTCGTCCAGGTCGGCGACGAGGTCGCGGTCGTCGTCACCGAAATCGACCGGGAGCGACGCAGGCTGGTCCTCTCCCGACGACAGGCCTCATCCGACCCCCGGTGACTCCTCTGTGTTCTGGTGACACGGTTCCCCCGCGAGAACGCTCCGCAGCGCCTGCCCGGTGAAGGGAAGTACCCGCCCCAACCCGGCGCACCTATACGGCCGCAGCACTCGCCACCGCGGCACGCGTTCAACCTCTCCGCCCGTATACGCGAAGGGAGGCCAGGTCCCGGGGTGGGGAAGTCCACTTCCTGGCCGGTTCGCCAGCGGCTGGCTCGAGGGTGATGCCTCGGGCAGCGAACCAGGTGGCGCATTGGGGGAAGCCGGAGCATTGAGTGCGCAGGGGCCGCGTGATTCGTGCGTGCGGCGTCCGGGCCTGGACCGCCCCCGCCCGGACGACAAGCCCGGACGGGGGCCATGGGCCGCGGATGGTGTGGGACGCACGGGACAGAGGGTACCGCCCGCGGCCCTGTGGTTACCGCGCCATGGGACGGACCGTCTCCGCCGCGGCGACCATGTTCGTCAGCGCGGCTTCGATCTCGGCGTAACCGCGTGTTTTCAGCCCGCAGTCGGGGTTGACCCACAGCCGTTCGGCGGGAACAGCCTCCAGTGCGGCGCGCAGAAGGTCGGCGACCTCTTGGGGCTCGGGGACCCGTGGCGAGTGGATGTCGTAGACGCCTGGTCCGACTCCGCGGGCGAAGCCGACCGCGTTGAGGTCATCGAGCACCTCCATGCGGGACCGGGCCGCCTCGATGCTGGTGACGTCGGCATCGAGCGCGACGATCGCATTGATCACGTCACCGAACTCCGAGTAGCACAGGTGCGTATGGACCTGGGTCGAATCAGCGATCCCGGAGGTGGCCAACCGGAACGCCTCCACCGCCCAGTCGAGGTACCGCTTGTGCTGCACTGCTCGCAGTGGGAGCAGCTCCCGCAGCGCCGGCTCGTCGACTTGGACCATGCGGATCCCGGCGGCCTCCAGATCATGCGCCTCATCGCGGATGGCCAGCGCGACCTGCTTGGCCGTAACCGCCAACGGCTGGTCGTCGCGCACGAACGACCACGCCAGGATGGTCACCGGCCCGGTGAGCATGCCCTTGACCGGCTTATCGGTGAGGTGCTGGGCATAGGCGGCCCACCCGCTGGTGATCGCCTCGGGCCGCCAGACGTCGCCGAACAGGATCGGCGGACGCACGCACCGCGACCCATACGACTGCACCCAGCCGTTGTCGGTGGCGACGAAGCCCTCCATGTGCTCGGCGAAGTACTGCACCATGTCGTTGCGCTCGGGCTCGCCGTGCACCAGGACGTCCAGCCCGAGCTGCTCCTGGAGCCGGATCACCCGCGCGATCTCCTCGCGCATCCGCTGGTTGTACGCGGCCTCGTCGATGCTGCCAGCGCGCAGCGCGGCACGGGCTCTGCGGACATCGCCCGTCTGGGGAAACGACCCGATGGTGGTTGTCGGCAAGGGCGGCAACCGTAGTGTCTTCGCCTGGGCCGCGCGCCGTTTCCCGTAATCCGGGCGGCGCGCATGCTCGGGCCGCAGCCCGTCCAGCCGCGCTCGCACCCGGTGGTTGCGCACCCGATCCGCGTGCGCCCGGTTGGTGACCGCGGCCCGCGCCGCGGCCAGCTCATCGGCGACCGCGTCACGTCCGTCGCGCAGCGCACGCCCCAGCGTGACCACCTCGCCGACCTTCTGTTCGGCGAAGGCCAGCCACGATTTGACCTGCGGATCGACCCGGGTCTCGGCCTCGACGTCGTAGGGCACGTGCAGTAGGGAGCACGACGTGCTCACGGCCACCTCGCCGGCCGAGCCCAGCAGGGTCGCGGCCGTGGACAGCGCCGCGTCGAGATCGGTGCGCCAGACGTTGCGGCCGTCAACCACCCCGGCCACCAGCGTCTTGTCCCGCAGGCCACGCAGCGCCGGCAGCGTGTCCACCGCCGAGTGCCCGGCGACGAGATCCACCGCCAGCGCCTCGACCGGCGACGATGCGAGGACACCGAGTGCCTCGCCGAGGTCACCGAAGTATCCGGCCACGAGCAGGTTCGGGCGCTCATCGAGGTCACCGAGCCTGCGATAGGTACTGCGCAGCGCCTCCAGTTCCGCCGGTGAGCGGTCGGCGGCGAAGGCCGGTTCATCGAGCTGGACCCACTGCGCACCGGCGCGTCGCAGCTCACGCAGCAGCTCCGCGTATGCGTCCAGCAGCTCGTCGAGCGTGTCCAGCGGCTGGAACGACGCGGGGGCATCCGCGTCGGGTTTCGACAACAGCAGGAACGTCAGCGGCCCCACCACCACAGGGCGGGTGGACACCCCCAGTTCCCGAGCCTCCCGGTACTGCTCAACAGGGGTCCGGTCAGCCAGCGAGAACCGCGTGCCCGGACCGATCTCCGGCACCAGGTAGTGGTAGTTGGTGTCGAACCACTTCGTCATCTCCAGCGGCGGCGCGGACTCCACACCCCGCGCCATAGCGAAATAGGTGTCCAACGAGTTCAGTCCCAGGTCCACGTAGCGCGGCGGGACCGCGCCGAACGTGACCGCCGTGTCCAGAACCTGGTCATAGAACGAGAACGTGTTCCCCGGAACCGAGTCCAGGCCGGCACCGTCGAGTGCGCGCCAAGTGTCGGCCCGCAACTGGCGCGCCACTTCACGCAGCTCCGCCTCGCTGCTGCGCGACGCCCAATAAGCTTCCAGGGCGCGCTTGAGCTCCCGGTTCGGGCCGATCCGCGGATAGCCCAGTACCGTCGATCCGATCGTGCTGGTCAATGACCTCTCCTCCGCGAGGCTCGACAAAACGGACGCCGAGGTCCACACGGAGGGCGCACGAGCCAGCAGGCCCCGAAGCGGTAGCCGCCAGGGCTCGCCGTCCGCCAGGTCCTCCCGCGAGACCTCGGACCTACGCACACCGGCTGGTGCACGTGCCAGTGGCAGGTCTTCGGACTCGCGGGCACCTCCCAGCCAACAGCCGGGCACTCCTACTATCCGTCGCTTCCCGGACACCACCGGTCCAGTGCTGTGCCAGTCCGCGAGGACTGGCGACGGGGTTCGTTCCCACTCACCGCTGCGGGGCAGTCCCGGACTCACACCGGGTTCCCTCTTGCCTCGTCCGCCACAGCCCCTGGTCAGACCAACGACACGCAAGCGAACGAACCACCAGCGCATCCAGACTAACGCCCCAATGCCGATCGCCGACACGGCGGGGGAGCGCGCCGGTCACCCCCTCTTCGGGGCGTGACTACATCCGCGCACCCAGTTCCTCCGAGGCGCGTCGGCCCGCGTCGCGGACCATCGGTCCGAAGCGGTCCAGCGCGTCGTCCGTCATCCGGATCTCCGGGCCCGCGATGCTCATCGCCCCCACCACCTGCATCTCCCAGTCGAACACCGGGGCGCCCACGCAGCGGATGCCCAGCTCGTTCTCGACGTCGTCGACCGCCCAGCCGCGTTCCCGGACCCGCCTCATCTCGGCGCGCAGCTCGTCGGCGCCGATGATGGTCGCGGCCGTTTTCCGCTCCGGGCCCGACGCCACGACCTCCTCCAGCACAGCGTCACCGGACCAGGCCAGCACCGCCTTGCCGAGCCCTGTGCAGTACAGGGCATTGGTGGTCCCGATGCGGGAGTACATCCGCACCGGCCAGCGCGCCTCGCACTTGTCGATGTAGACAATCTGCAACCCGTCGCGCACCCCTAGGTGGCAGGTCTCCCCACACTCAGCGGCGAGCTCCCTGAGTACCGGCAGACACACTTCGCGGATGTCGACGCCCTCCAGGAAGGCGCTGGCCAGCGGGAGCACCCCGTGCGCTATGCGGTAGCGGCCGGCGGGCGCGTCGAAGCGCACCAGCCCGGCCTCGGCCAGTGCCGCGACAAGCCTGTGCACAGTCGGCTTGGGCATGTCCGTGCTCTCGGCCAGCGTCGCCAGGTTCAGTCCCGGCGGGTGATCGGCCAGCAGTTTCAGCACCTGCACGCCTTTGACCAGGGCTTTTGGGCCAACCTTCTCCGCGCTCGCCACTGCAGTCTCGCTTTCGTGCCCGTCTCTGTCCCGGCGTACCTCACACCCTAGAACCGCGGCCGCGCCGCCGGTCACACGCACGGTCCGCACCGATATGGAGGGCCTTCCGCGCCATTGACGATTTTTGAAACGCCATATTAATCTTACTCGATCTTGCCTACGAAGCTTTCACGGAGGACAGGGATGCGTACGCGTAAGCTCGCCCTGATCCCACCCCTGGTCCTGCTGGCCGCGGGATGCGGACCGGCGGCCAGCGGCGGCTCCGGCTCGGGCGGCGCGGTGGAGATTGTCGTGCCCTACGCCGCCGGCGGAGGCACCGACCAGACCGCCCGCCAGCTCGCCACGGCGGCCGAGAAGACCTGCGGATTCAACACGGTGGTCAGCAACAAGGAGGGCGCCGGCGGAGCCATCGGCTTCCAGGCCGCCGCCGACGCCGACCCGGACGGGTCGACGCTCGGCATCGTCACGGCGGAGGTCGCGATGTTGGCGCATCGGGGCGTGACCGATGTGACGCCGGACGACATGGACGGCGTCCTCCAGTACAACTTCGACCCCGCCGCGCTCACCGTGGACGCGGGCAGCGACTACGACTCGGTGCACGACGTGATCGAGGCAGCGGACCGCGGAGCGGGCGCCACGATCGGTACCTCCGGCGCCGGTTCGATCTGGGAGGCCGCCGCCAAAGGGCTCGCCGCGGAAGAGGGCGTGGAGATGACCTACGCGCCCTTCGAGGGAGCGGCACCGGCCATCACCGCCGTCCTCGGCGGTCAGGTGGACGCGACCACCGTCTCCGGTGCCGAGGTCCGGGCCCAGGTCGAGTCCGGTGAGCTGAACAGCCTCGCCGTGATGGGTGAGGAACGACTGAGCTTCCTTCCGGACACCCCGACCCTGCGTGAGGAGGGCATCGACTGGATCTCCGGCACCTGGCGCGGGGTGGCCGTCCCGGAGGGCACACCACAGGAAACCGTTGCCGAGTTGGAAACGTGCTTCAACGAGGCGGCCCGCTCCGAGGCGTTCACCTCGTTCATGGAGAAGGGCGGCTTCGGGGTGAGGTACCGGGGCGCCGAGGAGTTCGACTCGTTCATGGATGCGGAGTACGAGCACTTTGGCCAGACCATGGGCGGTGCGGGGAATGAGTAGCCAACGCAGCGCCGACCTCGGTGTCGCCTGCGGCACCATCGTGGTGGCTGTGGCGATCGCCGCCACCGCCCTCGGGTTCCCCTCCAGTACGCAGCGCGGCGACCCCGGGGCCGCACTGTTCCCGCTGCTCATCGCGGCGACGTTGGTGGTTCTGGGCGTGATACGCGTGTTCCGGCCCGCACCCGCGGAGCAGGACGAGGACCGGACCGGCCCGGTGCTGCCGGTGCTCGGCATGCTGGCGGTCGGCATCTTCTCCGTCTGGGCGATGTCCTGGGTCGGTTTCATTCTCGGTGCGATTGCCCTGCTCGTGGGGGGCGCGCTGCTGGCTGGTGAACGCCGGTGGCTGCGGATCGGCGTCTACGCGGTCGCGACACCGCTGATCGTCTACGCGCTGTTCGTGTGGGCCCTTGAACTGCAGCTGCCCGCCGGCCCGTTGGAGGCGATGCTGGTATGAACGACTGGCTCATCGGGCTGGACGCGGTCCTCAGCGTCGGTGCGCTGTCCATGATCGCGCTGGGCGTCGCCATCGGCCTCGTCTGCGGCGCTCTTCCCGGGCTGACCGCCACGATGGCGGTCGCTCTGCTGCTGCCGGTGACATTCAGCCTCGATCCGCTGCCCGGCATGATGTTGCTCGTCGGTGTCTACGGCGGGACCCTTTACGCCGGTTCGATCCCGGCGATCCTGCTCCGGGCTCCGGGCACGCCCTCGGCCGCGGCCACTGTGATCGACGGCTACCCCATGAGCCGCCAGGGCAAGGCCGGTCAGGCGCTGACGGTCTCCCTTGTGGCCTCGGTGGTGGGTGGGCTGGTCGGCACCGTGCTGCTGGCATTGTTCGCTCCGCAGCTGGCGTCGGTGGCGCTGGTCTTCGGACCACCCGAGTACTTCATGGTCGCCGTCCTGGCACTGGCGGTCATCGCCTCGATCAGCGCAGGGAAGCTGTCCAGCGGCTTGCTCAGCGGCATGCTCGGGGTGGCCATAGGCGTGGTGGGAATGGATCCGATCGAGGGGTTCCCCCGGTTCACTTTCGGCACGACCGAGCTTACGGCCGGGATCCCCTTTATCGCTGTGCTGATCGGGCTTTTCGGCATCTCAGAGGCGTTCACCCAAATCGCCGGGACCGAGCAGGGCGGCCGAGCCGAGCCTCCCCCGGTCGGCCGGTTCACGTTGGGCCCGCGGTGGCTGCGCCGGCTGGGCCCGGCCACGGGCGGTTCCTCCCTGATGGGCTTCTTCATCGGCCTGTTGCCGGGCACCGGCGGCGATGTGGCCTCCTACTTCGCCTACAACGAGACGCGCCGCTGGTCCCGGCGGAGCGGCTTCGGCAAGGGGGAGCCGAGCGGTGTCGCCGCCGCGGAGTCGGCCAACAACGCCTCCACATCCGGTGCCCTGGCCCCGACGCTGGTGCTGGGTATCCCCGGCGACAGCGTCACCGCGATTCTTATCGGCGCTCTCACCGTGCACGGGCTCCAGCCCGGCCCGCAGCTCTTCGAGGGGTCGCCGGACCTGATCTACGGCACCATGCTCGGATTGATCCTGACCTACCTGGCGATCCTGCCGCTGGGTCTGCTGGGCATCCGCCTGTGGCCGATGCTCAAGGCCACCCCGACCGCATTGCTGTGGCCGGCGGTGATCATGGTGTCGCTGGTGGGCGCCTTCGCTCTGCGGCTGAGCCTGGTGGACGTGGGCATAGCGCTGGCTGCCGGCGCACTGGGTTTCGCGCTGACCCGCGGCGGCTACCCGTTGGCGCCGATGGTGATCGGGCTCATCCTGGGCCCGATGGCCGAGTCCAACCTGCGCCTGTCCCTGATCATCTCCGGGGGCAGCCTGGACTGGCTGGCGCGGCCGATCCCGATCGCCATCCTGCTGCTGATCGCGGTCGCCGTCGTCGCGACGAAGCTGGCCACCCGCCGGGCGGCGCAGCGGCCCGAGCCCGCCCCGGTCGGCGAGGAGCGTTAGCGCGGCATCGTCGATCCGCGGAGCATCCGGCCCTGCCCTGAACGGCCAAGGAGACACGTCCCCATGTCACGCGTACCCACGCTGCCCGACCAACCCGCACGGGAGCGCTTTGACGCCGTCTGCGTCGGCGAGACCATGGTCCTGCTCACCCCCGACTCGGGGACACCGCTGGCGCAGCGCCCCAAGCTGTCCATGGAGGTCGGCGGCGCCGAGTCGAACGTCGCCTGCGGGCTGGCCCGCCGTGGCCACCGGGCGGCCTGGGTGAGCAGCGTGGGTGCCGACCCCTTCGGCCGGGTCGTCACCGACACCCTGGTGTCCCACGGCGTTGACACCGGGCTGGTGCGCGTCGACCCCCACCGTCCGACCGGCATGTACCTCAAGGACCCCGTGGACTCGGGGACGCGGGTGCACTACTACCGGTCCGGTTCGGCGGCGGCCGCGATGGGGCCGGAAGTAGCCGACGCCGGGTGGGCGAGCACCAGCCGACTGATCCACCTTTCGGGGATCACCCCGGCCTTGTCGGCAACGTGCGCCGCGCTGGTGGAACGACTCGTCACAGAGCGTCCACCAGAAGGGCGGCCCACCGTCGTCTTCGACGTGAACTACCGCCCGAGCCTGTGGAGCCGGCGGGACGCGGCCGCGCCCCTTTCCCGGTTGGCCGGAGCGGCCGACATCATCCTCGTCGGGCTGGACGAGGCCAAGACCCTCTGGGGAACGGACCGCCCTGATGCGGTGCGGGCCCTGTTCCCCGATGCGGCCTGTCTGGTGGTCAAGGACGCCGACGTTGGGGCCACCTGCTTCACCGCAGAGGCGAGCACGTTCGTGCCAGCTCTCGACGTGAAGGTGGTGGAGGCGGTCGGCGCGGGCGACGCGTTCGCCGCCGGATTCCTGTCCGGGCTGCTCGATGGGCGCCCCGTACGCGACCGCCTGCGGCTGGGGCACATCCTGGCCGGCTCCACCCTGCAAAGCGTGCGGGACCTCGCCGCGTTCCCCGTGCGCGACGAGTGCGAGCGCATGCTCGCACTCAGTGAGCCCGAGTGGACGGCCCTGCGCCTCACCTGAACCGCCACTGGCCCTGATCGCCTGACACGAAGGAGAACCGCCCCCATGCCATCGACTCCGGAGAACCCCGACCGTACCCCTGCCTCCAATGGGGGTGGAGGCTTCGCCGAGCTGTTCGCCGACCAACACGTCATGGCCATCCTGCGGGGGATGCCCGAACAGGAGACCGTCGCCTACGCCCGCCGCGCCTGGGACCTCGGCATCGACCTGGTCGAGGTCCCGGTGCAGACCCCCGACGCCCTGCCGTCGCTGCGCGCCGCGGCCGCCGCCGCGGCCGAGCGCGGCCGTCGCGTCGGGGCCGGCACGGTGATCGCCGCAGAGCAGGTGGAGGCCGTGGCGCGGGCCGGCGCCGCTTTCACCGTGGCACCGGGCTTCGACCCGCAGGTGATGCGGCTATCGGCCGAGGCCGGCATCCCGCACCTGCCCGGGGTGGCCACCGCCGGCGAGATCCAGTCCGCGCTGGCACACGGCGTCACCTGGCTCAAGGCGTTTCCCGCCGCGTCCCTGGGCCCCGGATGGTTCTCGGCCATGGCCGGGCCGTTTCCCCAGATCCATCTGGTGGCGACGGGCGGCGTGGACGCCCGTAACGCTTCCGACTACCTCGCCGCCGGCGCCCACGCGGTCGCGGTCGGTTCGGCGCTGGCCGACCCGCATCAACTGGACGCGCTCGCCGACCTGATCCGCCCCGCCGGACAGACCTGACGGCGGCCTTCCCAGTCACGGCCGACGGGCGGCCGTGACCGTTCAAATCCGACCCTGCCAGGCGGTCGCCGGTCATCAGTGGAGTGGTACAGCGCGGTCAGCAGAGTGTCCAGGTCAGCGTCCACCAGGTCGCCATGATCAGCTCGGGGGAGCAGCGCTGATCATCGACACCCTGCAGCCGTCTGCGAGCACTGGATCCATACGGAGTCAAAATCGTCTAGCGGCCGAACGCGGTCTCCGCGAGCTGGGTGAAGGCGCCGAGCAGGTTGCCCCAGTCGCCGTTGAGGTTGGCCGTCAGGCGGTGGCGGCCGTCCTTGGTGCCCAGCGAGAGGGTCCACGTACCGGTGATCGCGCCGCCGTTGCCCCATACGGTGATGCCGCTGGGCAGGGTTTCGGTGTAGATGCCGAGGCCGTATCGCGTGTTCGGGAGCCAGCCGGCGCCCTCGGTGGAGGTAGTCGTCAGCAGTTCCTGTTGCTGTTCGGGCGGGAGGAGCCGACCGCCGAAGAGGAGGCCGAAGAAGCGGTTGAGGTCGCCGAGCGAGGAGACCATGCCACCGGCGGTCCATGCCTTGGACGGGTGCAGTTCGGTGGCGTCGTAGACGGGGCTGCCCGGTTCGGTGAGCAGAGCGGTCGTGTAGTTGCGCGCGTGTGGCTCGCGGATGGTGGTCTCGTCGCCTGGCAGGTAAGTGTCTTTCAGGTCGAGTGGCTGGGCGATGCGCTGCTGGAGCTCGTCGGCGAACGAGTGTCCGGTGACTCGTTCGACGATCATCCCGGCGAGGATGTAGCCGGTGTTGTTGTATCGCCAGCCCGTCCCCGGCGCGCACGCGGGCGGATGGGACAAGGCGACCCTGGCGAGATCCTCGGGCCGGTAGCGCTCGTAGCGATGCTCCAGGAACGCCGGACCGGTCTCGGCGGCTACCAGCTCGGGCTCCATCGAGTAGAGGTACAAGCCGTCGGTCATGGCGAGCAGTTGCCGGATGGTGATCGCACTGCCGTCGTTGCCGTGTCCCCGGACCAGACCGGGGAGCCATTTCTCCACCGAGTCGTCCAGGCTTAGCCGTCCCTCCGCGGCGAGCTGCAACGTGATGGTAGAAGTGAATGTCTTGGTGGCGCTGCCGATGCGGAAGTGCTCCTCGCGGCGACGCGGCTTCTTGGTCTCTATGTCGCCGACTCCGGCCGCGCCGAACCACGTGTCGCCGTCTTCGGTGCGGACTTCGGCGATGATGCCCGGAACACCTTCCTCGGCCACTACGCGGTCGAGCTGCTGTTGAAGCACCACGCGAATCCCCCTGGGATCACATTCGGTGGTTGAGAACGAGCGCAGCCTAATAGTGCATTACTTATTTCTTCAAAAGCGGGCTTTTCGATTCGAGTTACTATTCTGCAGGTCAACCGCACTAAATCGTTGCGTCGGTTAGACTTTTATTGCAATACGGAGGTGTACCACGATGCCCGGTACGCGGCTCACTCGCCGAGACCGTCGAGTCATCGCCACGGGCCTGGCCGACGGGCTCGGCTACGCCGAGATCGCGCGCAGGCTGGCCCGGCCGACTTCCACAATCAGCCGCGAGATCACACGTAACGGGGGTCCCGCCGGCTACGACCCCGACCTGGCCCACCGAGCCACGAAACGGCGCGCGCGCCGACGCAAACCCGCCCCGGAACCCGCAACGAGTCCAGGCCGCCACACCCCGGAAACCGTCCGCGCCTTCGAGCAGCAACTGGCCACAACCCTCGTCCACACCGGACTGTCCCGCATGCCCGCGAGGGTGCTCGCCGCCCTGCACACCACCGACGAAGGATCCCTGACCGCGGTGGAGCTCGGGCAGCACCTGCGGGTCAGCTCGGCGTCGGTCTCCAAGGCCATCGGACACCTTGAAGGGCAAGGGATAATCCGACGCGAACACGTCCCTCGGCGACGGGCCGAACGTTACGTCGTCGATCCCGACGCGTGGTTCCAGGCACTGCTGGCCAGCGCTCAGCGAAACCACCAGCTCGCCGACACCGCTCGCCAGGGAGCCGACCTCCTCGGCTCCACGACACCGGCCGGCGCCCGCCTATACGCGCTGAGCCGCTTCCACCAACAGGTCACCAACGACATCACGGACCGGGCCCGCCGCTGGCGACACATACTCACCGAAGCACCGCAGCGGTCATCGTCCACTCGTATGTGAGTGCCCCGTGTGTACTCGGGCGCGGGCCGGTCGGCTGGCCGCCCCCCGCATTTCCTCGGCACACCGGGCGCGGATCACCTCACGTACCGGGCCGGCGGTGGCCGTGCGGCCCGTCCAGCCCTCAAGCGCCCCCAAGGTGCCGCCAACCGGATTCTCGCTCATCTCGGCCTCGAAGAGCCCTCCGCGGCGGAAAAGCCCGCGATGCCTCATGCCCCGACCACCGCTGAGGTCCCGCCCCCGCACCTCCAAGCCGCCACCACACCGACAAACACCGGAACCGGGAAGTCCGCCACCTCTCATCCGCACGGCTTCCGGCCAGGCATCCCCGCGGATGCCGCGGAAACCGAGCCCCCATGGCCTGTCACAAGCCGCACACTGACTTGTGCATCAGCGCCTTGTAGACAATCTCGTGCTGGTCCTCTCTCCTCGCATGCACACGATCGCGGCCCCGCGGCCGCAGCCACAGGGCCACAATCCTCCGCAGCCTCCCAGACAGCGTGCTGGGAACCAGGCACGTCAACCGGATACGTCGGCACGGGTACCGCGGGCGGAGCACGATCTACACGGTCGCTACTTCCCCGGCCGCCCCGGCTTCCCCTCGCCGGGGTGATCCGGCGGACAGTACGCCGCGTCCAGCAGCGCGTCCCGGGCGCCGGGCGGGGCGTTCTCCAGCTTGTGCAGGCTCGCCGCGTAGACGAACTGCCGCCCGTCCTCGGCCTGGGTCATGCCGCTGACGTAGGCGACCTCGGTGCCTCCGTGGCCGAACACGCTCTCGCCGCAGTCCAGCTTGTACTCGATCAGGCCCAGACCGTACGCGCTGTCCTCGCCCCCGGTGTCGACCGTGTCCTTCATGGCCTCCAAGGACTCGGAGCTCATGAGGTCACCGCCGAGCAGCGCGGTGAGGAAGCGTCCGAGGTCGGCGGTTGTGGAGATCATCTCGCCCGCCGCCCAGCCGATCGAGGGGTTGTACTCGGTGGCGTCGCGGTAACCCTCGCCTTCGACCGGTGTGTACCCGCGGGCGTGCGGGTCGGGAAGGGTGTGGTCGGTCCCGGGCAGGCTCGTGTCGTTGAGGTCGAGGGGGTCGAGAATGCGGGCCCGGATCTCGTCGCCGTATGCGTTGCCGGTGAGACGTTCGATGAGCATCCCGGAGACGATGAAGTTCGTGTTGGAGTAGTGCCAGCCTTCGCCCGGCTCGAAGTAGGGATCGTTCTCGAACGCGGCACCGAGGAGCTCCTCCGGGTGGTAGGTGGTGAACCGGTCATCCCCGCGCCAGCTGCCGATCTCGTAGCCGGGCACACTGCTGTAGTTGTACAGGCCGCTGGTGTGGTTGAGAATCTGGCGCACGGTGATCGCCTCCCCGTTGGGGACCGTGCCGGGCAGATGGCGCTCGACCGGGTCGTCGAGGCTCAGCGCGCCCTCGTCGACGAGCTGCAGGAGCACGGTGGCCACGAAGGTCTTGGTGTTGCTTCCGATACGGAAATGGCCCTCCGGGTCGGCGGGGCCGCCGGATTCGAGATCGGACACGCCGGCGCTGCCGCTCCACTCCTTTTTGCCGCCGCCGGTGCGGGCGATGATGGCCGTGGCCGCTTCGGACGAAACCAGCTCGTCCATGTGGGCGCGTATCTCCTTGGAACGCGGCGGTCCTCCCTTGTCGGCCTGGGCCGGGACCTGTGCCAGCCCGAGCGCGAGCCCCGCGGCGACGGCGGTGGCGGTGCCGCGTCGGGTCATCGACCCGAGTCCGTGTCGCATGATGGGTTGTTCCTTCCAGTGGTGAACGGTGCGCATCCCCGGGCGGCGCGGAAGCGCTTCGCCCTTCGGGGAGACCGCGATTACACCAAGTGGCGGCCCGCCACCGAATCCCTATTGGGGCGGGATCGCACTCTGCACTTCGGCATAGGGCGGCCGCCGGCCCGGACCACCGGCAGCGGTGTGAGGGCGACCAGGGCACTGGACGCCGCGATGATGAGGCCGTCGGTGGCCAGGCTGCGCAAGAACATCACCGGTAGCAGAAGCATCATGACCAGGCCGGTCGCGATCGCCGCCGCGCCAGCGCGATCATCGCCTGAACGTGCTTGATCCCTTCGCTCCGCGTGCGCGATCATCCGCCGACTGTGGACCGACGCCGTACTGTTGGACTTCCACGGCGGCTACCACCGGCTGAGGGGTACGTTCTGCTGCCCGCGCTGACACGCGGCCGCGGTGCCGCCGCGGGTCTCTTCTCCCTGTTGCGCGGGTATCTGGGCAGGCCGCACACACCCACGATTCCCCGCCTCTACCGGATCCTGGCCGACCTCTGGGATCCCGTCTTCTCCATGCGTGCTGACGCGGGCTCGGCAGGTGACGACGATTCGGTCGCCGATTCCCCACCGCCGCTGCTCACACCCGAGACCATCGATACCGCGTCCAACGCTGCCCGTCAGGCCGGCCTTCCCGCTCGGTCGCCGGCCTTGATCGCTGCCTGCCACGTCCCCATGGCAGCAGCACCGCGATACAGCAACAGGGGGCAGAGCTGCGTCAGCTCGCGGCTCTGTGGGCCTACTCCCCAGGAGATTGCAGCGCAGACGAGCAAGTGGATGGCGACCTCGGGGGTCTTCTCCTCGGCCCGCGCGCCGCCGCCGATGCCGACGGCCCCTTTGCGATTGCCGGGATGGTTCGGAGACGCCCTGATCGTCGTCCCGCACCCTGACGCACTCGCCGATGCCGACGCAGAACCCTGTACTCACGTCCAGTTGCCCGCGAAGGAGGGCAGCGATGGCGCTAACCCGAGCTGACCACACCGATATCGGTAGGCCGGGCGGCGACGCGGTCGATGGGCGCCAGGACTCCGTCCAGGATCAGAGAGGCCTTCATCGATGCGGTGCGGGCGGCCTGGGCGAGGCCGGGGCCGGGGCGGCCAGGGTTTGGCGTCCCGGGTTCAACCGCCGCCACCGCGTGCCCGCTCCTGGCGGTTCTCATGCGGGCGGGCGGCCAGGAGGCGCGGGGCCGCGCTGGACACATCGATACCGGCGGGGTGGACGAGCAGGCGGAGCCTCTGGTGGTAGCGGTGATCGTGGTTGAGCACCCATCTACCAGGGGATTATTGCCCCCAGCCCTTCGGAGCAGGTGGGCGTCGTGACCTGCACCGTCATGTTGGGAACAGCTCAGGTCCACGCATCGTGGCCGGTGCAGCAATTCCCGTAAGCCATTGTTCCAATCATTCGATCATTCCCCGCCGCGTCGTGACACCCGACGACGCACGCCTCACCGACACCGACGGCGTGGAAGACCGGGGTGGCCGCGTGTGCGGAAGTGCCCGGCAGGGGGCCGCTGAGCGGCCCCCTGCCCTCGGGGTGGCTTGTGCGTCACCCCTCCTGCTCTGGGCGTTGCCTATCCGGAAGATCCGCCCGCTCTGGAGGCTCCGGCAGATCGTCTTCGCTGATCGTCACGTGCATGTTCTCGGATGCCGCTCCCTTGGCCGAGGCCGCCATGCCAGCCGTCGAGGCGGGGTTCTGGCTGGCTTGCCGCTGATCGCCGGCCATCTCCTGGCTATTCTGGAACAGGGAGGAGATGTAGTTCATGACGGTGAGCGCCTCAGGCGATTTCTGCCGCACGATGTGCGAGGTGTCCGTAGCGCCGGGAATGTTCGTGTGGACGTCTCGGGCAGTCTGCTCGGCGGAGCCGGATTCATTCGCTCCGCCGTTGAATATGTTTTCGAACGACACGGCTTTCCCCTTTGATCTCCTCGGTGGACGTACGGTCATCCCTTGTAGAGCGGCTGGTCTTCATAGTGGAGGCTCTCATAGTCGAATACGGTGTGCTCTCCCGCGAGGGTGGAGACGATCTCGGCTTCTCCGTATTGAGTGAAAGGCTTGCCTTCGTCGGAAATACCGAGATCGCTCATTTTCTTCGCGACGACATGGGAGTAGTTCGGGGGGCGGTCCTGCGGAGGGGACTCCCGGACATATACCGGTTCGGGATAGTACAAGGCGACATACCCACCGAAGTCGATGGGGAACTCGTAGTCGAATTGCTTCACCTGGCGCCGCTGCGTGGACCTGACATCCACCCGGCTGCCGACCCTGCCCCTTAGCGTCGACCGCGATGTCCACGAAGTGGTTAGTGAACCACTGACCTCGGCGGTGATCCCGAGCATCAGTTGCGCCCATAGTTCCCCCGTGCCCGTGGCGGTACCCGTGGCCGTCGCCGTACTCGTCGATTCCGCCAGGTCCTCGATGTCGGCGCCCTGGCGGTCTTTGCTGTTGAGCACGGTCTTCTTCAGCGCTTGCTTGCTCTGCACGCTCTTCTGCAACTGCGACTGCAGTTCCGCGATGGTCTTCGCTCCGAAAGTGAGCTGCACCTGCCCCTGGAGCGACCAGCTGATCGTGTTCGAGATCGTGAACTCGACGGAGTGCTCCCATTCGGTGGGTTCGGGGTCGGTCGCGTTGACATAGGTCTGCAGGGAGATGAGGTCGGGAGCGGGCTGTTCGATGTCGCTGCGCTCTTCGATGCGCGGCACACCCACATTCATGTAGGAGAGCCACCCGCGCTGGTGCGCCGATTCTTCGTCTTGGGGGAAGTCACCGTATCGAACCTCGTTCAAGGAGAACCCGGTAGGGGCGATCCATTGCCCCTTTTCGGTGAGCTCCTTCGTGCTTTGTTCCAGGATGGAGGGCACCTTGGCGGCGATCTCCAACTCCTCCTGGTTGCGCGGTGTCAGCGGGTGGAGTATATACCTTTCGGTAATATAGGCCTTTCCCACCTTGTTCGTACCCATGCCCTTCAGACCTCCTCGCGCCGCAGAACCGAGTGGTGTGTTGGCAGCCGTCCGTTTCTTTGTCGGCGACGGGTTGAGTGGTTTTGGCGCAGTACGCCTTTGATCCCCGCTCTCGTACATCAATAGATCAGGGCGATTACAAGATTCGCCTCTCCTCTTACTCAGGGTCAAGTGCCTATCGATTGAGCCAATTTCGTGTGCCATGACCAAAGAGGCTGCCGTTGTAGACCATGGCAATGTGTGGTCTCAGGACACCCGAAACAGGGCTACACCGACTTCACGCTCACCCCTAACCCTGCGTTAGGGGGTCCGTGCCGCGGCGCGTACACCGCAAGCCCCGCTCGGGGGAACCACCCGCTGCGGCTCGGCGTCCGACACTGAGCGTCGCCGGTCGAAGGAAGAGGCACCCGCCGTGGACTACTTCGAGTCGCTGGGCCTGCCGACGGATGCGCCGCGTGCGGCGGTCGAGCGGGCGATCCTCCGTGAGCTGCTCCTGTGGCAGCGCCGTACCAACGCCGCGGATCTGGACCTGCGCCAGCAGGCCGAACAGCGCGTCCGCCACCTCACCGAGGCCCGCCGTGTGTTGCTGGAGGGCGAGGCCCACCGCGGGAGTCCGAACTGCGGCCCTCGGAGCATCGCGAACGGCCCTGGTCGGCCGAGCCGCGAGCCATCCCCGGGGTCGACCCCGTGTCGCCTCCGGACCAGCTCGACGTGGCGTCGACGGAAGAGTATCGGGCCGAGGTCGCGGAACCACCGCCCTCTCCCCCTGCTACCGAGTTGGCCATGCCCCTCCGAATGCGGATGATGCGCGCCGGCCCGGCCGTTCCCAGGAGCGGAGGCAGGTGGATCGGACTGGCCTTCGTGCTCTTCGTCTTCCTGATGGGCGTCGTGCCGATCGCTCTGGCCGTGCTTGAGACCGTTCTCGCCGCGACGCCGTGACCGGCCCCGTGCCGACGGCCGACGGGCCATCGACGGCACGGGCATCCTCCCGGGGTGCTACGCCTCACCCGGCTCCGGACCCGGCTCCCCGCCCCCGGCGACCGCGCGGGCGTAGCGGGCGGCGAGGGCGTCCAGGTGCTCCACCAGCTCCGGGGGCTCGTGCACCTCGAAGTCCAGGCCGAGCATGCCCAGGTGCACCGCGAGGGTCTCCAGGGTGTCCGCCCCGGTGTCCAGCACGCAGGACCCGGCGTCCACCGCCTCCACCACCCCGACCGCCGGGCTGATCCGCGCGGCGACCACCTCGGCCGGGGCGGCGACCGCCACCCGCGCCCGGTGGCGCCAGGCCGCCGCGGACACTCCGCGGGAGACGTGCGCCGCCACGTCTCCGCCCTCGGGCAGCTCGCGCGGCGTGAACCGCGGCCCGGTGGGCGTGCGCGGGGCGATCCGGTCCACGCGGAAGGTCCGCCAGTCCGACCGGCCGAGGTCCCAGGCGAGCAGGTACCAGCGGCGGCCCCAGTTGACCACCCGGTGCGGCTCGACGGTCCGCAGCGTGGCGGCTCCACGGTGATCGTGGTAGTCCATGCGCAGCCGCTCGGAGTCCCGGCAGGCCGCGGTCAGCGTGAGCAGCGTGTCCGCGTCGACCTGCGAGGCGGGGGAGTCGCTGGGCACCGGCACGGTGAAGTCCCGCAGCCCGGTCACCCGGCGGCGCAGCCGCGACGGCAGCACGCGCTCCAGCTTGGCCAGGGCGCGCAGTGCGGTCTCCTCGACTCCCGCCATCGACCCCTCGGCCGCGGTGCGCAGCCCCACGGCGACGGCGACCGCCTCCTCGTCGTCGAGGAGCAGCGGAGGCATGGCGGCACCGGCCTCCAGGCGGTATCCGCCGGTGGAGCCGCGGGTGCCGTGCACCGGGTAGCCGAGGGTGCGCAGCCGCTCGATGTCGGTGCGCACGGTGCGCCCGCTGACGTCGAGGCGTTCGGCGAGCTCGGCCCCGGTCCATTCGCGGGGCGTCTGCAGCAGGGACAGGAGCTTGAGCAGGCGAGCAGAGGTTTCCAGCATGATTTCAAGTCTGGCGGATCATTAGGAAGGAAATCTTCCTAATCGCTGCCTACTGTGCTGACCATGACGAACACGAACGGCACCACGGCCGACATCCGCCCCTTCCGCGTCGACGTCCCGCAGCGCGACCTCGACGACCTCGCAGACCGCCTGGCCCGAGTCCGCTGGACCGAGGAGCTGCCCGACGCCGGCGGCGACTACGGCGTGCCCGTATCCCAGGTGCGGCGGCGGGTCGACTACTGGCGCTCGCAGTTCGACTGGCGGGCCCTGGAGGGGCGCCTCAACTCCTATCCGCAGTTCACCACCGAGATCGACGGGGCGAACATCCACTTCCTGCACGTGCGGTCGCCCGAGCCGGACGCGTTGCCGCTGATCCTCACGCACGGCTGGCCCGGCTCGATCGTGGAGTACCTGGACGTCATCGGCCCGCTGACCGACCCCCGCGCATACGGCCGCGACCCGGGCTCGGCGTTCCACCTGGTGATCCCGTCGATTCCGGGGTTCGCCTTCTCCGGTGCGACCACCGAACGCGGCTGGAACCGCTACCGGGTGGCCCGCGCCTGGGCCGAGCTGATGCGGCGGCTGGGCTACGAGCGCTACGGTGCGGTCGGCAACGACGCCGGCTCGTTCATCGCCCCGGAGGTGGGGCGGGTGGACCCCGAGCACGTCGCCGGCGTGCACGTGACCCAGATCTTCTCCTTCCCCTCCGGTGACCCGGCGGAGTTCGAGGGCATGACCGAGGAGGAGATGGCGGCGCTGCAGCACTTGCAGTGGTTCCACGAGAACATGTCGGCCTTCAACCAGCTCCAGGCGCAGCAGCCGCAGACCCTCGCCCACGCGGTGGCGGACTCCCCGGCCGGCCTGGTCGGCTGGAACGGTCAACTGTTCGCCGACGAGGTCGGCGACGAGTTCGCCCTGGCCAACATCGCGATCTACTGGCTGACCGGCACGGCCGCCTCGGCGATGCGCTTCTACTACGAGGACGCCCACCCCGGCGAGGAGCCGAGGGAGCCGACCACGGTTCCGCTCGGCCTGGCCGGCTTCGCCGGGGACTTCCAGTCCATCCGGCGCTTCGCCGAACGCGACCACACGATGATCACCTCCTGGAACACCTACGACCGCGGCGGCCACTACGCCGCGCACGAGGCTCCAGACCTCTTCACCGCCGACGTGCGCACCTTCTACGCCGGTCTGCGCTGAGGCGGCTCGCGGCGCCAGAGTCGTCGGCCGGACACAGGCATGCGCTCACCGCGCGAGCGCCACGGTCAGCGCACCGATGGCCAGAGCGAGGAAGGTGCCCGGGAAGTAGAGGTTGTAGAGAACCCGGGCGCGGATGTGCGTGATCACGACGCCCACGTAGAACACCGCGAACCCGGTCGCGGCGGCGATGCCGATGGCGGGCGCGCCGAGCAGGCCGCGCCCGATCACGGCCAGGTAGGCGACGCTCGGGGCGGTGGACGCGACTGCGCCCGGCCTGGCCCGGTGTCTGCGGCCCGGCATGCTGCTGCTGGCCGACCGCGGCTTCGCCACGGCGCCCCTGGTCGCCGCGCTCGCCGCTCCCGGCGCCCAGCTGCTGATCCGCCGCAAGAACGGCCGCAGGCTCCCTGCGCTGGCCACCCTGGCCGACGGGTCGTTCCTCGCGCTGCTGGGCCCCACCCGGGTCCGCGTGATCGACGCGCGGATCACCGCCACCCTGGCCGGCGGCCATAGGCGAACCGGGGCCTACCGGCTGGTCACCACACTGACCGCCCCCACCGCTACCCGGATGCCGAGATCGTCCGGCTCTACCACCGACGATGGGAAATCGAGACCACCTACCTGGAGCTGGAGGCCACCATCCTGGGCGGCCGCGTCCTGCGAGCGCGCACCCCGGCCGGGATCGACCAGGAGATCTACGCCGCACTAGGTACTCGTCTCATCTGGTGTCCGAGGTCAGTAACCCGCGGCGGTGGGGTTCGTGGAACGCAGGGTTCCGGACGAGTTGTGGGAGCTGTTCCAGCGAGTGGTGCCGCCTGCGCCTTCGCGGCCGCAGGGCGGCGCTACGGAGACCGGAAAGTGTGAGCGGCGATCATCTTCGTAGCCACATCCGGCCGCACTTGGCGACGGTCGCCTCCCTCGTTGGACCCGTCGGGCCCCGACCACGCACGGTCTTCGCGTGCGGCCGTCACCCCTGGCGCCAGCCCCGAGCGTCGAAGCCGTCACCGGACCTCGCGCAACCTGCCGGTGCGGACTTCGTAGACAAAGCCGCGGATGGTGTCCTTGTGGACAAGGAGCGAGCTTTCCCGGATGCGGGCCACGGAGCGACGCACCTGCTCTTCCAGGTCGCTGAAAGCATGGAACGCGAAGGGGACCTCAGATCCTGTCTCGCTCTCTACTTGCCGTTTCAGCTCCTCATCCTTAAACGTGAGCATCCCGCACTCGGTGTTGTGCATAAGCATGATCTCTCGTGTCCCCCCGACACGCTGGGAAATGACGAGCGACCGGATCGTGTCCTCCGTGACTACCCCTCCGGCGTTCCGGATGACATGCGCGTCCCCCTCTTCGAGGCCGAGCATCTTGTAGATGTCAAGCCGAGAATCCATGCAAGCGATGACGGCCAGGCGCTTTCTCGGCGGCCGCGGAGGATCGAGGTCCTCGTACGCCGCCGCGAACGCAGCGTTCTTCTCCAGCACGTCGTCGATGGCGCTCATCGCTCTTCCTCCAGACATACGTCTCGTCACGGGCTCGACCGGGCGCGGCCTTGGAGCCATCGTCGCCAGCACCCCAGCCTGCATCACAAGAGACCGTAAGGAATTTCTCGGCCATATGGACTTTTACTCTGCCTTCTCGTTCTTGCGGGCTGTGACTACTGGGCTAACCAGCACAATTCCCGACCGTTCTGCCCCGGAGCCAGTTGAAGCGGAAGGAGTCGTGGTCGATGCCGACGATCTCTACCGCCGGGAGCAGCGGAGGCGGCTCGATCATCGACTACATCGTCGGCGTCGAGGCCGGCGCTGACACGACCCTCCCCGAGGGCTACACCACGCGGACTCTGCCCGCACCGTCGTAGCGCCGACCGCCTCCACGACAACCCCTACGGCGCCTCGGCTTCGTGGCGCCAACGTGTCACGGCCGCTGAGTTCGACGCCGAAACGCTGGAGGCATGGTTGGACAGCGACGGCGCCGACCAGATGACCGAGCTAGTGCGCTGGGCGCCCAGGGAAGCTCCCTGCGGGTGCGGGGACGACACAGTTGGAGATTCTGCGGCACGCCCCGGGTCTTGCCGCAAGGCCCCGGTGCGCTATCCAGTGAAAATGGAAGGGAGTATTTTCCTTTCTTCCCTTTACCGTCCACTGAGGACGGACGGTCTCCTCCCGGAACGGCGACGCGCCGCGGTCGCTAACCGTCGGCTGACGTCGTGCGCGCGTAGTGGAGACGCGCCTTGGCCCGGTTGCCGCAACGGCTCATCGAGCACCACCGACGGTTGCGCGCTGGCGACCGGTCAACGAAACGCAGCCCACAGCGGTCCGAATCACAGACGCGCACTACTCCGGGCCTGTCCGCGACGAGGAAATCCACCATGTCGCGCGCGATGCGTCCGAACGTTGTGGCGGCCGGGTCGCCGGCCTCGACGACGTCGATCCCCAGTTGGCCATCATGGCGGTGCCGCAGCTGAGGGGGCGCCTGGTGGCCCTCGCGCAGGAAGCGGTTGACAGTGTCGATGGCGTCGCCCGATACCGGATGCCGGCCGGCGCAACCGCGCAGTATCTCGTCGATGGCCGCACGGAGTTCCCGTGCCTGGGCCACGTGCCCCTCGGTGAGTGCGACGTCGTGGGCGGTCAATCCCGCGGCGGTAAACCATTCGGCCAAGTCGGCCGGCTCGCGCAGTTCCTCCCGTCCGCCCCGCCAACGATCTCGCAGCGTGTTGACGAAGTCGACGCAGAGCTGACCGCCGTCCCAGATCCACGAACGCCCCACGCGATTCACGTCGCAGCCTCCCCGCCGTGGTCGTCCTCCCGTACCATCTAACCATCTTAGATGGTTAGAAAGGGCTGGCGATGAGCGAGACAACCGAGGCCACAGCAATGGTCAACGGGATCCGGATGCACTACCGGCGCGCGGGAAGCGGACCGCTCGTGGTTCTGCTGCACGGTTGGCCGCAGACCAGCTACTGCTGGAGACACGTCATGCCCGCACTGGCTGAGCGCTGCACCGTGCTGGCCCCGGACCTGCGCGGCTATGGACGCAGCGACAAGCCACCCCACGGGTACGACAAGCGCACAATGGCCACCGACGTCTCAGATCTGATCGAGTCGCTGGGATTCGCCGAGGCCAGCGTGGTCGGCCACGACCGGGGAGCCCGGGTGGCGCACCGGTGGGCACTGGACCGTCCCGAACAGGTCCAACGGCTTGCCGTGCTGGACATCGCGCCCACCCGGGCGATGTGGCAGCGGATGGACTTCGCGATCGCCAACGGCTACTGGCACTGGCTCTTCCATCTGCAACCGGACCTGCCCGAGCGTCTCGCCGGACAGGACGTGTCGGGTTACCTCGGCTATTTCTTCGAACGGTGGACGTTCAACCGCGCCGGGCTGGAACCGGAAGCGGTCGCGGAGTACGTACAGGCGTTCTCCGCACCGGGCGCGCTGCGCGCCGGGTTCGACGACTACCGGGGAGCGCTCAACGGCGACAGCGAGCACGACGAGGAGAGCGCCGCCGCGGGTCAGCGCCTGACCATGCCGGTTCTGGCACTGTGGGGATCCGCCGGTCTTCCGGGCAGACTACCCATGCTCGACATCTGGCGGGAGTACGCGGAGCAGGTCACAGGGATCGCGATCGAGGAGTGCGGGCACTTTCTGCCCGAAGAACGCCCGGAGGCCGTGCTCGGACACCTACGTGACTTCCTGGCTCCGGTGATGTCCTGGTAGTACTTCGTTAGCTTGTGTCGGGTGGGTGCTGCTATGCGAGGGGCCGCCTACAGGGGTGACACACACCGGTCCAGCACAGCAGCGCCCCCTGGAGCAGCTTCCAGGACCTAGGTGTACCCGGTCACTACGTTGGTTGCAGTCGGCTGGTTGGAGGAAGGCCGCCGAGTGCGCTGTGGTGGCGTCTACGCCAGCCCCGAGCCGCGCGACGGGCTGCCCGCCGCCGCGTTCTCCTCCCCCACGTACTGACCAGGGCCGGGCCCCGCGACACACTCCCGGCTCGGGGCCCCACCGCCCTCAGGGCGACGACGCTTTGATCTGCTCGCGGGACAGCCGCACCGGCTCCCCAGTAGCGTCATCGAACCGGCGCCGCACCAGGATGGAGAATCCCAACGCGCGCAGCGCCATCTCCGCGGCATTCGTGTTCCGCGGATCGCGGCCCCCCAGCGCAGCGCGCACCAACGGGAGCGCGGGACGGTTCCGTCCTCCCACCTCCACCAGCACGTCGTACTTCGAATCGGGGAGCGTGTCCAGCGCGGCCACAGCGACATCCGCGAGCGTGAGAACCGCCTGTTCCCCGCTCTCCAACCCGATCCGGGTCTCCTCCACGGGGGTGCTGGCGTTCTCTCGGGCCATGATCTCTCCTCAGTCGGACATAGCCGGATCGTTCTCCGACCGTATACAGCCACAGAAGCCTACCCCTGCGACGCTGCCCCCGCCGCGAACTGTAGGGGTCCCTCATGTCCACCCACGAGATCAGCCTTGAGGACGCCGAACCGGATCTCGACGCGCTCCTCGCCAACGCCACCCAGCGTGGCGCGCCCGTGTTCCCCACCCGCCGTGGGCATCGTGTCGCCCTCATCGCGCCGACCGCCCCGCGCCCCACGCTGGACGAACGTGTCGCGGAGCTCGCCGAGGCCCTCAGCACCACCGAGGCCGCTGAGCGCCTGCGCACCGCCGCGGCCTACGTCCACGAAACCTGGCGCGGCGCCGGCACCTACCGCATGGGCGCCCGCGAAACCGACATCGCCAAACAAGGGCGGTAGAAATCCGGCTCCACCGCAATGCGCCGCTACTTTCGCACCCGCAACGACCGCGAACACAACCCCTTCAAACGCCGCCAACAAGGATGCCCCTGGCCCCAACCACCGCCGGCACGGACGCAAGGGCAGCCCCCGCGTGGTCGACGCGGAAATGCGCCGCGCGGTCCTCGACCAGCCGCGCCGAGGGCGAGTCCCTGCGCGAGATCGCCCCGGCCTCGGGGTCAGCCTCTGACAGGTCGCCGACGTGGAGGGGGCAGCGCGCGTCGTCGATGAACAGCATTCCGGTGACCTCACCTGCGGCCAGAGCATGGCCCTGGCTTCATGGATCGAGTCGCCGTCCCTGAGAGTCACCGAGGTTCGGGCGATCTCGCGCGGGGTGGACTGCTCCCCGGCATGGTGCGGGTGCGCGCAAGCAGGCTCACCCCACCTGAGGGAGTGAGCCGCACCAGGCGGCGCGGCGGGCCCACCAGTCGTGCGCCTCTCGTGAGTGGGGAGTCGGATGAGGGGCCCTGCTGGCTCAGCGGTCCCGCCGGTGATCGTGGCCGTTGGGACGGTTCTCCGGCGCCGAGTCCTCGGATCGGTGCCGCAGATCCCCGTCGTTCGAAGAGCCGTGTCCCGGACGGCCGCTCTGCTTGGCGAGGTATCTCGACGCCCCGCCGATGGCCTTGTCTATGTGCCGGTTGTACCTGCCGCCGGTGCGCTTCTTTATGGTCTCGCCGGCCGTGTGAAGATGCCGGTTCGCCTTGCTGGGGTTCCTGCGGATGAAACCGAGGACCTGCCGGAGCAGGCTCTGCAGGTTGGCCATTGTGCCCACCTCGTATGTGAAGAGTCTCGGGAAGCGCGCATTTCTCGGCACGTCCCCTGACGCGACATGTCGCGTCACCTTCGAGTCTAGGCAACGATCGAGAGCCGCGCTCGTGTTCCGCGGCGGCGAGCCTGACGGGGGCGCCCCGCGCGAGTAGTTCGGCCATAATCGTTACATGAATGACCAGGGAAAATCCCCCAACGAACCAGATGACTCCGGTGGGGGCTGGGCCGAACCAGGTAGTTCCGGCAACCCGGGAACCAGCGACCACGGCGGACACGGTCCCGGGACCGTGCCGAAGCCTGTGTACCCGCCCCTGGGCGAGGGGCCGCTTCTCGCGCTCGCACCATTGGGGATCGGTGGCCGGTCGTAGCTCCTCGATACCGGACCGCCGTTGTGCGATGCGAGCGGCCGTCCCGCTGATGGAGGTATCGTCGCCGGGTCTCGACTCGGCCGGGGCGGTCGCCCTGCCTGAGAAGGGCCGCTGGTCAGTCGCGGGGTGGAAGCTCGATGCGCCAGGCGGTGGAGTCGGCGCCGTAGAGGTAACCGGCATCCTCGGCCACGACGGCCACGTCCACGGCCTGGACCGTGGTGTCCGGGGGCAGGTAGTCCATGTTCGGCATCAGATCCTCGCCGGGCGCGTCGCTGCCAAGGTCCTCCGGGAGGATGTCGTGGTAGTCCTCCACACCGGAGTCCTGCACCATCTCGCCCTGGGTGGCCGTACCGTCCTCATCGACATACTGGCCGAACTGGAGGCCCATGAGTTCCTCGGGGCCGTTGTTGGTGATCGTCAGGTCCACGATCGCGAACAGGGAGTCCTGGGGGTCGGTCACGAAAACGGGATCCTCGTCGCCTTCCTCCCAGGCGGTGCCGGTGACCTCGTCGGCGTAGCGGACGTCGTCGACCGTCAGGGTGTAGCTGTCCCCGAACTCGTCCTCGACATCGGCGGTGTCACCGACCTGGAGGGTGGCCGTTTCTTGCGAAGGGTCGGGGTCGGGCTCGTCCTGGTCCAGCTCGGGGTCCTCCTCCGTTATGTCCTCGCCCATGTCGCCGAAGGTGCGTTCGATCTGGTTGATCATGTACGCCTGGTGACCGAACCAGCCGATAACCACGCCGAGCAGGAGCGCGACCGCTCCCGAGACGAGCGGCCAGACCCACGCGGGAGGCGGGCGCCGTGTCTGGCTCGGCGGCGGGGGTTGCCCGGGCGCGGGGTCGGCATCGGAGGGTGGCGGCTCCGCCATGGGGGATGTCCTTAGGGGTGTAGGTGTCTGGAACCGAGGTCCCGGCGCCCTTTTCGGCGTAGCCGGCTCAGATCTCTACTGAGGACGTGACCCGAACCGGCTACGCCGAAACCCCCGAGGCGGCGTGGATGCGGTTGACCGGTGGGGGCGCTGGGGGCGAGTACGGTCAGCGACATCGCCCGCTCCCCGCCCGCCAACGGTTGGCCGGACCGCAGGGGCACCCCGGACGTGGGCGAGGGCGGCGCGTTCTTCCGGGGAAGCGCCGCTAGACCCCTCCCTCCTCGTGGGCGAGGATGGCCGCCTGGACCCGGTTCGGCACGCCGAGCGTGCTCAGGATCCGACAGACATGTGCTTCGCGGTCTCCCGCATCTCCAGGGTGCGCCCGGCCTCCGTGTTGGACATACCGCGGGCGAGCGCGTGGAGCACAGCGCGTTCCCGCTCGGTGAGCACCGCCCGGGCGCTGGGCGGCCGCCGTGGCGCCGTCGCCGTCCGGGGCGGGCCCCGCGAAGCGCTCCAGCATCCGCTTGGTGACGCTGGGCGCGAGCATCGCGTTGCCCTCGTGAACGGTGCGTACGGCGGCGGCGAGGTGCGCTTCGTCCGCGCTCTGACGGGTGACGGAAGCGGCCGGCCGGCCGATCGATGAGTTCCGGGGCGTGCGGAGGTCACAACCCGCAGGACCGCTGGCAGACTGACGCGCTCGTACCCGGAGGAGACGCATGGCAAAGCTCATCTACTCGATGATCACCTCGCTCGACGGCTACGCCGAGGCGGCGGAGGGCGACCTCGGCAACGGGGCCGAGGACCAGGAGGTGCATACCTTCGTCAACGACCTCTTCCGCCCTGTCGGCACCTACCTTTACGGCCGGCGGATGTACGAGACGATGGTCTACTGGGAGACCGCGCACACCGAGCCCGACCAGCCGCCGCACATCCTGCAGTACGCCCGCGACTGGCAGGCCGCGGAGAAGATCGTGTACTCCACGACGCTGGAGTCGGCCTCCAGCGCCAAGACCAGGATCGAGCGGACCTTCGACCCCGAGGCGGTGCGCAAGCTCAAGGCCGAGGCTGATCACGACCTCACCGTCGACGGCCCGAACCTCGCGGCCCAGGCGATCGCGGCCGGCCTGGTGGACGAGTACCACCTGTTCATCACCACGAGCGTGGTCGGCGGCGGCACGCGGTTCTTCCCCGAGGGCGTGCGCCTCGATCTCGAGCTGGTCGAGGAGCGTGCCTTCGACGACAGCGGACTGATCTACGCGCGCTACCGGACCCGCTGAGCCGCACCGGTTGGTCTCACCTGCCGGCGGCCGAGCCGGGGCGGGCGAGACCGAGCCGCAGGCGAGGAGCCGGGCGCCACCGCGCCGTTCTCACTGACAAACGACGGACAAGGGATGAGGCAGACTGACACCCACCTCTCGAAGCACCCGTGAACCTCAACCAAAGGGCCTGTCGGCCGGAGAGCCGGCAGGCCCATTCTTTCGATCACCGCTGGTAGCAGTCCAAGATCTTACTGGGCTGTCGGTCGATAACACCTTCCGGCTACAGACCGCTCTCACGGCCATCGCGACGCTGTCATCGCTCACCGTCCTTGCCCCAGGTAGTTGAGAAGCTGTCTCATCTGGTTCTCTCAGTAGTCTGGCCGCGTGTCGCCCGTGGAGCGTCTGTCAGATACGACTGGGCGGCTACGAGCACACAGCAGCCCACTACCTCACCTGCACCCTGATCCGCTACGGAAAACTCACCAAATGAGCCTGCACGCTCGTCCACCAAATTTCTTGTGTCGACTAAAAGTTCTTGCTATACATAAGTCATGAATCGCCATTTGCTGATGATCGTGACCTCGCACGGAACGCTCGGGAAGTCCGGCCTGCCCACGGGTGCGTGGCTGGAGGAGATCTGCGCACCGCTGCAGGTCTTCCGTGACGCCGAACTCACCGTGACCGTTGCCTCGCCCCTGGGGGGACGCCCGCCCATCGACCCGAACAGCGCGGACTTCGAGACCGGAGCCGTGCCCGACCTGGACACATGGCTGGAGGGGACACAGGCGCTGGCGAAGGTGGACCCGGGTCGCCATGACGCCGTCCTGCTCGTGGGCGGCCATGGCACGATGTGGGACTTCCCCGGGAACCCGGACCTCGCCGCGATCATCGCCGCCGTGGCGGCCCGCGGGGTCGTGGCCGCCGTCTGCCACGGCTCGGCCGGTCTGATCGACGCGACCGGCATCGACGGCAAGCCGCTCGTCTCCGGACGGACGATCACCGCCTTCAGCGACGCGGAGGAGAACATGGCCGGCGCCGACGCCGTCATACCGTTCTCGCTCCAGCAGCGCCTGGCCGAGCTGGACGCCACCGTCGAGGTGGCGGAACCGTTCAGCGTGCACGTACGCAGGGACGGGAATCTGATCACCGGCCAGAACCCCGCCTCGTCGGCCGCCCTGGCCGCCGCGACGGTCGACGCGATGCGGGGTGTGCCCGAATGAGCACCTCGGCGGTCAGCCTGGACCGGTACCCGCTGCGCGAGCGCAAACGGGCCAGGCTGCGCGTCGGGCTGTGGAGGGCACTGAAGGAGCGCATCGAAACGACGCCGTTCACCGATATCTCGGTCCGGGAACTGACAGCGGCGATGGAGGTGTCGGAACCGACGTTCTTCGCCCATTTCACGTCGAAGGCCCAGTTGCTCGCCTACCACATCGCCCTGTGGCGGATCGGCACCACGCTGGAGGCCGCACACCACCCCGACGGCGCCCCCTTCCTGCGGGCGTTCTTCACCAGCACCGCCGAGGCCATCCGGGAGAGCCCACAGATGTGGTTCGAGATCACCGCCGAGGTCGCGCGCGGGGCCGGCCTGTGCGAGGCCCCCGAGATCAGTGCCGCCGAACGACTGCTGGTGTTCGGCATCGACGAGGCACTGGCCGTCCCGGCGACGCCGCAGTCCGAGCTATTCGCCCGCCACCTGGCCACGGCCTGGGGGCAGGGACCGGACGATCCGGACGTCGACCAGGCGACCACCGCCCTGCTGGCCGCGTTCTACGGCGTCCCCCTCGCCCTCGGCCATGACCGGCTCGACGAGCTGGACGGTGCCTACCACCACCAGATCGAGCACGTCCTCGCTTACGGGCGGCGGCCGTGAGCGCCGGCCATACCCTCGCCGAGCACGTGCTCGACCTGCTCGGCGACGACAGCGAAACATCACTGCGCCGGTTCTTCGGCGGCTGGTCGATCGATTACGGCGGCCGGCAGATCGCCATCGTCATGGACACGGTCTACGCCAAGGTCCCGGTCTCGCGGCGCGAGCGATGGCGCACCGCCGGCAGCCGCTGCTTCGCGTACCGTGCCCAGGGCCGGACCGTCAACGTGGAGACCTACTGGAGCCTGCCCGACGACGCCCTGGACGACCCCGCCGAACTGCGGCGGCTCCTCCTGGAGTCCTAGGCTTCTGACCAGGGCGATTCCAAAGTCGTCGGGTGATGGCTGTTGGTGACCTTATGTGAGCATGAGCAGCGGGATGGCGCGGTCGTGGTCGCCGCCAAGCGGGCCGCATGCGGCAGCTCCTGCACTGCGGCGTGGCGTTTGCGGGTGCGCTGGGCGGTGCGGTCCTTCCGGGGCTCGGTACTCGGGCAGGGCGGCCGGCGGCACGGCCGCCGACTGCGGGGCCTGCTCTGGGAGAGGTGGGTCCCAGCCGGTGCTTGTAGCGGGCGACGACGCGTTCCACCGCCTCGGCGAGGTTCTTCCACAGGTGCCAGCGGTCGGCGACCTGCACCGCCTCAGGTGCGCCTTGGGTGGCGCCCCGGTCAAGATCCACCCCTCAAGCGACCCTCAACCCACGAACCGGACACCGAGCCGGCGGTCCGTCTGGTGCCGCCCGAGTTCGCCCATGTCCGCGGCGTGCCGGGCGCCACCGCGCCGTTCTCGCTGACAAACGACGGACAAAAACAAAGGATCTGGCTCCCAACTCGGGAAGACCAGACCCTGACCTGCGTAAACGTGTGGGCGTACCAGGACTTGAACCTGGGGCCTCATCCTTATCAGCAAATCTCTGAAACAACACATCGGCCCAAGATTTGGGTTATTTGCAGGTCATCCCTTACGTCAGCTATCGCTGGATGCTACGGCATCCCGGCCCGTGTCGCCCCTTGCCACCAACCAATCACGAACCAGCGAGAAGCTGCCGGATCCTTCTCAACGTTCTTCCTCACAGGCCTGGCACTTCCTTCGCGCTTGTCACCGACAGTGACGAATGACTTGGGATTCAGGGGTCACATGTCTCGCCCTCTCCCTTGTTACTCAGCCATGGCCGTCAACGTCGGCTTAGCGAACCACGCGTGCACATTCGCAGCACATCCTCAATCCAACGAGGTGGAGCTCTGAGATGGGCTACGTGACAAGGCGCGTCAGGAAGAACGACCGGATCCGATACACAGCGATCTACCTGGACATCAAGGGGAAAGCACGGTCAGCAGGCACCTTCGACAGCGAGCGGGAAGCTGAGAAGGCTTGGCAGCGCGCAGAGTCCAAGGTAGCCGAAGGTCGAGTCACCAGCACCAAGCACGGACGCCAACGTTTCGCCGAGTACGCACTGGACACGTGGCTCGACAATCATGTCATGGAGGAATCCACCAGGCAGAATGTTTCATACGTAATAAACGCTCACCTCGTGCCGGAATTCGGAAGGATGCGAATGAACGAGATCCTTCCCCAGCACATTCAAAGCTGGGTTCGTGATTGCGAGAAAGAGGGACTCGCCGCATCAAGCATACACCGCATGACCACGATCCTTTCTGCGGTCTTCGCTTCCGCGATGGTCAACCAGGTGACATTCATCAACCCCTGCAAGGGCGTCACCCTTCCCACTATAGGGAAGAGGAAGTTCGACATCCTCACCCCGGAACAGTTCTCCGATTTTCTCAATGAGATCGAGGGCGAGCGTTTCAAGCTCATGGTGGAGCTGGACATCGAGTCAGGACTCAGATGGGGAGAACTCAGTGAGCTTCGCCTGAAGGACCTTGACCGGGACACAGGGATTCTCACTGTCAGCCGCTCCATGGTGGAGCTGCGCAGGAAGGATCATCCGACCGAGGACCGGTTCCTAGTCAAGGACTACACCAAAAATGGGAACTTCCGACGATTCAAGCTAACGCGCTCTCTGGTGAGAAAGATCCTGGCTTTCGCTATGGCTAACGGGATCCGAGAAAACGACTTACTCTTCAACTTTCCCGAGCAACTGCCCGAATCTCCCGTTCCTGGCGTACCTGATAGAGCTGATCTTGGACTCACCGCCCCGAACGACAAGGGACGGAGGTACCGGCACGGGACAACAACCGCGTATACCAACGGAAAGTGCCGTTGCGAGTACTGCCGAGCAGCGTTCGCTCACTACCGCGCTACTCGGCGCGCGGAGGGCAAGGATAATCCGCGCAAGCGACGTAGTGTCCACACCGATGGGCACATCCCCGCGAACTGGTTCCGGAAGAATATCTGGCACCCAGCTCGCGAGAGGGCCGGTTTACCGAAAACGATGACCCCTCACCAGCTAAGACACGCTCACGCCTCGTGGCTTCTGGCAGGCGGTGCCGACCTCGCCGTGGTGAGAGACCGCTTGGGACATGCTTCGGTCACGACGACCGAACTCTATCTGCACACCTTGCCCGAAGCCGATGACACAGCCCTCGAAGCACTCGTCAACATCCGAGAACGCGGAGGACGCAAGCAGAGCAACGTTTCCTGACTGTGCCGCCCCATGAACTATGCAGTGGGCCCGTAGCATGATCATGCTACGGGCCCACTGCGCCTGCAGGGCTTGTTCAAGTTCCTGAAGTGTCGGGTTTGTAGCTGATCCCGAAGAAGGGCAGCGCTCGTTCGGGCAGGTCCCGGATCGCGCGGGTGGTCTTGGCGAGGTTGTGCGCCCCCGCGGTCTTGAGGACACCGATGGCCAAGTTGCGGAAGGTGACCATAGCGCGGGGCGCGGCCCCGCTGTGCACAGTGGAGGCGTCCTCGCCGAAGGTGCCGTCGCGGACGTGGTGGCTGGAGTTCTCTATGGCCCAATGTCCGCTCAGGTAGGAGACCAGCTCCGCCGGGCCGGCCTGGTGGGCGTCCAGGCTGGTGACGGTATAGACCGTCTCTCGGGTCTAGGGACGGCCCGCCGGCCTGCGGCGGCGGTGGAGCCGGATCGCGAGCCGGGCGCGGGGAAAAGCGATCCCGCCGAGGTTCTGGGCGATGGCCAGGGTCTTGATCGAACGGGACTCGCGGCGGCCGTGGGCGGTCTGTAAGGCACTGTGGGCGGGGGACCTCGGCCCAGGGCAACCGGGAGATCTGGCGGTGGGCGGTGGGCTGGTTGGTCTTGACCACCGCGACGTAGTCCGCGTTCTTGGTCTCGACCAGCCACGACAAGTGGTCTTTGACGGTGTGCAGGGCATCGAAGGTGATCACGGCCCCGGCCGGATCCAGCTCGCGCAGCAGTGGGCGGAAGTGGCGGGTCTCGTTGGTCTTGGAGCCCACCTCAGCTTGGGCGATGGTGGTCGGCGGGTTGTGGGCCAGGGCCGAGAGCTGGTGGCGCCGGGGACGGTCCAGGCGGGCCGAGCCTTTCAGTGTCTTGCCGTCGACGGCGATCGCGCTGCGCCGGGGCGGGGAGGTGGGGTCGTCCTCGCCGGGGACGCTTCGGTTGCGCCGGTCCAGGTAGGCGCCGACGGCCGCGTCGAGGGCGCCGTCAGAACCGTGGCGATGACCAGGAACCGGGAGTGGTCGTCGATCCCGGTCACCAGCTTGCACGAGCGGCCGTCGGCCAGCGGGACGCCGCCGGCGATGTCGAGCTGCCACAGGTGCATCGGCTCGTGGCGCTGCCAGCGCTTATACGTGCGCTTGTGTCGTTGGACCTGGGGTGATCAGCCCGTTGCGGACCAGCGCGCGGTGCACCGACGCCCGCGACGGCGCCGACTCGGCCGCGCGCCGGGTGAGCTCGTAGCCGATGCGCCGGGCTCCCCAGCGGGGATGCCGGCGACGAAGCTGGCAGATTAGCGCCTCCACCTCGGCATCAAGACGCCCCGGGCTGGTGAGCGGGCGTCGGGAACGGTCGACCAGCCCGCTTCGGCCCTCCCACTCGAAGCGCCGCCGCCAGGTGTGCAGCGACTGCCGGGAGGTGCCGTAACGCGCCGCTACCTCACCAATCAGTGAACCGCCCAGAACCTCGCACACCGCCCGATAGCGGTACTCCGCCACTGCCTGCTGATCCACACCCACCCCACGACCCCAGTCACGACAACCTCAGTGGCGATCATCCCGCATATCGGTCAACCGTGTCCTGAGAACGAATGGTCAAGGATCTCCTGAGACCACACATTGACAAAGGGAACCACGGAATCGTCTCGGGGAGTCGCACCAGCTAAGTACGTCCACGCCAATTTCCCCTTATCAGGGCTGTTTTCCCGAAATCACCACAGCCGCAACAAAGTTCACGCTAGCCTGCGGCACACCAAAGCATCCAGGAGGTATGACCACATGACCGCTTCGCCCTCCTCGCATAACGCGGACCCGACGATTGACGCCGTCGCCAAGTGCGTCATCGCTCATTCCGCTCCCGAGGAACTGTCCCACTACGAGCACGTACGCGACGACTTCCGCGCCCGGGGAAGCGCCCCTCGGGCAGACGACAATCCTCTGGGTTTTGGCGGCGTGGCTGTTGGCCTGGTCACAGGAGTCGTACTGAGTGTCCTCACCGAACTGGCCGCGGGAACGCTCACCGACATTCTCCGCCCCTGGTGGCAACGCGCCTGGTCAGCGCTGCTGTCACGCGTGGGTCTGTCCCGGACCCCCAAACCAGACACGGACACCATGCTCACTCCGGTCCGGCCCGAGCAAACCGCGGCCGTGACCCGGGCGATCACCGCTCATGCCGTTCGCTCCGGAATCGAGGCCGAACAGGCCGGGAAGCTCGCCGCCGCGATCGTCAGGGAACTGGGAAGGTCCACCGATCATGACGACACCTCCTTCGAGCGCTGAAGGAGCGGACCGATCCGTACCGGCCGTTCATGATGACGCGTTCCTGCTGCCGTCGGCGACGGGAGTACGGTTTCTTGTCCTGATCACGGCCACCGCGGGCATGAGCCTTCCGCTAGCTCTACCGCTGGTCAGCCTCGGCCGGGCCGCGGGGGTGCTGCCCCCGCACGGCCGGGAGGAATGCGTGGCCGAAGCGCAGGCCCGGGTGTCCGAGCAGACCAGCGAGGAGTTACTCGACACGTTCACATCCTGTGCGGCCGCGGCGACAAGAGCCGACACCGCGCTGCTCGTGCTCGTCATGCTCGCGCCGCTCCTGCTCGGTGTACTCCTCTACACCATCTACCCCCACGTCCTGCTCCGCCGGTTGGCGCCCCTGCCCCGGGAGAGCCACGCGGCACTGTACGACCGCGCTGATACCGAGCTGCGCACCGCCATGGGAACGAGCCGCGGTCGGACGAGACTACTCATCACGCCTGGGACGGCGGGAGGGGCCCGAGCCTTCGGTGCGTGGACCCGCTACTGGGTGGCGGTCGACAGGTCTCTACTCGCGACCGAAGCGCCGACGAGGACCAGGCCAGCACGGGCAGCCGCGGTCATCCACCACGAGGCCGCCCATGTCCGCAACCGCGACATCGACATCACCTATCTCACCATCTCCATCTGGTGGGGTTTCTGCATCGTGGCGACGGCAGCCCTGGTCCTCCTGACGCTTGTTCCGCAAACGGCCCTCCGTGTGGGGCTGCCATTGCTCATCTCGCTGGCGCTACTGAGATACGCCCGCTCACGGGTACTACAGGTCCGCGAGTACTACGCCGACGTGCGAGCGGCCGAACGGCCCGAGATCGGCGCGGAACTCCTGGGCCTGCTGCACGTCATGGGACCGGCGGCACACGCCCACTCCCCGCGCCGCTGGTGGCATGCGCTGCTCAGTCGACACCCACCCCCCGATGAGCGAAAGGCGGTCATCGAAAAGCCAGCCCGTCTTCTAAGCGGGGAACTCGTCGATGTGGCATACGCCGGGTGCGCGGCCAGTATGGCCTACTTCGGACTCGAGCACCTTGCTTTCCGCCTCAACTCCCATACTCAAGCCGCTGAGAGTCTCATCACGATCACCGTTAGCCTGCCATTGGCAGTCATCCTGGTCACGGTCCTGTGGCGGTCGGTGCTTGGCTCCCGCATCACGGACGCGCCGCGACCACGAACCTGGGCGATAGCGCTCAGCCTCACCGGAGGTCTACTCCTCGGCCAACTGCTACAGCCCGGTTTCCCCCCGACGAGCTGGGGCTATGAGCTCCTCCTCGCTCCCGGCGCGGGCCTCTTCCAGGGAGTGCTCCTGCTGGGTGGATGTGCCCTCGTCATCCGCTGGATCTCCGGTTCCGCGGCCATCTGGCTGTCCATCTCCCAGCGCCGCTGGCCGATGTGGTTCGCCGCAGCAGTAGGTGGCTTGCTCCTCGGCCTCGTCCTTGTGACGTGGTTCCCAACGGTGGCGATGGCCTCGCTGGCGCCCAACCGCTGGGAGTACATCCTCACTGGGATGATAGGCCAGGTCATCACAACGGGCCGCATTTGGCTCGTCGCGGCGGCCGGTCTCGGTTCCGCACTGCCTCTGCTGGCCTGGCTCGCATGGCGGAGGGCACCGGAGGATTCGGGGCCGCGCTCGATGCCAGCGGGCCGACGGCTGTGCCCGACCTGGCTGCCACTCGCCGCCGCGATCTTGACGGGACTCTGCACGAGTACGGCCACGGCCGTACTGATGCCGTGGCTACGGAGCTCCGTCAAGACGGCGGAATCTGGCCCCGACCCTGATACCGGCCTGCTCCTTGGCCTGCTCCCCATGTTCCTGATTGCCTTCCTCCTCGGCGCGGTCTGCGCCGCCATCCTCGGCTGGCTGCTGGGCGGCCAATGCGTATCCGCACGTGTCCTCTACGTCACCGCGATCTTCGCGTTCCTCCAGGCGTTTCTGACCGTTCCGGCTCTGCACACCGGTATCGCAGCGGCGCGCTGCATCCCACGCGCTCCGGTATCGCTGGACTGCTGGTCAGGAGGGTTCCCAGGTAGCGCCGAAGCTCTGCTGGGCTCGGTGGCGGGCTGCATTATGCTTGCCATTCTCGTGCCGCTCGTTTGGGGGTCCGGACTTCTCGCCTCCACTATTCGGCGGATCTCCGGGCGCGCGCCATGGGAAGCACGTCCTCCACTGCGACGCTGGCCGGGTGTCCTCGCGGCAACAGTCACACTGGTCATCACGGCTACCGCGACCGCGTATGAAGCGCTGGCCATGTTCGAGTCCCACGATGAGTCTGCGGTGACCAAGGCTGGGCCCGCCTCGGTGGAAGTGGCTGACGAACCAGTTCGGCCAGGAGACCTCACAGGGCGGGATAGCTGCCGAGCCCTCGACGCCCACACCGCCGCGATGACTGGCGTCCGATCCCTTCCACCTATGGATGGGGTGGAGCTCTCATCAGCCAGGACCCTGCACACGCTGGCCGAGTCCGACGACCCGGTGCTGGTGAAGCTCTCCACCAGCCCACTGGAGGAGCTGCGCAGTGGGACATTCCGATGGAGGCGCGCAGGTTCCGTCCTTCAAGCCGCCGGCCACTACTGCGCTGTCGCGCATCCAGGCACCGGCATTCCGGTGTTGTGAGCCGTGGGCGGACACGTCGAGCCACACTTTGCAGAATCTAGCCTGTTCTGCCACGGGCCCCGCACGCCCGCGTCGGCCCGGCAGGTGCTCGACGCGATCACCCCGCGCCGTCCTGCGATTCGGTGAGCCCTACCTGAGCGGCGACGGCCTCCACGACCGCGGCGAAGGCTGGAAGGACGGCCTAGTAGTACTTCGTTAAGTTCCTGAATTCGTGGTGTCGTTCTGGAACAATCGCTAATGTTGATCTGGCCGCCGTTGAGGGACTGCGTGAGGATCTCGATGCGTTCTGCGCCGAGGTCTTCGCTTCGATACCCCGCAAGGACACTCGCGCCTGGGGCGGCTGCTACCTGCGCGGGCTCATGCTTGAGGGGCGACGTAAGTCCATCCAGCCCATGGCCCAGCGGCTGCCTGAGGGTGACATGCAGGCCCTGCAGCAGTTCGTGCGCCAGTCGCCCTGGGAGAGTGAGCCTGTCCAGCGCCGTATCGCCACCAAGGTCAGCCGGGCTATCGGCCCCAAGGCCTGGGTTGTCGATGACACCACTGTGCCCAAGGCCGGCGAGCAGTCGGTGGGCGCGGCTCACCAGTGGTGCGGCGCGCTGGGCAAGCAGGCGGTGTGCCAGAGGGCGTTTCGTGGGTTGATGTCCCTTTCGTCGTTGGGGTTGGACGAGGCGGGCTGGTCAGGGGTTCGCGTGTGGGCTATGGGCGCGGCTGGGTGAACAGGCCTGGTTCAGTCTCGTTGAGGATGCTGCGGCTGACCAGGCGTTTGAGCTTGGAGCGGATGTTCTCGACGTTCTTCGACGCGATGGGCAGGTCCAGGGCCTGGCACAGGTCGCGGGCGCGCAGTGGCCGGGCGAGGTCGGCGAATGCGGTCATGATCTGCTCGTAGGCAGGGTGGGCAGTGCGCCAGGCGGCGTGCTCGGCTCGACGTCGTCCTTACCCACCAGGGAGAGCAGGGCCGTGCGGGTGATCTGCAGATGCGTGATCGCCTGGGTGAGTTCATCGAGCTTGGTGGTGAGTTCGCCGATGTGGGCGCGTGTCTGCTCGGCCTGGTGGGTGAGCGCCTGTTCGCGCTCGTCGAGGGTCTTCAGCAGCGGTTTCGCCTCGTGGTGGTTCATGTGTCGCGCCAGGACATGCTGGAGGTGTGGGTAAGCTGGCGGGTCGTCACGTCGCTCATCGCCCGGTACACGCGCGATTCGGAGCTGGTGGGACGGTGTTCGTAGTCGCGGACCAGGCGCCGATGCAGGACCAGGGTGCCGTAGGTCTGTTCGACCACCCACCGCGTGGGCTGGGGGACGAACCCCTTCTCGGCCGGGTTGCGCTGGACGATGTCCACGCCGATGCCCACAGAGGCGCCGTGGTCGACGACCGTGCTCTTGAAGCCCTGGTCGACCAGGGCTGTCTGTACGGTGTCACTCTGGGCGGCCACCCGGTCCAGCAGGGCGATGCCAGCGGTGTTCTCATGCGCGGATGCGGCCATCACGACCACCGCCACGACCAGGCCCAGCACGTCCACGGTCAGGCCGCGCTTGCGCCCGGTGACGCGTTTGCCCGCGTCGTTGCCGGTCGTGGTCGAGGGCACGGCGGCCGCCGCGCGGATGCTCTGGGTGTCCAGTACGACCAGGCTCGGGGCGGATAATCGTGCCCGTTTCTCGCGTGCCTGCCAGCGCAGCAGGTCGTGGATGGTCTGGTCGGTGCCCTCACTCGCGCCATTTGGCGAAGTAGTAGTAGACCGCGTTGCGGGGCGGCAGGTCGTGGGGTAGGTAGTCCCACTGGCAGCCGGTGCGGCCCTGGTAGAGGATCGCGTTGACGATCTCGCGCATGTCGTAGGCGCCCTGGTGGCCGCTGGCCGAGGGGTGCGTTGCCTTCCAGGCCGTGATCACCGGCTCGAGCAGGGCTCACCGCTCGTCGGAGAGGTCGCTGGGGTAGGGCTTGCGTTCGTTCACCTGGTCATCCCAGCACACCCAAGCCCACCAGGCAGGAGTAACGCTACAAATTCACATCATCACAATAAGACACTGGGGGCATCACCCCACGAAACGCCCTCTTAGAGGACGCCTCGCGGGTGCGTACGGGAACGCTTCGCAGAACATGGCGCTGCTGTGCAAACTCGCGATCGGCGTGCTGGCCGGGATGAGGTTCGCGAGCCCCCCGGAGTACGGACACTTGAGGTGAGGGTAGGCGTGGTTATCAGGAAGGATGTCGTCCGTGCCCTCTCCACACTCGCCCGAGTTCCGCCGCCGCGCTGTCGAGCTGGCGCGCCAGGGCAGCAAGTCAACCGTCGAGCTCGCCAAAGACCTCGGTATCAGCCGCGCCGCCGCCCGCCGCCGGCCGCCCGCTTCGGTGCGCGCTACGGGATCTCGAAGACGATCTTCCCCTGGTTGTCCCCCGCCGCGAGCCGCGCGAATGCCGCCGGGGCCTCGTCCAGGCGATAGACCCGGTCCACGGCGGGGACGACCGCGCCGCCGGTCACCAGGGCGGTGACCTCCTCCAGATCGGCACGCGACTGCGGCACCGCCAGCACCCCCACGCGTTTGCCCGTGGTCCACCGGATCGGCGGTCCGGCGAGGAGCGTGGCGACCAGCACGCGCGTGTACCCGCCGACCACGAGGTACGCCCCGCCGGGACGTAGCGCCCGGTGCACGCGGTGCGGTGAGCGGTGCGCGACCAGGTCCACGACGCGATCGTAGCGGGCACGGTGGTCGGCCCAGTCCTCCTCCTCGAAGGCCACCGTGTGGTCGGCGCCGGCGTGCAGCAGGTGCTCCGCCTTGTCCGCGCGGTCCACGGCGGTCACCACCGCGCCGTGGTGCTCGGCCAGACCGATCACGAACGCACCGCCCGCCCCTCCGGCGCCGTTGACCAGCACCCGGTCGCCGGGCCGCAGCCCGCGCGTGGACCGCAGCGCGATGCATCCCGCCTGCGGGATCGCGGCCGCGTCCGTGAAGGACAGGTCCGGGGGCTTGCGCGCCAGCAGCCGCGGCGGCGTCGCGACGTACTCCGCCAGCCCGCCGCGGTAGCCGACCAGCTCCCCGAACACCTCGTCGCCCGGCGCGAAGTCGGTCACCGACGCCCCCGCTGCGGCCACGACCCCGGCGACGTCCGAACCCGGAACCGGACTGCGCGGACGCCGCAGGCCGCCGAGCCGCGCGTAGAAGGGCCGTCCGGCGAGGTTCTCCCGGTCCGATCCGTTCAGGGAGGCGGCCCGCACCCGGACGAGGACCTCGTCGTCCGCGGGGACCGGGTCGGGGATGTCGCTGACGGCGAGGACGTCGGCCGTCCCGTACCGATCCTGGGTGATGGCTTTCATACGGGAGGCTCCTGTCGCGCGCCGACCGGGAGCCTCAGCCTAGTGCGCGGCCGTCACCGATAGCCGGGAGACGATCTCCCGAAGGATCCGGGAGGATCAGGCGGGTGGCCCGCTAACACCGGTGAGCATCACCAGTATCGGCAGGGCGGCGTTGTTGACCGCGTGCACGAGCACCGCGGGCCAGATCGAGCCGCTGCGGCGCATCAGCTCACCGGCGATGATGCCCACCACGATCGCCGCGGGCAGGACGATGTTGATGCCGTGGAAGAGGGCGAAGACCACCGAGCTGGAGACGATGCCGACGACCGGCCCGTAGCGCAGCAGGGCGTTGGCGAGCACCCCGCGGAACAGGAACTCCTCGCCGATAGGCGTGAGCACGGCCAGGAACAGGAACGTCAGGATGAGCGACAGCGTGCTGCCGCCGGCCGCGTCGTAGTACGTCCCCTGCGGGTCGGAGCTGTACCCGAAGACGGAGGCGACAGCCCAGGTCAGCCCGGCCTTGACCAGCAGGGCCAGCACGCCTCCGGCGAGCCCGGCGAGCAGCCAGCGCCAGGTGGCGCCGCGCACGTTGAAGGCGCCCAACGAGCGGATCCGTAGGAGGGCGGCCACGCCGAAGCCGGCGAGTCCGGCGACTCCCGACCAGGCCGCCACGACCAGCCCGTATGTCACGTCGTCCAGTTGGAGTCCCCACGGGCCGAAGAACGGGAGCACGGCCGTGGCGGCCACCATCCCGACGAGGCCGACGGCGATCTCCGGCCATCCCGGACGCGCCGGTGAGCCGCCGCCTGCCCGCACCGGCTCGTGGGGCTGCTGGGGCGAAGGGATCGACATGACGGGGTCTCCGTTTCTTAACGTTGCGAGCTTGCGGTTCTCGGTGCTTGCGGTTGTCAGTGCTTGCCGTCGGTGCTCCGAGGCGCTCGGGGCTCTTCGGGGAAGGGACCGGCCGGAGGCCGGTCTCAGGCGCGCGGCTCCCAGCGGAAGAGCCGGGTCGCTGCGACCACGGCGACGGCGGCCCAGGCGAGCGTGGGGGCGAATAGGAGCAGCGAGTCCGTCAGCGCGGCGTCGCCGGTCCAGGCGTTGACGACAAGTTCGGCGGCCGAGCCGCCCGGGAGCAGCAGCTTGAGCGGCCCCGGCTCCTCGGTGTCGCTGAACGCGACCCACCCGGCGACGACCATGGTTCCGACCATCAGCGGCAGCGTGGTGACCTGGGCGTGGTCGGGAGAGGTCGTCAGTCCGGCCGTGGCCAGCGCGAAGCCGAGCATCATGACCACCGCCGTCAGGACGGTCGCCGCGAGCAGCAGGGGGTCGGCCGGCGCGCCGCCGATGGCGGCCAGCACCGCGAGGACCACGGCTGTCTGGATCAGGGTGACGGCGGTGACCGGGAGCAGTAGCCCGGTGAGGATGCCGGTGTCGCCCGCTGCCGTCGAGCGCAGATGCTTGAGGAAGAGGTTCTGGCGGCGGGACGCGAGCGTGGTCACCGTGGTGGCGTAGAGCCCCATCGCCACCACGAGGAACACCAGCATCGCGGCGATTGGCCCGACACCCAGCACCTCGCCCAACTTCGGGAAGGCCCGGTGCAGGTAGATGTAGAACGCGCTGGAGGCCACCGGGACGATGAGCATGGTGACCAGGACGAGCCGGTTGCGGAATATCTGCAGCAGCTCGCTGCGGGCGATCGCGAACATGGTGTGGGTCCTCTTCGTGCTTAGGCGCAGGCGCCGGTGGCTGGACGGGCGGGTGGCGGGGCTGCCAGGGCGGCTAGTCGCCGCCGATGGCGCGGAAGACGTCGTCGAGCCGTGTAGGCCCGGCTTCGAGCCCTTGCAGCTCGACGGCGTGGTCCTGGGCCCAGCGGAGCAGCGTGTGCAGGTCCTTCTGCAGAGCGAAGGTCTCGACGAGGAACGCCCCCTCGCCCTCGCGGGAGGCCGGCAGCGGCGGCTCCGGCGCCTCCGGCGGGAGGGAGAAGCGGATCTCGGCCGGCAGGGTCTCGGTCAGCTCGGCGACGGTCCCCTCGCGGTGGAAGGCGCCGTTGTGCATGAGCCCGATGCGGTCGGCGCGCTGCTGGGCCTCTTCCAGGTAGTGGGTGGTGAGGACGACGGTCGAGCCGTCCTCGCGCAGTCGGTCCACCGAGTGCCACAGCGCGTCCCGCGACTGGATGTCCAGGCCGGTGGTGGGCTCGTCGAGGAACACCAGTTCCGGGGTGCCGTAGACGGCGGTGGCGAAGCCCAGTCGCCGCTTCTCACCGCCGGAGAGGTGGGAGACCTTAGTGGCGGCCTTGCGCGTGAGGTCGACGAGGCCGAGCACGCGGTCGACCCGGTCGGTGCGCTGGGTGAGGTCGCCGATCAGCCGGACGGATTCGCGCACCGTCAGGTCGGGTGAGAATCCGCTCTCCTGGAGCATGATGCCCATCCGCGGCCGCACGGCGCGCCGATCGCGGGGGTCGTGACCGAAGACGCGCACGGTGCCCGAGGTGGCGGCGCGGTGGCCCTCGATGGTTTCGAGGGTCGAGGTCTTGCCCGCCCCGTTGGTGCCGAGCAGGGCGTAGAGCTCCCCCTGCTCTACCTGGAAGGACAGGTCTCTGACCGCGTGGAAGTCGCCGTAGGCGAGGTTCAGGCGGTCGACGTCGATGACGGGTGTCGAAGGCATGCTGCGATTCCACCGCTCGGCGGGCCGATCCGTTAGTGGCGGCGTGTCACCGATCGGGTGTGACGCCGCCGCGGGTGCGGGCATGACACGGCGTCACTGGTGACACCCCTGGCGGGGCGGGATACTGGATCGGAGACGCCGCTGAACGGCGTCGGACCCGCCCCGCCGACCGACTTCAGGGAGAGCCCTCGCATGGACCCCAGGCCACCGCACGCACCGCCGCCGGTCCGCGCGGCCGTCCGCCGAACGGAACCCGCGGCGCCGGCGCTCGGCCGGTGCGGGCGGAGCCCGGAATGACCGCGGCGGACACCGAACAGCCGCGGGGGCAGATGCGCGTCCTCAACCACCACATCGTGACCGGTGCCGTCTCCGCCGTGGGCGCGTTGCTGGTGGTGACCGACGCCGCCGACTGGCAGGAGGGCGTGGTCCTGGCGGCGGGGCTCGCGGCCGCCGTGTTCGCCCTGACGCGGTGGACGGAGGGGCGCGCGCCGCTGTGGTCGCTGCCCTACCTGGTCGTCACCGCCGCCGTGTGGGTGGCCGGTGTGCTGGTGTTCGACGGCGCCACCGCGTCCTACCCCCTCGCGATCGTGGGCGCGATCTTGGTCCACGACCTGCCGCGCCACCGCCGCGCCACCGCTGTGGGGCTGGTCGCCGGCGCCCTCGCCGTCGTCGCGGTCCGGCTGGTGCTGGCGCCCGAGGATGCGCCGCGGGTGCTGTTCGAGTACGTCGTCGTCGCCGGGATCGTCGGCGGGAGCGCGGCGATCCTGCCGACCCTCGACCGGGGGGTCTCCGCCCTCGCCACGCAACTGGAGGAGTCGCGCGAACGCGAAGCCGAGCTTGCCGTCGTCCGCGAGCGGATGCGCTTCGCCAGCGAACTGCACGACATCCAGGGGCACACGCTGCACGTGGTCAAGCTCAAGATCGCGCTGGCCCGTAAGCTGCTGCACACCGACACCGAGCGGGCCGACGAGGAACTGCGGGAGGTCTACGCCCTGGTCGGCGACACCATCGCCCAGACCAAGGACCTGGCCTACGCCAAGCGGCGGCTCAACCTGTCCGCGGAGCTGGAGAACGCGAAGAACCTGCTGGAGGCCGCGGGGAGCCGTGTGCGGGTCGACCGGGAAGGCGAGGTCGACGAGCGCGTCGACGAGATGCTCGGCCAGATCCTGCGGGAGACCACGACCAACATCCTGCGCCACGCCCAGGCCCGGCAGGTGCACATCACCCTCTCGGAGACGGGCATCGCCGTCGACAACGACGGCGCGCCGGACGCGGCGGCCACCGAGCTCAGAGGGCTCGCTATCCTCCAGCAGCGGGTGGCCTACAACGGAGGAGAACTCACGGTGGAACAGCAGAACGGGCGCTTCCGCACAGCCGCGGTGTTCCCGCAGGCGGATCCGGACACGGCGCGGAGCGCCGCGGCTCAGGAGCGGGACCGATGACGACGGTTGTCCTGGCCGACGACGAGGCCCTGCTGCGCAAGGCGATGGCGTCGCTGCTGCCGCTGGAGGGCGAGATCACCGTGCTCGCCGAAGCCGAGGACGGCGACGCGGCGGTGCGCGCCGCCCTGGAGCACCAGCCCGACGTGCTGGTCATCGACCTGGAGATGCCCCGCACGGACGGCCTTGGCGCCGTCGCGGCGCTCCGCGAGGAGCGGCCGGAGCAGGTGATCCTGATGCTCACCCGCCATGCCCGACCCGGCGTGCTCCGCAAGGCCCTGAAGCTGGGGGTGCAGGGGTTCGTCAGCAAGTCGGCGGAGCCGGCGCACATCGCCTCGGTCGTCGCGACGCTGCACGAGGGCAAACGGTGGATCGACCCCGACGTCTCCGCGCTCGCCGTCCTGGACGACTGCCCGCTGACCGACCGCGAGACCGACGTGCTCCGGGGGACCGGGGACGGATACTCCGTCGCCGAGATCGCCGCCCGGCTCCACCTCGCGGAGGGAACCGTGCGCAACTACCTCTCCAACGCGATGCAGAAGACCCAGACACGCACCCGCCACGAGGCGGCGCGCTATGCCCGCGAGCACGACTGGTTGTAGAGGCGGGTATGCGCGTGGGCGGCCTGGCCGGGCGCACGGAGGTGTCGCCTTCGACATTCGCCAGGCGCTTCGCCCACCTGGTCGGCGAAGCGCCGCTGACCTACCTCACCCGCTGGCGCATGACTCTGGCGGCGGACCTGCTGGTCGAACGCAAGGGCGCGACCGTAGCCGACATCGCCCGCACGGTCGGCTACTCCGACCCGTTCGGTTTCAGCGCCGCCTTCAAACGCGCCCGGGGCACCAACCCCGGCGAGTTCCGCCGCAGCGCCGCGGCCCTGTCGCCTGCAGCGGACGAGCAGCCCGTTTCCGCCTCCGTCTGAAGAGTGCGCCCCCGTCGCCCGCTCTCAGGGAACCAGGGCCGTGCGCTCGAATGGGCCGCCGTGCGAGACGGCGTAGGCGACGGCTTCGTTGACCGCTTCGCGGGGAAAGGACCGTACCTGTTCGGGAGCGAGGTCCAGCGCACCCGCGGCCAGGAGCCGGATCAGACCGACGTTCGCCGTACGGGGGGCTCGGCGATGGGGGGCGGGGACCCCGAGCGGGCGGTGCCGCTGCTGGAGCAGGCAGTGTAGTACCACCACCGAGTCGGCCGGGCGCGCGGTGCGCACTGCAGAAGCGCCTGTTGGGTGAGGCGCTGACGGGTGCGGGACGTACGGAGGAGGCGGTGCCGATGCTGCGAGAGGCCCTGGACGTATCCGAGGACCATGACGATGTGTATCAGTTCGGGCAGAGCGGTGAGTACCAGCAGCAGCACCAGGACCGGGTGCAGCACCCCGAGTACCCCGGCCACCGCGATGAGCCCGATGGCCCCGGTCAGCACGTCGATCGTGTGGGTGATCATGCGCGCGACCTCGATCACCCCGCGATCGCGCCCGATACATCGCATCGCACAAGTCCGCGTCATCGAACGCTTCTAAGTGCACGCGGGAGGTCAAGTCGAACAGTTCGAGTTCGGCGGCACGCTCGACCTGAGGTTCCAGCCGGGCTTGGGCCCACCCGGCACCGGCCTGCAGCAGTGCGCGGCCGGTGGCCGCACCAGCGACCAGCAGCAGTGACGGCAGCGCCTGCCACACCCGCTCCGGCGTGGGACCCGCCGAGAACAGCGACTCCAAGACCCCAGCCACCGCGATCAAACTCACCGCGGTGCACATCCCGGCGGCCATGTACAACCCCACCGTCGCAGCGGTGTCGCACGGGCTGGCCTTCCACCCCCACCGCAGCGCCATCACGATCATCGACGGCATCCGCAGTGCCATCGACCAGAAGCTCGTGCTCGCCAGTTGCCGCAGTCAGGGGCTGTACCGGCTCGCGTTGACCTCAGGCATCGCCACAGACGCCGGTGTGCTGGGGGAGGACGTGCGGCGTCGACGCCGTAGTCGCATCCCTACTCCAACCAACAAGGGAACTCAAGTTCGATCGATGCCTGATGATGGAGGCTCAGGAACCCACGCGGTAGGGCTCTCGCGCACCGTTGGGCGTTGGGGCGCAACCGGATCGCAAACACCGGCACAGGCACCGAAGGTGCGAGCCCGACACCACCGACGACGCACAGGCACGGCCCCGCATCACGCGAGGAAAATCCACGCGGATAGAGCCAGCCCAGATCCACGACGCACCCGATGCGCCTACGCCGGCGCTCTGAGAGGGCGTTTCGTGGGGTGATGCCCCCAGTGTCTTATTGTGATGATGTGAATTTGTAGCGTTACTCCTGCCTGGTGGGCTTGGGTGTGCTGGGATGACCAGGTGAACGAACGCAAGCCCTACCCCAGCGACCTCTCCGACGAGCGGTGAGCCCTGCTCGAGCCGGTGATCACGGCCTGGAAGGCAACGCACCCCTCGGCCAGCGGCCACCAGGGCGCCTACGACATGCGCGAGATCGTCAACGCGATCCTCTACCAGGGCCGCACCGGCTGCCAGTGGGACTACCTACCCCACGACCTGCCGCCCCGCAACGCGGTCTACTACTACTTCGCCAAATGGCGCGAGTGAGGGCACCGACCAGACCATCCACGACCTGCTGCGCTGGCAGGCACGCGAGAAACGGGCACGATTATCCGCCCCGAGCCTGGTCGTACTGGACACCCAGAGCATCCGCGCGGCGGCCGCCGTGCCCTCGACCACGACCGGCAACGACGCGGGCAAACGCGTCACCGGGCGCAAGCGCGGCCTGACCGTGGACGTGCTGGGCCTGGTCGTGGCGGTGGTCGTGATGGCCGCATCCGCGCATGAGAACACCGCTGGCATCGCCCTGCTGGACCGGGTGGCCGCCCAGAGTGACACCGTACAGACAGCCCTGGTCGACCAGGGCTTCAAGAGCACGGTCGTCGACCACGGCGCCTCTGTGGGCATCGGCGTGGACATCGTCCAGCGCAACCCGGCCGAGAAGGGGTTCGTCCCCCAGCCCACGCGGTGGGTGGTCGAACAGACCTACGGCACCCTGGTCCTGCATCGGCGCCTGGTCCGCGACTACGAACACCGTCCCACCAGCTCCGAATCGCGCGTGTACCGGGCGATGAGCGACGTGACGACCCGCCAGCTTACCCACACCTCCAGCATGTCCTGGCGCGACACATGAACCACCACGAGGCGAAACCGCTGCTGAAGACCCTCGACGAGCGCGAACAGGCGCTCACCCACCAGGCCGAGCAGACACGCGCCCACATCGGCGAACTCACCACCAAGCTCGATGAACTCACCCAGGCGATCACGCATCTGCAGATCACCCGCACGGCCCTGCTCTCCCTGGTGGGTAAGGACGACGTCGAGCCGAGCACGCCGCCTGGCGCACTGCCCACCCTGCCTACGAGCAGATCATGACCGCATTCGCCGACCTCGCCCGGCCACTGCGCGCCCGCGACCTGTGCCAGGCCCTGGACCTGCCCATCGCGTCGAAGAACGTCGAGAACATCCGCTCCAAGCTCAAACGCCTGGTCAGCCGCAGCATCCTCAACGAGACTGAACCAGGCCTGTTCACCCAGCCGCGCCCATAGCCCACACGCGAACCCCTGACCAGCCCGCCTCGTCCAGCCCTAACGACGAAAGGGACATCAACCCACGAAACGCCCTCTCAAGTCCGTGGTGCAGGGGATCCCTCCGATCCGCTCCCGGCGTGGGCCGAGGCGGCGCAGGCCCGCCAAGCTGCACGGCGACAAGGGATACAACTACGATCACCTGCGCCGATGGCTCTGCGGACGAAAGATCGCGCATCGCTTGGCCCGCAAATGGGTGGAGTCCTCGAAGCGGTTGGGACGGCACCGGTGGCAGGTCGAACGCACCGTGATCCGGCTGGCCGGATGCCGACGTCTGCGCCGCCGGTACGAGCGCAGGGCCGACCACTTCCTGGCCTTTACCGGCATCGCTTGCACGCTGATCTGTTGTCGCAGACTGGCCAAATGAGATGAGCTCTAAAACCAACGCTGACTGAGACCCACGCCGGTCCAGATGGCGGTTGACGGTGCGGCGGTTGAGCGTGCCACCGTGGTAGCCGGCTCGCTGGTAATCCTCTGCGCGGACCACTTGTGTTCCCTCGCTCGAATCGCTGGTACACGAGGGATGCGGTGTTCACCCGAAGTTGGTGATCACCAGTTGGGCGCTCATAGCCAGGAGAACCAGGATCCCGATGACAGCCAGGACGTTCTGCCATAGCGCGTTGGCCAGGATGCTCATGTGGCGGCGCTGGTTCGCCAGCAGGAACAGCACGACGCCGAGCAGCGGCGCTATGAGCACGATGAGCGCTTGGGCGCCCACGATGAGCTCGACCGGCCCTTCGCCGGCGATGGCGGTGACCAGCGCCCCGAAGGTAAGCGGCAGCATGATCAGGGCCTTGACGCGTTTGGACGCCAACCGGTTGCCGAGCCCGATGCCGTCTGCCAGAAGGGTGCCGCCGGCGCTGGCGTTGGCGATCATGGAGGAGAACGCGGCGCCGAAGAACCCGAGTGCGAAGATCCAGGACGCCGCCGGTCCGGCGGCGGGTTCCAGCGCGACGGCGAGCTCGGGCAGGGTTCCCGCGTTGGTGCCGACTTCGCCTGCGGTCGTTGCGGCGGCGACGATGATGAATACGGCCATGATGCCCGGCGCGGCGATGCCGGGGATGGTGTCGGTGAAGGTAGTGGCCCGGTACTGCTCCTGAGTCAGCCCTCGCTCACGCGTGGCGTAGCCGATGTAGAAGGCTGCGTTCATCGAGAAGTTGGTGCCGACCAGCGCGATCAGCAGCACTTCGGCCCCGGCCGGGACTGTCGGTACGAAGCCGGCGCCCACGTCGAGCCAGTGCGGCTGGGTCAGTACCGCGCTGAGGACAAAGCCCAGCGCCATCAACGCGACGAGTCCCAGCATGAGCCGCTCGAGGATCGTGTACAGGTTGCGGCTGAGGATGATCAGGGCGACGGCGACGGTGCAGGCGAGTGTCCAGCCGACTGCCGATCCTCCGAAGACGAACGACAGGCTCAGCCCGGCCGCGGCGGCGTTGCCCACGGAGAACAGCAGGGTGATGGCGAACACGCCGACTCCGGCGAGTACCCCCATGGGGCGGCCGAGGCGCTGTTTGGTCGTCTCGATGAGCGATCCGCGGGAACGAAGCGAAACCCGCACGCTCATGTCCGTGAACACGATCGCCAGGACCGTGGAGATCACGATGACCCAGATGAGCGCGTGGCCGTACTGTGTTCCCGCCTGTACGGCGGTGGTCAGAGCTCCCGGCCCGAACTGCCAGGCACCGGCGATGAACGCGGGGCCCAACAGCGTGAGGTAGCGCAGCCAACGACGCGGCGCGGGGGCGCTCGCAAGGTCGGCGTCGTCGGGCCGGTGCGTGTGTGGTGACGGGGCCCCGTTGGGGTCGTGGCGCTGGTGTTCCACGGTCGTGACCTTTCTGCGGGGTCGGCCACGGGGCGTCCCGACGGCACATGGCCGCCGGGACGCATTGCCGCGCCCGCGTTGTTCGTGGGGGAAGTCCGGCCGTCTCCGGCCCGGCGGGTAGCGGCTACAGCAGGTCGGCCTGCTTGAGTGCGGAGCGGATCTCGTCGGCGGCACCGGTCGAGAGGTCCAGCAGCGGCGAGCGCACTGTGGCGTCGGGCAGGATTCCGCGCGCCACGAGGCCTAGTTTCAGCGCAACCGTGCCCTCCATGTGGGAGCCGCGGTGGTAGACCGCCTTGGTCACCGGGAGAAGGCGGTCGTGCAGTGCTCGGGCCGTAGGGTAGTCGCGGGCCTTCCCGGCGGCGATGAGGTCGATCAGCGGCTCGGGGGCGAGTCCTCCGTAGCCGACCAGAGCTCCGTCGACGTCGAACATCGTGTGCAGCAGGTACTCGTCGTGGCAGGTCAGGACCTGCAGGTCGGGCCGCTCTCGGCGGAGGACCGGGATCTCGGTGTCCCACCGGCGCATGTTGCGCACGCCGTTCTTGGTCGCGAAGACCCCGGGTTGCGCGGCGATCTCCAGCTGGGTCTCGAGGTCGTAGCTGGCCTTGGTGTTGTCCGGGTACTGGAACAGGATCAGCGGCAGCCCCGACTCCTCGTGGACGGCGCGGTAGCGGTCCTGAGGCGCGCCAGGCTGGAAACCGAACCTGAGCCAGCCGTGCGAGGGATAGACCAGCCCCGCAGCGGCGCCCGCGGCAGCGGCCTGCGCCGCCTCGGTCGCCGCGACACCGGTGCCTTCGCTGGTGATGCCGGCGATGATCGGCGTGTCGCCCGCGGCCCGCACCATCGTCTCGATCACCGCTACGCGTTCGTCCGGTGTGAGTGCCGTTCCCTCACCGGCGTGCCCAAGACAAACCAGGCCCTTGACCTCCGGGAAGCCGGCAAGCCACGTGGTGTATGAGGCCAAAGCCCCGTGGTCGACCTCTCCCGTGGGAGCGAATGGGGTCACGGGCGCGGGCACCAGACCGCGAAGGTCGAGGCCGTCACTGCTACTCACTGGCATGTCTCCTCTGTTCGAATCGTTCCTGGGAACGTTTTCAATATACTAGGGTGTGATGCGGTGCACGCAAGCCTGGGAGGCGACGTCTTCGGTGGCGCGTACGATCACGGGGTGCGGCGACGATGGGGAGGGGCGTGAGGTGAGCGAGCACCAGCCCGCGCGGCATGGCAGGAAGCCGCCGACTATCCGCGACGTGGCGCGCGCGGCCGGCGTGAGTACGTCAACGGTGTCCAGGGCACTGGACGAGCGGCTGCCGCCCTCCAATACAGTGGCGGCGCAGCGTGCGCGCCAGGCCGCTGCGGAACTGGGCTACCGGCGCGACGCGGCCGCCTCCAGCCTGCGCCGCACCGGCGCCACGGCCATAGGCGTCATCGTCCCGCGGCTGCGCGACACGGTGATGGCGATGCTGTTCGAGGAGATCGCCTTCGCGTGCGAGCAGCGATCGCTGCTCGCGCTCGTCGCCACCAGCCACGAGGATCCGCACAGGGAACGCGAAGCGGCCGAGTCGCTGCTTCAGCGCCGCGTGGACGGCCTGATCACCACCACGACACGCGTCGGCGACGACTTCCCCGCGACGCTGCGCGAACGCGATGTGCCCCACGTCCTGGCGCTGCGCACCGACGGCATCAGCCCATCCTCGATCGGCGACGACGAGCTGGGCGGCTACTTGGCGACGCGGCACCTAACCGACCTGGGGCACCGGCGTATCGGCTTGGTCGCCGGCCCGGAGCACGCCTCCAGCGCCCGCGGACGCGTCGCCGGCTACCGGCGCGCACTGGCCGAGGCGGGGCTGGCGGGCCGCGACGGCTGGGTCCGGCCCTCGCAGTTCAGTATGGAATCCGGTGAGGAACAGGGTGAGGCGCTCCTGCGGACGCCGGAGCCCCCGACGGCGATCTTCGCGGTCAACGACAACACGGCAGTGGGCGTGATGGCCGCGGCACACCGGCTGGGCTGGCGCGTACCCGAGGACCTGTCCGTGGTCGGCTACAACGACATCCCGCTGGCCAAACGGCTGCCCGTGCCGCTGAGCACGGTCCATGTCCCGCTGGGACAGGTGGCCGTCAACGCCGTGGAACTGCTCATGGACGCCATGGTCGGCCGCCCCGCGGCGACACGGGTATGCCTGCCGTCCCTCATTCCACGCCAGTCGAGCACGGCACCGCCTCCGTGATCACCGCGCCCAGACAGTGGGCCACAAGGGAATCGAGTCCTGGCCACGCGGATCCCGCTTCAGAGCGCAGCTCGTCGGCCAGCTCCTCATCCTCGACTCGGATACCGTCGCACTGCAGGTGATGCAGCAGGTCGCGCACGGCGCCAGCGTGGTACCCAGGTCGACCGGCTGAGTGTTGATATCCTGCTCGGCGATTTCCTGCGCAACATCTCCCTAGTTGCCGACGGCGATCTGATTACCGTGCCCGGTTGCGGCCACCGTCGTCGTAATCCGGCTAGTAGATGTTGGCGATCCGTACCGACGGCGCCGTTTCGCCCGGCGTCCCGTTCTGCCGACTGCGACTACTGCCTGTGGACCGGTTGTACTTCCGATCGGCTCTCTCTTGCGCGCTCCTCCTGAACCTTCTTGATCTCGCGCTTTTCCCTTGGGCTGAGCGTCATGAAATCCCCCTCCTTATGTGCTGGTAGAACACGGATCAACCCGGTGCGTCAAAGCCAACGCCGTTCCGGTCGGCAAGGACAACCACGCCCACGTGGAGGTCACCCGGGAGATCGCCCGGCGCTTCAACCACCTCTACGGCGAGACGTTCCCGGTCCCCGAACTCATCACCAGCGATGTGTCCTCCCTGGTCGGCACTGACGGCCAGGCCAAGGCCAGCAAGTCCCTGGGCAACGTCATCTACCTCTCCGACAGTGCCGAGGAGGTCCGCAAGAAGGTCTCGGCCATGTACACCGACCCCAACCGGGTGCGCGCCGACATCCCGGGCTCGGACGAGGGCAACCCGGTCTTCGTCTACCACGACGCGTTCAACGACAACCCGGCCGAGGTCGCCGAGCTGAACGAGCGCTACCGGGCAGGAACGGTCGGCGACGTCGAGGTCAAGGACGCGCTCGCCGCCGCGCTCAACCGGTTCCTGGAGCCCATCCGCGAGCGTCGCGCCTCCTTCGAGGCCCAGCCCGGCCTGGTGGACCAGATCATCGTGGACGGCACCGAGCGCACCCGCCGCGAGGTCCAGCAAGCGGTCTCCGAGGTGCGCAAGGCCATGGGACTGGCCGGGGCCTACAACCAACTCCGCCGCAAGGCCAAGCGGGCGCAGAAGAAGGCAGCGGGCCAACCCTGAGCGGGCCCGGCCCTCATGAGCCCCAACCACATAGGCACCGGCCCAGCTCGGGGGAGTCGCCGAGACGGCAGGGCGCGCAGCGGATCCTCGGGTGCGGCGGTGCACATCGTCGAACGCCCCGACCGTTCACGCGTGGCAGCCAAGATCGCCGCGTCTCCGCGGGTCTCGGCGCTGCACCAGGCCGCCCGGGACCAGATCGTGTAACTATGTCGATGTCTGCTGGCTCTGGCTCACTTTGTGTGGAGCGGTCACCCAGCGTGAAATTCTCGCTTAAGGCCCGCCTCGTACAACGCATCTCAGAGGGGACGGGGAAGCTACGTCAGGAGTGGAGCTTGGGTTGTGGCTTTGCGCGTCCACAGGGTGGGGACATGTACGGCCGACACCTTACCGCGACGCACCTCGGGAGTTGAGCGACCAAACGCGAAGGGCGCACAACCCTGTTCGAGTCTCTTTAAACTACCAAATGGTTTATGGTGACTTTTGGAGATGCAAATCCCGCTCGGCACCAGCCGGAACCGAGGCCCTACAGGCGCCTGGCCTGGACAGCAGACTCCTCTCGAGGAGAGGAGCCGTTATGCAGGTTGCTTGTGGCTCCTACGGTCGCTGCTGGGACGTTCCACGGTTTCTGGACAGCGCTCGGACTGAGGACGATCCGGCGTGGCACAAGCCGACCGCCACGCCCCTTCCTTGGGTGAGAGGCGTTCGCGTCGATTACGTACCGCGACACATGAGGAAGCGCACCTCATGGATCTCAAGCGGCTGCCACGCCCTGGGAGTGTCCCCCTGTCAGGGCACTATCAGGGGAACCCACATGACCGTCCGCGCTGGACCCCCGTTCGTCAGGGATATCGCTGGTGAGGCCACTGACGATCACCGAGCTTTACGCCCTGCCCGCGGCCGTGGACCTGATGACAGCGGCACAGGCACTGAACATGGGACGCACCATGGCCTACGAACTCGCCAAGAACGACGAGTTCCCATGCAGGATCATCCGCTACGGGAACACCTACCGGGTCCGGCTGGCTGACATCCTGCACCTGCTGGACGTCCCCGTACCTTCTCAGCAATCACAGGAAGTAGCGAAACCCAGTGCTCAAGACCGCACCGAGGCTGATGCTTTCGATCCGGACAGTACCGTCGAGGACCGCCCCTGACCGCCCTTGTTCGCAGGCTGTCGGGGAGTCCGTTACTAACCAGCGACCAACCAGAAGGACAGAGACCCGCCCTATGAAGCGAGGAAAAGATCTCTCATCTGCGAAAACAGTGTGGGCGTACCAGGACTTGAACCTGGGGCCTCATCCTTATCAGGGATGCGCTCTAACCGTCTGAGCTATACGCCCTCGCTCCGGGGGAACTCTACCGTAAGCGGCGAGCTGGGGCGAACCAGTTGGCCTCGGTGGCCAGGGGCTGATGGCCCTCCCCCTAGTGCCTTCCAGTGTAGCTGTTCCTGGCGCGTGCGGTCCGGGCCCGGTGGTGGCCGGGCCCGGTGGGATTACTCGGCCTCGTTGAGGGTGACGTCAATGCCGCCCACGAGGTCGGCCGCGAGGTTGTAGAGCATCGAGCCGACCGTGGCCAGCGCTGTGATCAGGATGATGTTCAGCGCTCCCACAAGGCCGGTGTAACCGAGGACGCGGGCCGGGGAGAACCAGGTCTCCGGGTTTACTTGGATCTCCTCGTCCTCCCCTTCAGTGAGGGAAGCGATGAGCTCGGTCATCGCGTCGAAGACCCCCAGGGCCGACAGGATGGTGTAGATCACCGCGACCGCGACGAACAGCACGATGAAACAAACCAGGGAGACAACGAAGCTGAACTTCATCACCGACCACGGCTCGACCCGGCTCACGGTCAGGTGCGCCTTGCGCCCTGCCTTCGTTGCCGTGGCCGCGGGCGGCTGCTCCTGTGACGACTGCGGTGCCGTCATCGTCGGCGCTCCCCCCTGGTGGGCTTCGGCCTCAACCGCGGCCTCCGCCTCGTTGCCGGATGTGTCGCCGGGCGGATCGCCGCTCTCGGCTTCCGCGGAGGTGGCGTCGTCCACCACGTCCTCCGCTTCTGTTCCGGTTTCGCTGTCGGTCAAAGCGGGTTCCTGAGAAGCGGATTCCCCGGGCTTACTATCAGTCATAGCTACGTTACCGCTGAACTCTCCAGTGACGGATGAAAACCGGACCAAGGGGGACTAGCTGAGTCCACTGGACCACGCGTGGCGGGGCAAATGTGGCATCAAGCCTACGGACTCCGTGCACCGCTCGGGCCACGGCGCGCGGAGGGCCGGACCAGCCGCCGTGGCCGCGAGCCCTGCCCTCCGCGGGTGATCAGGACGCGCCTCAGCTCTCGGAGGCCGTCGAGTCGTCGGCGGTCTCGGTCTCCGCGTCGCCTGCCTCCGGCTCACCGCTGTCGACCGAGGCCGCCTCGGCGTCCTCGCTGAACTCGGTCTCGGCGTTGCGCGCGATCGCGACCACGTAGTTGCCGCTTTCGAGGTTCATCAGCCGAACCCCCATGGTGGCCCGCCCGGACTGCTTCACCTCGGAGGACCGGGTACGGATGATGCCGCCGTTCAGGGTGATCGCGAAGATCTCGTCCTCCTCGGGCGAGACCATGGCCGCTCCGACGAGTTTGCCGCGCGCCTCGACGATCTTCGCCGTGAGTACGCCCTTGCCGCCGCGGTTCTGCACCGGGTACTGGTCGGCCGGGGTCCGCTTGGCGTACCCGCCCTCGGTCGCCACGAGGACGTCCATCGCGCCGTCCACCTCGCGGATGACGTCCATGCTGAGCAGGTAGTCCCCTTCGAGGAAGCGCATGCCGATGACCCCGCTGGTGGCCCGCCCCATGGGGCGCAGTGACTCGTCGGAGGCGGGGAACCGGATCGCCTGGGCGTCGCTGCTGATCAGCAGCAGGTCGTCGGTCGGGAACACCAGGCGCGCGGCGATCAGCTCGTCGTCCTCGCGCAGGTTGATGGCGATGATTCCGGCCGACCTGGAGGAGTCGAACTCGTCCAGCCGCGACTTCTTCACCAGCCCTGCCCGGGTGGCCAGCACCAGGTACGGCGCCGCGCTGTAGTCGCGCAGCGTCATGACCTCGGCGATCTCCTCGTCGGGCTGGAACGGCAGGATGTTGGCAACGTGCTGGCCGCGGGCCTCGCGTGCCGCCTCGGGCAGCTCGTAGGCCTTCGTGCGGTACACCCGGCCCTGGTTCGTGAAGAACAGGAGCCAGTTGTGCGTCGTGGTCACGAAGAAGTGCTGGACGATGTCGTCCTGCTTCAGCTGCGCCCCCCGCACGCCCTTGCCGCCGCGCTTCTGCGCCCGGTAGCTGTCGATCCGGGTGCGCTTGGCGTACCCGCCGCGCGTGATCGTGACCGCGACGTCCTCCTCGGCGATGAAGTCCTCCATACGCATGTCACCCTCGAACGGGATGATGTGCGTACGGCGGTCATTGCCGTACTTGTTGACGAGCTCGATCAGCTCATCGCGGACGATGCTCCGCTGACGTGGCGGAGAGGCCAGGATGTCGTTGTAGTCCTCGATCTGCGCCATGAGCTCGTCGTACTCGTCGGTGAGCTGGCGCCGCTCCAGCGCGGCGAGCTTACGCAGCTGCATGTCGAGGATCGCGCGGGCCTGGACGTCGTCGATCTCCAGGAGCGCCATGAGGCCGGTCTTGGCCTCGTCCGCCGACGCGCTGCCCCGGATGAGCGCGATGACCTCGTCGATCCGGTCGATCGCCTTGAGCAGCGCACGCAGGATGTGCGCGCGCTCCTCGGCCTTGCGCAACAGGTAGCGGGTACGCCGGACGATCACCGTGATCTGGTGGTCCACCCAGTGGCGAATCAGCTGGTCGAGGCGGAGCGTGCGGGGCACGCCGTCGACCAGGGCGAGCATGTTCGCGCCGAAGGTCTCCTGCAACTGGGTGTGCTTGTACAGGTTGTTCAGCACGACCTTCGCCACGGCGTCCCGCTTGAGCACGATGACCAGTCGCTGCCCGGTGCGGCCGCTGCTCTCGTCCTTGACGTCGGCGATGCCGCTGACCTTGCCGTCCTTGACCAGCTCGGCGATCTTGAGCGCGAGGTTGTCCGGGTTGACCTGGTAGGGCAGCTCGGTGACGACCAGGCACTGGCGTCCCCGACTGTCCTCCTCGACCTCGACGACCGCGCGCATGGTGATGGAGCCGCGGCCGGTGCGGTAGGCCTCCTCGATGCCGCGCTTGCCCACGACCAGCCCGTGCGTGGGGAAGTCCGGCCCCTTGATCCGCGCGATCAGGGCGTCCAGCAGCTCCTCGTCCGAGGCCTCAGGGTGCTCCAGGAACCAGTTGACGCCGTCGGCGACCTCGCGGAGGTTGTGCGGCGGAATGTTGGTGGCCATTCCGACCGCGATCCCCGCGGACCCGTTCACCAGCAGGTTCGGGAAGCGCGCCGGCAGTACCACGGGTTCCTGGGAACGCCCGTCGTAGTTCGGCCGGAAGTCGACGGTCTCCTTGTCGATGTCGCGCAGCATCTCCATGGCCAGCGGCGCGAGCTTGCACTCGGTGTACCGCATGGCGGCCGCGGGGTCGTTGCCCGGCGAACCGAAGTTGCCGTTGCCGTCGACGAGCGGCATCCGCATGGACCAGCCCTGGGCGAGCCGCACCAGGGTGTCGTAGATCGCGCTGTCGCCGTGCGGGTGGTAGTTCCCCATGACGTCGCCGACAACGCGGGCGCACTTGAAGTAGCCGCGGTCGGGGCGGTACCCGCCGTCGTACATCGCGTAGAGCACACGCTGGTGAACGGGCTTGAGCCCATCGCGGACATCGGGCAGGGCCCGGCCGACGATGACCGACATCGCGTAGTCGAGGTAGCTGCGCTGCATCTCGACCTGGATGTCGACGGGCTCCACCCGATGGGCGCGTCGGTCGGTCTCCTCCGGAAGGTCCGGGGTATTCGCATCCGTCACTGGATGTCGATCCTTTTCTACGTCGTTCGCTGCCGTCGGGATGTCCGGGGATCAGATGTCCAGGAAGCGGACATCCCGTGCGTTGCGCTGGATGAAGGAGCGCCGCGACTCGACGTCCTCGCCCATGAGCACGCTGAACATCTCGTCGGCCTGAGCGGCGTCGTCCAGAGTCACCTGCATAAGGAGGCGCTGGTCCGGGTTCATGGTGGTGTTCCACAGCTCCGTCGCGTTCATCTCGCCGAGGCCCTTGAAGCGCTGGACGAGGTCGCGGGGACGCGGGTCGCGCTTTCCGGCGGCGAGCCCAGCAGCGATCTGCTCGTCGCGTTCGCGGTCGGAGAAGGAGTAACTGGCGTCGCTCCCGCGCTGGTCCCACTTGATCTTGTAGAGCGGGGGCTGGGCGAGATAGACGTAACCGGCTTCGATCAACGGCTTCATGAACCGGAACAGCAGGGTGAGGAGCAGGGTCCGAATATGCTGGCCGTCGACGTCGGCGTCGGCCATGAGAATGATCTTGTGGTACCGGAGCTTCTCGATGTCGAAGTCGTCGTGGACCCCGGTGCCCAGAGCGGTGATGATCGCCTGGACCTCGTTGTTCTTCAGGATCCGGTCGATCCGCGACTTCTCCACGTTCAGGATCTTGCCGCGGATCGGGAGGATCGCCTGGTAGTGCGGGTCGCGACCGCCCTTGGCGGAACCACCCGCGGAGTCCCCCTCAACGATGTAGACCTCGGATTTCTCCGGGTTGGTGGACTGGCAGTCGGACAGCTTGCCCGGCAGCGAGGTGGACTCCAGCAGCGTCTTGCGCCGGGTGAGATCGCGGGCCTGGCGGGCAGCGATCCGGGCACGGGCGGCCTGGTTGGCCTTCGTGATGATGTCCTTGGCCTCGCCCGGGTTGCGCTCGAACCAGTCGCGCAGGTGCTCGTTGGTCACACGCTGCACGAACGACTTGGCCTCGGTGTTGCCCAGCTTGGTCTTGGTCTGCCCCTCGAACTGGGGGTCGGCCAGCTTGACCGAGATGATCGCGGTGAGCCCCTCGCGGATGTCGTCGCCGGTGAGGTTGTCGTCCTTGTCGCGCAGCAGTTTCTGCTCGCGCGCGTAGCGGTTCACGAGGGTGGTGAGCGCCGAGCGGAAGCCCTCCTCGTGCGTGCCGCCCTCGGCGGTGTTGATCGTGTTCGCGAAGGTGTGCACCGAGGAGGTGTAGGACTGGTTCCACTGCATGGCGACCTCGACGGAGATCCCCTCGCCCTCCTCCTCGAAGCCGATGACGGAGGCGTGCGCCGGGTCCTTGGTCGCGTTCAGGTGCCGGACGAAGTCCGTCAGGCCCTGCTCGTAGTGGTAGGTGTGCACCACGGGAGTGTCGCCGGCGAACTCGGGACGCTCGTCGCGGATGGTGATCGACAGTCCCTTGTTCAGGAACGCCATCTCCTGCAGCCGCCGGGCAAGCGTCTCGAAGCTGTAGGTGGTGGTCTCGAAGATGGCGTCGTCGGCCCAGAACGTGATCTGGGTTCCGGTCTCGTCGGTCTCCTCGCCCTTGGCGAGGTCGGCCACCGGGCGGCTGGCGCGGTAGCTCTGCCGCCACACGTGGCCGTCGACCCGGATCTCCACCTCCAAGCGGGAGGACAGCGCGTTGACAACGGAGACACCGACGCCGTGCAGGCCACCGGAGACCGCGTAGGACTTGCCGTCGAACTTGCCGCCCGCGTGCAGCATGGTCAGGACGACCTCGACGGCCGGTCGCTGTTCCACGGGATGCGGATCGACCGGGATACCACGCCCGTTGTCGGCGACGTGCACGCCACCGTCGGCCATCAAGGTCACCTCAATGGCGTTGGCGTGGCCCGCGAGGGCTTCGTCAACGGAGTTGTCGACGACCTCGGAGACCAAGTGGTGCAGGCCCCGTTCACCGGTGGAACCGATGTACATACCGGGGCGTTTACGTACCGCCTCGAGCCCTTCAAGAACCGTGATCGATCGAGCGTCGTAGGCCAAGTGTGAACACCCTCCTGATGGGGACGCCGCACACCGGTATCCACGCTTGGGGCGAGCTTTGCCGGCGGAAGCGTCCGAAGAACCAGCTCCATGATACCGCGCGTCACACCTGAAAGTGGCATCCGCGGCCCTGTGCCGCTCCACAGCGAACGCGCAGAACGGGAGCCGAGTCCCTACACGTGCCCGACCCCGCGAGCAATTTCCCGCGCCGTTCAGTGGCCGCTGCGGGCATGTTGGTTGTGATGTGTTCGTAAACCCACGGTGTTGCGGTGGTCACCGAGACGCCACTTCCGTGCGCCGGACCTTCGCGTCAGCCCGCGCGGCGCCGGCCCGCGCCGCGTCCGCGCCCTGGCCCCTGCACTTTGATGCTGTGCACAGTGCCGTGGCCGAGTTCCTCGTTCAACCGCCGCAGCAGTTCCCGGGTCATCGCGCGCGCGTGCGCGGCCATAGTCGCGGAGTCCGCTGCGATGACCAGCTCCCCAGCCTCATAGGAGACGGGTTGCAGGTGCTGGGCGTTGAACTCGCCCACGATCTCGCTCCACCGGCCGAAGACACCCCCGACCGCCACCTGTTCCTCCCAGCCGTGCTCGACCAGCCAGGCACGCACCGCGTCGCCGAACAACTGGGGTTCGTTGCGCGACCGGATCCGGCCGCGGCGCACCCGCCGGGGCCGCCCTTCAGGAGAGGCGCCGCGTTCCCTCGCCGCGGCCTTCGCCTGCGCCAGCGCCTGACGGGCGAGTTCGGCCCCGGTCGAGGTGGGCTCGTCATCCCCACCCTGTGGCGGAAGTCCGTCACTCACGACCCACGCCCCCCTCGTGGACCACGAACCGCGTTCCCCGCAGCTCGTCCGGGATATCGGCGGCGACCGCCGCGCTCACCAGGACCTGTTCCGCGTATCGGACGTGTTCGGCCAGGCGGCGCCGGCGTTCGGAGTCGAGCTCGGCGAAGACGTCGTCCAAGAGCAGCACCGGATCGTCGCCCTCCGCGCGGAGCAGCTCGAAGGCGGCCAGCCGGAGGGACAGCGCGTAGGACCACGCCTCGCCCTGGCTGGCGTATCCCTTTGCCGGTAGGTCGTCCAGGGACAGCCGGAGGTCGTCACGGTGCGGCCCGACAAGTCCGACCCCGCGCTGCAGTTCCTGGTCGCGGGAGTCGCGCAGCGCCGCCCGGATCGCGTCCACAAGCTGGGGATGCTCCGCGGGCACGGGCGCCGCTTCATCGGGGACCGCGGAACAGCGGTACTGCAGGACCGGAGGGCCACCCGCCGAGGTCAGCTCGGAATAGGATTTCCGCACCAGGGGCTGCAACTCTGAGACCAGGGACAGCCGAGCTGCCACCAGGTCAGCCCCGGCCACAGCGAGATGCTCGTCCCAGACGTCAAGGGTCGACAGGTCGACATCGCGGCGTTTCACCAAGGAGGCCGACGCCGACTTCAACAGGGCGTTGCGCTGCTTGAGGACACGCTCGTAGTCGGATCGCACGCCTGCCATCCGGGGAGCGCGCGCGACCAGTAACTCGTCCAGGAACCGCCGGCGCTCACCGGGATCTCCCTTGACCAGCGCCAGGTCCTCCGGGGCGAACAGCACCGTGCGCAGGATGCCCAACACTTCGCGGGGGCGGGTTGCGGGTGCTCGGTTGAGCCGGGCGCGGTTGGCCTTGCCCGAGTTGATCTCCAGGTCGACGAGCGCCGTACGGTCGCCCTTCACCACCGCCGCGCGTACGACCGCGCGTTCCGCTCCCTTACGCACCAGGGGGGTATCCGTGGACACCCGGTGGCTGCCGAGTGTTGCCATGTACCCGATCGCCTCGACCAGGTTGGTCTTGCCCGTTCCATTGGGCCCCACGAACGTGCTGATGCCCGGTTCCAGCTCCAGATAGACCTCGGGATAGGAACGGTAGTCGGCCAGTTGCAAGTGTGAGACGTACATCTGGCCTCTCCTTGTCGACTGTGCGGCGACAGCTACCCGAATCTCTTGAGTTTCACGTGAAACGGCGGCCACGCCCGGCTCAGCGCCGAGGCAGACCGATCCCCGGGACCCTACTGGCGCATGCGGACGATCTGTATCGCGAAGGGCGCCGGCTCAGCCTTCCTCGGCCTGCCCGGAGTCGGCCTTGGCCACGGCGTGCCCGCCGAACTGGTTCCGAAGGGCCGCGATGACCTTCATGGCCGGACTGTCGGGCTGTCGGGACGCAAAGCGTGCGTACAGGGCTGCCGTGATCACCGGGGCCGGAACGGCGTGGTCGACAGCCGCCCCAACGGTCCATCGGCCCTCGCCGGAGTCCTCAGCGTAACCGCGCAGCTCCGTGAGTTCGGGGTCGTCATCGAGGGCGCGGACCAGGAGGTCGAGCAGCCAGGACCGCACCACCGTCCCCTCGCGCCAGCTCGCGAAGGTACCCGGAACGTCGTCGACGATGTCCGAGGCCGCCATGAGTTCGTACCCCTCGGCGAAGGCCTGCATCATGCCGTACTCGATGCCGTTGTGGACCATCTTCACGAAGTGTCCCGCGCCGACACCGCCAGCGTGCACGTAGCCGCCGCCATTGTCCGGGACGAGGGCGTCGCAGAGGGGTCGGGCACGCGCGACATCCTCCTCCGCGCCGCCGACCATGATGCCGTAGCCGTTCTCCCGCCCCCAGACGCCGCCACTGACCCCGGCGTCCATGTAGGCGAGCCCGTGCTCGCGGAGTTCGGCGGCGCGCTGGCGGTCGTCCACATAGTGGGTGTTGCCGCCGTCGATGATCAGGTCACCGGTGTCCAGGAGCGAGGTGAGCTCCCGGATGGTGTTCGCGGTGGGGTCCCCGGACGGGAGCATCAACCACACCACGCGCGGCGCGGTCAGACGCTCGACCAGCTCGGGGAGGCTCGCGACGTCGCGCTTTTCGGGATGGCGAGCGAAGCCGACGACCTCGTGGCCCTTGTCGCGGAGCCGCGCGGCCATGTTCCCGCCCATCTTGCCAAGGCCGACCAGTCCCACCTGCATACTCATTGCCCCCTTGTTCGTCAGGCTGTGGACGCGTGCGGAACCCGCGTGATCTCGCGCTGGTTAGCTCGACAACCGGACCGGCATGATCAGGTACCGGTAGTCCGCGGAACTCTCCTCGTCGGCGGGCTTACCCGTGATGATCGCCGGCTTGGTCGACGTTGTGAACTGCAGCCGCGCGATGTCGGAGTCGATCGCGTTGAGGCCGTCGAGCAGGAACGTCGAGTTGAACGCGATCTGGACCTCGTCGCCGTCGAGCTCGGCGTCGAGAGCCTCCACGGCCTGGGCCTCGTCGCCGGTGCCCGCCTCCAGCACCAGACGCTCCTGGCTGAATGACAGGCGAAGCGGGGTGTTGCGCTCCGCGACGAGGGAGACCCGCTTGACGGCCTCCATGAACTCCGCCTTCTGCACCTCGGCGACGGAGCTGAACGAGTCGGGAAGCAGCGCCCGGTACTTGGGGAACTCGCCATCGAGAAGGCGCGTGGTTGTGCGGCGGCCGCCGCCCTCGAACCCGATCATGCCCTCACCGCTGTCGGCGTCGGACAACGCGATCGACACCTCGGCGCCACTGGTGAGGGACTTCGCGGTCTCGGCAAGGGTCTTGGCCGGGACGAGCGCGACCGCGGACAGGCCCGGGTTCTCCGGGGTCCAGGTCAGCTCGCGGACGGCCAGCCGGTACCGGTCGGTGGAGGCCAACGTGACAGTGTCGCCCTCGATCTCCACCCGCACGCCGGTGAGCATGGGCAGGGTGTCGTCGCGACCGGCCGCGACGGCGACCTGGCTTACCGCGGCGTGGAAGACATCGCTGCCGACGGATCCGGTGACCCGCGGCATCTCGGGCAGGGACGGGTAGTCCTCCACAGGCAGGGTCAGAAGTGTGAACTTCGCGCTCCCGCAGGTGACAATGACCTTGCCGCCGTCCGCGTTGATTTCCACAGTCTGTGGTGGAAGGTTGCGGGTGATCTCGGCCAGAAGGCGCCCGGAGACCAGGGTGCTGCCGGCTTCCTCGATGTCGATGTCGACCGAGACCTGAGCGGAGACCTCGTAGTCGAAACTCGACAACTTGAGCTTCTGGCTGCCCTCGTCCTCGCTCGCGTTGAGCAGGATGCCGGCCAGGACGGGGACCGAAGGCCGGACCGGCAGCGCACGAGCGGTCCAGGCGACGGCGTCGGCCAGTACGTCGCGTTCGACCCGGAACTTCACAATCCGACTCACTTTCTGCGAAGAGATCTTCGGACCCCTGCACAGCGTGGGAACACTACGCCGTCCAGCAAGAACCACCTGACGTGGAGGCTCCCAGGGGACCTCCGGGGCCCGACCATCGCACCGGGATGCATCGGGGGAGGGTTCACACCGTACCCCGATCCGGCCTCTGGCGCTGCCCGACCACTCCCGTGCGTCGCCGACTCATAGTGCCGCCTGGGGGCGGGGGCTGGGCAACGACCGTTCATCCACAGATTGGGCACCAAGCGGGTTAAGAAGCCACGTGGGGTCTAACAGGTGGCGTCGTAGTAGTAGGGGGTGTGGACAGTGTGGACAACCATTGTTCTCGCAGGTGGCCCCGCGAATTTTTGTCCACCGGGGTTGTGGGCGGCGCAGGGGAAAACATCCGGCGACTGTGGACGCCAGTACGCCCCCCACACTCCGTCCACCGGTTTTCCACCGCTCGTCCACCGGTTTTCCCCGAACTACCCACAGGCACGGTGGAGAGCCTGGGAGCCAGCCGTTTGGGTTATGCACACGCCGTCCCCAGCCGGTCCCCAAGTTCCCCACAGGAATCCGGCGGTTATCCGCAGGGTTGTCCACGACTTTGTCCACAAAGACGGTCGTTATCGGGGACGAGAATCGCCTCAAACGTTTCGCGACTGTTGTTTGATCCGGTTGGTGAGTTCGGTCACCTGGTTGTAGATCGAACGCCGCTCGGCCATCAGCGACCGGATCTTGCGGTCGGCGTGCATGACGGTGGTGTGGTCGCGGCCTCCGAACTGCTGGCCGATCTTGGGCAGCGACAGGTCGGTGAGCTCCCGGCAGAGGTACATCGCGATCTGCCGCGCTGTGACCAGGACCCGGGAACGGGAGGTCCCGCAGAGGTCCTCGGTGCTGAGGCCGAAGTAGGAGGCCGTCTGCGCCATGATCGCCGAGGCGGTGATCTCGGGGCCCTCGTCGTCGGGGATGAGGTCCTTCAGCACGATGCCCGTGAGGTGCAGGTCGACCGACTGCCGGTTCAGGCTGGCGAATGCGGTCACCCGGATGAGCGCCCCTTCGAGCTCGCGGATGTTGGTCGCGATCTTGCTCGCGATGAACTCCAGGACCTCCGGCGGAGCCGCGAGACCCTCCTGCGCGGCCTTCTTCCGCAGGATCGCGATGCGGGTCTCCAGCTCGGGCGGCTGGACGTCGGTGATCAGCCCCCACTCGAAGCGGTTGCGCAGCCGGTCCTCCAGCGTGTTCAACTGCTTGGGCGGCCGGTCACTGGACACCACGATCTGCTTATTCGAGTTGTGCAGCGTGTTGAACGTGTGGAAGAACTCCTCCTGTGTCTGCTCCTTGTTCTCCAGGAACTGGATGTCGTCGACCAGGAGGACGTCGATGTCGCGGTAGCGCCGGCGGAAGCCGTCGGCCTTGCCGTCGCGGATGGAGTTGATGAACTCGTTGGTGAACTCTTCGGAGCTCACGTAGCGCACCCGGGCGCCGTCGTAGAGGCGCTGGGTGTAGTGGCCGATGGCGTGCAGCAGGTGCGTCTTGCCCAGGCCGGAGCCGCCGTAGATGAACAACGGGTTGTAGGCCTTGGCCGGGGCCTCGGCGACCGCGACCGCGGCGGCGTGGGCGAACCGGTTGCTGGACCCGATGACGAAGGTGTCGAAGGTGTACTTCGGGTTCAGCCGCGCCGGCTCGGCGGAGGTGTGCGGCTGGTTGCCGCCGGTGGTGTCCGGAGCGCTCGGCAGGGGCGGGGGAGGCACCTGACCGGACTCGTCTTCCGGCCACGGCGTGTCGTTCTCGGGTGGTTGGCCGGCGGGCTCGCCCGCGTTGTGCTCGGGCGGGTTGGGTGCCTCCTGTGCCGGCGGAGCGGGCGCGTTCTCCCGGGGAGGGGTCTCCCAGCGGTTGGGGGCATCCCACTGGCGAGGCTGCTCCTCCCAGCCCGCATAGTGCTGGTCGGGGGATGGCTGTGGAGAGGCAGCACCGTACTCGTGCCGTTCGGGCCGTTCGGGGGAGCCTGAGTTGTCGTCGTGGTCCCCGGATCGCGCCGTTCCGGAGCCGGGCGGAGGGGCGAGCAGGTCTTCGCTGGCCGGAGGCGGAGCGGCGTGCTGCGCTCCGCCGTGCGCTGGAGGCTTCGGGGCGTCCTGGAACCACGGCGGGGGTTCGCCGGGTCCGCTTCCGTGCGAGGGCTGGGTGGCCTCGGCCTGGTACCCGCCGGAGTGATGGGGGTGGTCGCGGGGGTCGGCCCGCTCCGGAGGGCGTTCGGCGGGCGCGGGGTGTTCGGCGTGCCCGAAGTGCCCGAAGTGGCCGTCGGGGAGCGCCTCGGAGGTGGCCGGGGGGCCCGGGATGTCCTCACGTGCCACCGGTGGATGCGGCGTGCTCTCGTGCGGGTCGCGCGTTTCGGGGCCGGGCCGTTGCGCGCTCGGGTCGCCTCCTCCTTGGGCCATCGGCTGGCCGACCGGGGGCGGGGGTGGGCCGTGGTTCGTGGCCGGCCCGGTGCTGGGCGGCGCGGGCTGCACCGCGGTGGGGTCGACTGTGACCGCCACCCGGATCTCCCGGCCGAGCTCGGCCGAGAGCGCCTGGCTGATGGCCGGGCGGAGCCGGGTTTCGAGGATCTCCTTGGCGAACTCGTTGGGTGCGGCGAGCAGTGCGGTGTCCTCGATCAGGCCCAGAGGGCGAGTCTGCGGGAGCCATGCCCTCTGCTGGGGGGGAAGCGCGCTGTTGTCGAGACTGTCCAGCACACTCGTCCACACCATTGCGAGGTTGACCTGTGCCTCAGACACGGTGACCTGCCATGGTTCGTCCCCTTCTCACGATGTGCTGCGGTGGTCGGCCGGCCGCGGGGCGCTGGTGCCGGACGACTCATTCTGTCGGGGTGACCGACCGCTCGGGACGGTCGGTCTCTGGCCCGGTGTGGACCAGGGTGCTCAACGAGTGAGCTGCTGTGGGTAACTACGGGTGATGCTGTGGACTTCCTGTGTATGCTTTCGCCGCGTGTTCGCGGGTCGAGGGTGGGGCGTGTCGCTGTGTCTCCACAGTGAAGTGCGGTTCGTCCACACGTTGTGCACAGCCTCTCAAATTCCGGTGCTGCCTGACGGGTTATCCACAATCTGCAGTTCACAGGGGGTGCAGTTGGACTGTCTCGCTGGGGCTGCCGGGGTACGGGCGGTCTCATGAGAGGTGGGGTCCTCTTCTGAGGTTATCCACAGCTTAGGGATGAGTGTGGGGGATGCACAGGCTGTGAATAATGTGGCGTCCACAGGAGGCCCGCCTGTGGACAACGATCCCTGCTGTGCCTCGTGACCTGCCCGGTCGATTTGACCGCCGCCCGCACAAGCCATATGTTCTTTGTGCTTACGTCGACATCTGTCTGTGTATCGACGGCGACTCCGACCCCAGGGTCGCGTTCGCTGGGGTACACCGCAGCGCGATGCGATCGGGCGATGCTCGGAGCTCGTCCGTCGGCGGTCGCGTCGGCGCGGTGTCGGCGCGGAGCCGATCAGCCAAGCGAGAGACCCCGGCATCCGGGGTCCGGAGAAACCGGCATACACGCCCTGGAGCCCAGCAGTGAGCAAGCGTACGTTTCAGCCGAACAACCGGCGTCGCGCGAAGGTCCACGGCTTCCGGCTGCGCATGCGCACCCGTGCGGGGCGCGCGATCATCGCTGCGCGCCGGAAGAAGGGGCGTGCGCGGCTGACGGTAAGCCATTAGTCGCTACACGCCGAACAATACGGTGGACCGGTCTGCCGCCCGCGGCAGCCGGTCCTCTTCTTGTGTCCAAGGACCGATTCGATGTTGTCGCCCCAGAACCGCATGCGGCGCAGTGCCGACTTCGGTCTTGTCATGCGTCGGGGACGGCGTGCGAACCGAGAGGCTCTGGGAGTCGCGTACCTGGCGCCGTACGCTGATCCGGACCACGGATCCGCCGGGCCGCCGAAGGTGGGGCTGATCGTGAGCAAGGCGGTCGGCAACGCGGTGGTCCGCCACCGGGTGCAGCGCCGCCTGCGTCATCTGGTCCGCGAACGTCTGCCGGTTCTCCCGGACGGTAGCCTGCTAGTAGTGCGGGCCAAACCCTTGGCCGCGTCCCAAGGACACGACGCGCTGGCCGCGCAGCTTGACGGTGCATTGGCCTCGGCGATGCGTCCTCGGAACAAGGCGACACGCCGTCCCCGGGGACCCGGCGCCGGTGCATCGAACGGTGCACGGGATGGCGGGGATCTGGCGGACTCATGACTGAGGACAGACCGAACGCGGCGGCGAGGGTGCTGATCCTGCCCATTCGGGGCTACCAACGGTTCATCAGCCCCTTGTTCCCACCGGTCTGTCGGTTCTACCCCTCATGCAGCGCGTACGCGGTGCAGGCACTCCGGGAACACGGTGCGCTGCGAGGGCTGTGGCTCACCGTGTACAGAATCGCTCGCTGCCATCCGTTCCATCCGGGTGGGCTCGACCCGGTGCCGCCACGCAAGGGCGCAGGTTCCCGTGGAACCAACGATGAGGGCGACTGGAGCGACGGGGTCGCACCGGGCGCGACAGAGGCCTGAAGCTGAACTGGAGTAAGAGGGAGTTCGCCGGTGCTCGACTGGCTATACAACATCGTCGGCTGGGTGCTGCTAAGGATCCACTCGGGACTGACGTTCCTTGGGCTGGACCCGGATAGTGGCTGGGCCTGGGGGCTGTCCATTGTCGCCCTGACCGTGCTGATGCGGCTGATCATGGTTCCGCTGTTCGTGAAGCAGATGCACACGCAGCGGAAGATGCAGGAAATGCAGCCGCAGATGATGAAGGTGCGCGAGCGTTACAAGAACGACAAGCAGCGCCAACAGCAAGAGATGATGAAGCTCTACCAGGAGAGCGGCACCAACCCGGTTATGGGCTGCCTCCCGCTGCTGTTGCAGATGCCGGTGTTCTTTGCGCTGTTCAACGTGCTGCGCAACGTGGCCGAGGGGAGGGCTCGCTACGGGTTCACCGAGGACCTCGTCGCGAGCGCCCAGAACGCCCAGATCTTCCATGCTCCGCTGGCGGCGCAGTTCACGAGCTCTGCCGAGGAGCTGGCGCGGTACAACGCCGACCCGGTCATGGCGCGGGTCGTCATCGCCATCGCCTGTGTGACCATGGGCGCCACGACGTTCTTGACGATGCGACAGAGCATCCGGCGGAGTACGGCACAGATGCCGGACAACCCGATGATGCAGACGCAGAAGATCATGATGTACCTGGCACCGGCGTTCGGCCTGTTCGGTCTCGCCATGCCGATCGGTGTGCTCATCTACTGGGTCAGCTCGAACGTCTGGACCATGGGCCAGCAGCACTTCCTCTACCGCAATCACCCCGTTCCCTCCCCCACTGAGGACACCAAGGCCGGAGCGGCGAAGAGCCCGAGCTCGAATGGATCGGCCAAGGGCATGCTGGGCAAGCGCAAGGCCGCGGAACCCGAGCCTGAGCCGACTGAAGAGTCTAAGATCGAGCGTAGGCAGCCGAGGAAGCAGCCGCGGTCGAAGCGCAGTGGTGGGAAGAAACGCTAGTGGCTGCGCCCCGTTGTCGCCGCGGGTGGGCGACACAATGGGGTCAGGATCATGCGGTCGGGTTCACGCAGGCGTACGAATCGCCCCGGAAGCGGGTGCCGGCCGGATCGGGACAGAAGGAGACAGCTCGCTGTGAGCAACGGTAACACCGAGAACGCGGACCAGGACCGCGGCAGTGTGGCGGTGGCCGACGGGCCTGCGCAGGACGAGTCCACGGAACCCGCTGTCGACGTCGAGACGCTTGAGAGGGAAGGTGACATCGCGGCCGACTACATCGAGGGGTTGCTCGATGTCGCAGACTTCGACGGCGACATCGACATGGATGTCGAGGGCGACCGCGCGAAGGTTTCGGTCGTGGGTGCCACCCTGGACGAGCTCGTGGGGGAGAACGGGGAGGTACTCGAAGCGCTCCAGGAGTTGACGCGCCTGGCGGTGCATCGGAAGACCGGGAACCGGAGTCGGTTGATGCTCGACATCGGGGGATACCGCGACTCCCGTCGTAAGGAGCTGAAGCGGATCGGCACTGAGGTGGCTGATGAGGTCAAGCGAGACGGCGTGGTTAAGCCGCTCGCTCCAATGTCGCCCTTCGAGCGGAAGGTCGTGCACGACACCATTGCCGCGGCCGGGCTGCGTAGCGAGTCCGAGGGGGAAGAGCCGAACCGTTACGTGGTGGTGTATCCCGAGAACGATTGACGGTTTCACGTGAAACCACCGACGCCTCCCACGCGTAGGATCGTGGGGGGCGTCTTGCTTTTCCGCCCCAGTTTCCCTTGCTGAGTCGTCCGCGGACGGCTTGCTCTGCTGACCCGGGAGGGTTCGCCCAGCGTGCCTGTCGAGAAGTCGACATGTCGATGAGTGGATGAAGAGATCAAGGTAGGTGACGGATGACCTCGGGTGCTGGCGGGCACGTAGCACCACCGGAGCAGGCGCATGAGCTGTTCGGTGACGCTACTCCCGAGATGGCCCGGTACGCTGATCTCCTTGCGGACGCCGGGGTGACACGTGGGCTTATCGGTCCTCGTGAGGTGCCCCGGCTATGGGAACGCCACTTGATGAACTGCGCTGTCATCGAGGAGCTGATTCCCGAGGGAGCCGAAGTCATCGATGTGGGGGCCGGGGCGGGTCTGCCCGGTGTGGTCCTCGGTATTATTCGACCGGACCTTTCGATCGTCCTCCTGGAGCCCCTCCTTCGTCGGACGGTCTTCCTGCGGGAATGTGTCGAGTTTCTTGGTCTGGATAACGTGACCGTGCGGCGCGGACGAGCCGAAGAGGTTCGCAACGAGTTGCGCGCCGATGTGGTTACCGCTCGGGCGGTTGCGCCGCTGACACGGCTCGCGCGGTGGTCACTGCCCCTGCTCCGTAAGGACGGCATCCTTCTCGCACTCAAAGGAGAGCAGGCGGGGAGCGAGCTAGAAGAAGCGCGCGCAGATTTGTCCGCACAACGCCCATGCGTTGCTGATGTGATTCAAGTTGGCCACGGTAAGGTCGAACCGGCTACGACGGTCGTTCGTGTCAGAGTTACGTCCGAGAACGACATGGTCACTCCGTCCAGGTCGAAACGTGCGCCGGGCGGCAGAAAGAAGCGTGGACGGAAGAGGTGAACTCATTCGTGCCCCAGAATCAGTCCGATGGCAGGCATGTTTCACGTGAAACCGAGTTGGTGTTCGACCCTGGCATGGGGTCGGGCACGGAGGTTTCAGGTGAAGCGACGCCCTGGAAAGATCCGCAGTCGTGGCGCGCCCCAGAGGTTTCACGTGAAACCGGCTCAGACCAGTCAGGCGTGGGGCCCGACACTCCGATCGCGCGCGCGGCGCGCGCCGCGATGTCGGTCCGCGGGAACGGCGATGACTTGTGGCCGCGGCCCTCTGAATGCCGGGTGCTGAGCATCGCGAACCAGAAGGGCGGTGTCGGAAAGACGACCACCGCGGTGAACCTGGCCGCATCGCTCGCGATGCACGGGAACCGGGTGCTGGTCGTCGATCTCGACCCGCAGGGCAATGCTTCCACGGCGTTGGGGATGGAGCGGGACGAGAACTCCCGGTCCATCTACCACTGCCTCGTGGAGGACGCGGAGATGCGCCAGTTGGCGCTGCCCGTTCCCGACATCCCCAACCTGTGGTGTGTGCCGGCCACGATCGACCTCGCCGGAGCCGAGATCGAGCTTGTCTCCCTCGTTGCGCGTGAAGCGCGTCTGAAGCGTGCCTTCGCGGCGTTCGACAGCAGCGAGCTCGACTACATCCTTGTCGACTGCCCGCCCTCTCTGGGGTTGCTGACCGTCAACGCGATGGTCGCCTGTGCAGAGGTGCTGATCCCGATCCAGTGCGAGTACTACGCGCTGGAAGGGCTCGGGCAGCTTCTCCGGAACGTCGAGCTGGTGAAGTCGCATCTCAACCCGACCTTGGAGATTTCCACGATCGTCCTCACGATGTACGACGCGCGAACCCGGCTAGCTTCACAGGTTGCAGATGAGGTGCGTCAGCACTTCGGCGATCTGGTACTCAATACATTGGTGCCTCGAAGCGTTCGGGTTTCCGAGGCACCGAGCTACGGCCAGTCCGTCATGACCTACGATCCGGCGTCCACCGGGGCGGCGGCCTACCTGGAGGCCGCGCGAGAGATGGCTCATCGGGCGAAGACGGGCGTCGGTAACTGACCAGGGGAAGCGAAGGGAGACGCCGGTGAGCCAGCAACGACGCGGTCTGGGGAAGGGCCTTGGGGCCCTCATCCCGCAGGGTCCGATGGCCGACGATGCGGACGCCGCATCAGCGCTGGAGGGTACGGCTCCGCCGGCGCTCGATGGCGCCTATCTCGAGGAGATCGAGCTTGGTGCGATCACACCCAACCCGCGTCAGCCCCGCCAGAACTTCGACGAGGAGCAGCTTGCCGAACTGACGGCCTCGATCGCCGAGGTTGGCCTGCTGCAGCCGGTGGTCGTCCGCAAGCTCGGCGACGGTCGCTACGAGCTGATCATGGGTGAGCGCCGCTGGCGGGCCAGCACGGAGGCGGGGCTGGAGTACATCCCCGCTATTGTCCGTGACACCGGAGACGACGCACTCCTCCGCGACGCCTTGCTGGAGAACCTGCACCGGGAGCAGCTGAACCCGCTTGAGGAGGCAGCCGCCTACCAGCAGTTGCTGGACGACTTCGGCGCGACGCACGACGAACTCGCCAAGCGGATCGGCCGCTCTCGCCCACACATCACCAACACGCTGCGCCTGCTGAACCTTTCGCCCGGGGTGCAGCGGCGGGTCGCCGCGGGGGTGCTGAGCGCGGGGCACGCTCGGGCGCTGCTCTCTGTGGAGGACACCGAGACCCAGGACCGGCTGGCCCGCCGCATCGTCGAGGAAGGGTTGTCAGTCCGGGCGCTTGAGGAGATGATCACGCTGGGCGAGGCCGAGGAGAAGCAGCCAGCCCAGCGTCAGAAGTCCTCGACCCAGCGGCAGACTCCCCCGGAGGTCGAGGAGATGGCGAGCCGGCTCTCCGACGTCTTCGACACCCGGGTCAAAGTCGACATCGGGCGGAAGAAGGGCAAGATCGTGGTGGAGTTCGCCACGCGGGAGGACCTGGAGCGCATCATCGACGCCATGGACCCTGCCGGGCGCGAGAACTAGGTAGTGCTTTTGGGCTCGCCGGGTCGGGCGCCCAACCACCGGGTACCCGGGGGCCGGCCTATCCGCCGTTGTCGCCGCCTCCGTTGGGCGCCGCGCCATGCCCCCATCATCGATCGCGGTCGTCCACGGCGACATGGCCGCCGTTCGACATGACGCCATGCGGTGCGATGGGAGACCCGACACAGCGGGGGTCCCCGAGAACGTTCTCGGGGACCCCCGCTGTGTTCGGCATGGTTTCACGTGAAACCGCCTAGGAGATGAAGTCGCTCAGCTCCTCCAGCATCTTCCGCTTCGGCTTGGCGCCCATGATCTGCTTGACCACATCGCCGTTCTTGTAGACGTTCATGGTCGGGATCTGCATGACGCCGTAGTCGCGTGGCACGTTCGGCTGCTCATCGATGTTCAGCTTAACGATCTCGATCTTGTCGCCGTACTCGTTCGCGATCTCCTCAAGGATCGGGGCGACCTGGCGGCACGGGCCGCACCATTCGGCCCAGAAGTCGACCAGCACCGGCTTGTCGTTCTTCAAGACATCGGTCTCGAAGCTGCTGTCGGTGACGTGCTTGAGGTTGGCCATGTGCATGCTCCTCGTGAATCAGACTCGGCAATGGTCTCGAACGAGCGCTCTGTGCGAGTTCGTGTGGAACCGAGAAATCGAAGGGTGTGGGCGGTCAATCCCCGAGTTCGGCGAGGTACCGCTCGGCATCCAGGGAGGCAGAGCAGCCGGTTCCGGCGGCCGTGACGGCCTGCCGGTAGATGTGGTCGACGACGTCGCCGCAGGCGAACACGCCCGGAATCTTGGTCTTCGTCGTCGGTGCATCGACCACGAGGTAGCCCTCGTCATCGAGGTCGAGCTGGCCCTCGAACAGCTCGACCCGCGGGTCGTGACCGATCGCGATGAAGAGGCCGCTGATGTCCAGCTTGCTCTCCTCGCCGGTCTGCGTGTTCCGGAGTTGTACCCCGCTGACCTTGCTGTCGCCCAGGACCTCGGTCACCTCGGTGTCCCAGATGAACCGGATCTTTTCGTTGTTGAACGCGCGTTCCTGCATGATCTTGCTGGCCCGCAGCTCGTCGCGACGGTGGATCACCGTCACCGAACGCGCGAAGCGCGTGAGGAAGGTGGCCTCCTCCATCGCGGTGTCACCGCCGCCGACCACAGCGATGTCCTTGTCCCGGAAGAAGAAGCCGTCGCAGGTGGCGCACCACGACGTTCCTCGGCCGGAGAACTCCTCCTCGCCGGGAACCCCGAGCGTGCGGTACCCCGACCCGGTGGCGATGATGACGGTTCGCGCCTGGTAGGTGTCGTTCCCCACCTTGACGATCTTCGGGTCGACCGTGAGGTCAACCTCGGAGACGTCGTCGGGGACGAGCTCGGCGCCGAACCGCTCGGACTGCTTGCGCAGGCCGTCCATGAGGTCGGGCCCCATGATGCCGTCGGCGAAGCCTGGGTAGTTCTCCACGTCGGTGGTGTTCATCAGCGCGCCACCAGCGGTGATGGAGCCTTCGAACACGAGCGGCCGCAGCTCGGCGCGCGCCGCGTAGATAGCCGCGGTGTAGCCCGCGGGTCCCGACCCGATGATGATCACGTTACGGACGTCGCTCACGCTCGTCGGCCCTTCGGTCGCTCGGACGGCCACCGCGGTGGGTGACCCGCTGGCAGGTCGTTCACTACAAACAGATGGTAGGCGTCCCGCATTCCCAGCGCCTTCCGATGCCGGGATAGGCCGCCCCGGCCGCTATCGCGCGGTTCACGAACCGGGGCATGCGCCGAACTGGACGGCCAAGATGACGCACGAGCCCGACCTACGGGGCGGGGACCGTGGTCCGGGCGAGAACGGAGTCGCCGGGATCGCCGGCGGCGCAGCTCGGCGAGACGATCATAACCTCGTACTCGCCGGCCGGGTCGGAGCCGTAGTACAGCACCCAGGCGTCCTCGGCGGCTCCACCGTCGGTTGGTCGGAACGTGGCGATGTCGACCAGGGCCGGCAGGGCCTCGTCGTTGACCTCCCCGAGCTCGTGAGCGCACGTGGAGACATCGTCGGGCATCTCCGGGGTGGTAGACCCCTCGGAGGAGTCGCCCGTCCCCTCTGCGTCGTCCTCAGGCCCGCCGGGACGGGCGTCGCTCGGCACCGTGTCGAGGACCTCCGTCCCCTGCTGGTCGAGATCACCCTCGGTGTACTCGGTCCCGCTCTCAAGCACGACGGGCTGGTAGGAGAGTGCGGCGTCGGGCGGTCCCTGCCCGGAGACCTCGGGATTGGCCCGGCTCGCGCCGTCTTCGGAGGTGAGCGTCGAGTGCAGGACCGCGCCCGCGCCGCCGATGACGAAGACCGCCGCGGCGGCGCCCACCAGGTAGGGCAGCCAGCGACCGGGGCGCCTCTTGAAGGGGACCACGCCGTCGCCCCCGGGGGGCGGGGAGGGCTCGGTGTCCGTGCCGGGCGCAGTGTCGCGCTTTTCGGCCTCAGCCCGAACGGCCTCCTCGATACGTGTCGCGGCATCGGCGGGGAGCTCGGGAACTGGCGCCGCTCCCAACAGCCGTGACACGTCAGCCAGGGCCGTGAGCTGCTCGTTGCACTGCTCGCATCCGGCCAGATGTCCCTGAACGGAGGATTCCTCTGCCTCGTCGAGCAGGCCTTCAGCCGACAGGGCGAGGGTCTCCGCGTCCACGTGAGACGTCACGATCTCCGGTCACCTCCTCTCGGGGATGTGACGTCCCGGGGATCTTCAGGGTTCCTCAGATGCGCGAGAGATGGAAGAAGCCTGGCGCGGCCGCGGGCGCACCGGCTCTTGACCGTGCCGGCGGCGATTTCCAGGATCTCGGCTGCTTCGTCGACCCGGTAGCCCAGCATGTCGACGAGGATGAGCGCGAACCGCTGCTCTGCGGGCAGTTCCGCCAGGGCCGTATGCACGTCCATGGAGGAGTCGCTGCGGGCAGAGGGGTCCGGAGAGGTGCCCCTGACCCGTTCGTTGGACAGTACGTCGAGGGTGGCGTCGTCAGTGGGCACGGCGGGGCGTACCAGCTTGCGCCGCATCCGGTCGTGGCAGGCGTTGATAACGATCCGGTGCAGCCAGGTGCTCACCTGGGCATCGCCGCGGAACCGGTGTGCGCCGCGGAACGCCGAAAGGAAGGCGTCCTGCAGAGCGTCGGAGGCTTCCTCCGGGTCGCCGAGAACGCGGATGGCGACAGCCCACATGCGCTCGCGGTGCCGCCGCACAAGCTCGTTGAACGCTTGGTCGTCACCTTGAGCGTGTCTGGACAACAGCTCCTTGTCGGGGAGCTCCTGAACTGCGTCCATTAGCGTGTTCACATTTTCCCGCGCAGCTCGACCTCGTTAATCGTTCCACGGTGCTCACCGTCGTTGGGCAACGTGGTGAACCAGACCACCACATACCGCCCTTCGGCCGGATCAGACAGTTTAACGTTAACCTCTCCGCTGGCCTGGGCCGCCTCCCCCGATGTGGACAGCGAGGACAGGTCGGCTTCGTCTCCCACCTTGATCTCGACGTCGGTGGCCCCTCCGCTGCCCAGGTCGAGGTCCACCTCGTGGAGCTCACCGGGTTCGCCCAGGTCAACCAGGAGTCCGACACCGTCCTTGAGGTTGCCGAACTCGGCACTGTCGTAGGTCTGGGTGTTCCAGGAGGTGGCGGGATCGCCGTCGAAGGCCTCGTTGGCCCGCTCGCCGTGCTCATCGCCGTCGCCCTGCGGGTCGAAGCCGTTGACGTTCTGCGGCTCTAACGTCACCAAATCTTCATCATCGCCACCGGTCGTGGCCTCTTGCTGCTGGTTGTCGCCGTCCGAGTCGTCGGGCTCGTCCGAACCGCCGATGCTGCTTCCGATGGTCCAGGCGCCGGCCACCACGGCCACAAAAACGAGCACAGCGGCGGCGCCGATGAGCGTTTTGCGGACGCGGGCAGAGCGGGCGGCCTCCTTCTGCGCGGCGCGGCCGCCCCGCGGGGGATCCGCCTGGGCGGGGGTGACCACACTCTGTGCTCCGCTGCGACGGGATGTGCCGGAGCGCGGTGCGGCCGAGCGCGCCGGAGCCGACGGGAGCGGAACCTGACGCGGGACGTCCGCCAGCGCTTCGGCGACACTGCGCGCACTGACCAGCGGTGGCGTGCCGCCATCGCGGAACACCGCGGCGCAGGTGATCGCGTCGAGCTTCGGGTGAATGCCGGACCGGATCATGCTGGGCCGGCACGGGCGTCCGGACTCGGTGGGCGCGGCGGGGAGTCCGTTCTGCTCGCTGTCGGGCCAGTGAGCCGTGAGCGCCGCGTACAGCAGTTTGCCCAGGCCCTGGGCATCGGCGGCGGCCGGGTCGGGTGCCGAGACACCGTGGAGCGCGGCGTCGACCCCGATTCCGGTGACCTTGACCGCACCCCCGAGGCTCCACATGAGTTTGGTGGGGGTGAGATAGAGGTGGAACAGTCCAGTGTCGTTGGCCGCGGCCACGGCCTCGGCCGCCTCGGCGACCAGTCCCGCGGCGCGCTCCGGCTGGAGAGGGCCGTCCGCGAGCAGCTCCGCCAGCGACTGCCCGACGACCCACTCCTCGACCACATAGGGCGTGGGGCCGGAGTCGTCAGCGTCGAAGACCTGCGTGACGCGGGAGTCGGATACGCGGCTGGTGGCTCGCGAGGCGTGCACGACCTCGGTCGCGCGGGGGAAACCTTCGGCGAACGTCCAGACCGCGACGGGACGGGCCAGCGTCTCGTCGGCCGCCTTCCAGAACGTGGCGCCTCCGGCGTCGCTCACCGGCTGTTCCAGCCGGTAGCGGCCGGCGAGATACGCTCCTGGCTCAATCATGAAGGTGCTCATGCCGGGAGTGACGGACACGACGACCAGCCATCGATGGAACCGGGGCGAAGCGTCCTGTCCCTGACCTCCCTTCGGGCAGCTCAGACAAACACGGGGGTTGCGGCAGTGGACAGCCGTTCCATGTTAGGACGCACGAACGCCGTTTCCGGTGGACACTCACACCTGGCTCGGCACACATATGGACCCTTTCGGTGGTTACGCACCATCATGTCTTGCCGGTGATCAGCGACGTAGCAGTCGGTTCCGGATCATGTCCATGAATGTTGTGACTTCAGTCACTCCGATTCGCTTGGCCACAAGTATGAAGAGCACGCCGCCGATGAGCCCACCCACGAGTATCGACAGCAACGCCGGGAAGACGGTTCCCGGCAGCAGGTCGAAGGTGAGGACCATCGCCACGCCGAAGATTACGCTGGGCACGGTGGCAATGTGCAGCTTCACCAGGGTCGACAGCACCCGCTTGCCGTCCAGCCCGTTCAGCCGCCGGCGCAGTAGCCGCCAGGCGAGCACCGACCCGACCACGTAGTACATGCCGTAGGCGATGGGCAGCAGCACGACGACGAGGTGTGGCGGCACGGTGTAGAGCAGGCCGAACGCGAGTACCGCGTGCGTGATCTCGGCCGGTATCGCGATGAGCGACGGCGTCCGGGTGTCACCGAGCGCGTAGAAGACCCGCTGCTGCAACTGGAACAGTGTGAACGGGATGAGCATGATCGAGAACGCCATCAGGATCCGCCCGATGCCCTCGGCGTCCTCGACCGACGTGCTGCCGCGCGCGTAGATCAGCACGCAGAACTGCGTGGCGAAGACCACCATCGCGACCGAGATCGGCGCGAGCAGTACCGACGACAGCCGGAACCCGCGGGAGAAGTCCGCGCGCACCTGGTCCTTGCGCCCCTCGGCGACGTGCTCGCTCATCCGGGGCAGCAGTGCGGTGATGACCGAGACCGCGATGATCGCGTAGGGAAGCTGGTACAGCAACGAGGCGTACTGGTAGGCGGTGATGCCGGCGCCCGCCACGGACTCGCCGGCCTCGGCCGCGCGTACCCCGGCCCGCGTGGCGACGTTCGTGGTGACCAGCAGTCCGGCCTGCACGACGCCGATGTAGACCATCATCCAGGAGGCGGTGCGCGCGGCCTCGCCAAGTCCGGAGCCGCGCAGGTCCAGGCGCGGGCGCCAGCGGAACCCCGCCTTGGCCAGCGCCCAGAGCAGCACCAGGCACTGCAGGACCTGGCCGAGCGCGGTGCCGGCGCCGAGGAGTGCGAGGTTGGCGTCGCTCACCTCGCCCGGAGCGCTGCCCGGGCCGACGATCATCAGGAAGAGCAGCCCGACCGCAATGATGATCAGGTTGTTCAGGATCGGCGCCCACATCGGAGCGGCGAAGTGGTTGCGGCTGTTCAGCATGGCGCTGGCGATGCCGCTCGCCCCGACGAAGAAGATCTGCGCGAGTAGGAACCGCGCCAGGTACACCGACGCCTCGTGCTGCTCCCCGGTGAACTCGCCGGCGTAGAGCCGGATGAGCCACTCCGCCACCAGGATCGCCACAACCGTGATCAGGAGTAGCGCCAGCACCATGGTGGTGAACAGGCGCTGCTCCGTGGCGTCGCCGCCGTCGGTGTCCTTCTTCCTGCGCTTGACCAGGAAAGGAACGAAGACACTGGCGAGAAGGCCGCCGATGAGCAGGTTGTAGACGGCGTAGGGCACCATGTTCGCCGTCTGGTAGGCGTCGCCCAGCAGTTGGGTGCCCAGTGCGGCGGCGAGCACCACCGTCCGGCCGAATCCGGAGAGCCGGGAGAACACGGTCCCGATCGCCATGATCACGCTGGACCGCATGAGGTTCGCCGGGGCGGCGTGCGCGGCGCCGCCGATCTCGTCACCCTCCTCACCAGCGCGGTCGGCCGTTCCGAGATCCCCGAAGTCCTGGGGGTCGTGATCGGTGGTGAGGCCGGTCTCCGGCTCGGTCGGCGGGTCGGTCCGTTCGACCTCGTCGAGCATGTCATCGGGCATGACGAACCGATGCTCGGGCCGCTCCTGGCTGTCGGGGTTGTCGTTCTTCGGCACCGTTGACGGCTCTTCCTCTATCAGGGCGGCGCCGTGCTCACAGGGGCAGGGGCAAGACGACGGCTACCGGGAGAGAACTAACACAGACACGAACACTGGCAAACCACGCGGGGTCGGCCGTACCGGCCGACCCAGGGTGGCGTGACGGCTGGTCACCGTCGAAGTCGGGAACGCACCAGGTCCAACGCGGCGTGCAGCTCCTGGATCCGCAGCAGCCGGGCGAAGAGGAGGAACAGCAGTGCGCCGACCACACAGCCGGCAGCGGGAGCGCCAATGTTGGTGACCAGGCCTTCGCCGTACCACGTCTCGAAGAGCCAGAGAACCCCCAGACCGGCTGCGACGCTCGGAGCCGCGGCCAGGTGCAGCCGCAACAATGTTGCAATCACGCGGCGCCCGTCAAGCCCGCCGAGGCGTCGGCTGAGGATCACACCGGCGATGGTCAGCCCCGATACGAACGAGAGCATGAACCCGCCGGCGACGCCCACGACGGCCTGGTTCGGGGGCAGAACGAGGTACGCGGTGAGCGCGAGCAGCCCGTGCACTCCGACATTGGCCATGCTGATCAGTGCGGGTGTGCGAGTGTCGCCCATGGCGAAGAACACCCGCAGCATCAGTTGGAAGATCGTGAACGGCAGCAGGCCGAGCGACATCACCGCGAGGACCGTCCCAACGTTCTGCGCGTCGGCGGCCGATGTGCTGCCGCGCGCGAACACCAGAACGGAGACCTGCGTGGCGTAGAGAGCCATGGCCAGGGCCACCGGGACCAGGATCAGCGCCGAGACGCGCAGGGTGCGGGAGAACCCGGCGCGTACCTCGTCCCAGCGCTCGTCGGCCGCGTGCCCGCTCATCTGCGGCAGCAGAACGGTGATCAGCGAGACCGCGATGATCGCGTACGGCAACTGGAAGAGCTGGTAGGCGTAGTTGTAGGCGGTGATCCCCGCGCCCACGTTGTTGCCCGCCTCAAGGCTCGCGACGTTGGCGGCGTTGGCCAGGTTCGTGGTGATCAGCAGGCCGAGCTGGGTCATCATCGTGTAGACGAGCATCCAGCCGGCGGTACGCAGCGCCTCACCCAGCCCGGAGCCGCGCAGGTCCAGGCGGGGGCGCCAGCGGAATCCGGTACGCCACAGCGACACCATGAGAACGGCGGCCTGCAGCACCATCCCCATCGACGTCCCGAGACCGAGCAGCGTGAGGTCGCCCTGGGACACCGTCTCGGGAGTGTGCCCCGGCCCGGCCACCGCCAGGAACAGCCCGCCGACCGTGATGATCACCAGGTTGTTCAGCACTGGGGCCCACACCGGCGCACCGAACTTGTCGCGGGTGTTCAGCATGGCGCTGATCAGGCCGCTCAGCCCGATGAAGAAGATCTGGGCGAGCAGGAAGCGTGCCAGGTAGACCGAGACCTCGGACTGGACCTCGGTGAACCTGCTGGCGTAGAGGTTGATCAGCAACTGCGAGGACAGGATCGCCACCAGGGTGATCCCCAGGAGCAGCACGACCGCGGCGGTGAACAGCCGGTTCTCGGTCTTCACGCCACCGTCGGAGTCCCGCTTGCGGCGCTTGACCAGGAACGGGATGATCACGCTCACCATCAGCCCGCCGATGAGCAGGTCGTTGATGATGAACGGGATGGTCTGGGCGGTGTTGTAGGCGTCGCCGAGGAGGTGCGTGCCGAGCGCCGCCGCGAGCACGACCACCTTGATGAAGCCGGTCACCCGCGACACCATCGTGCCGGCGGCCATGACCATGCTGGAGCGCATCATCCCGCCGGACGCCCCCGACCCGTCACCGGAGTCCACGCTGGTCTCTTGGTCGCCGGGGTCGTCGGTGTCTCCGGAGCCGGCCGCGCCAGCGGAGCGGGAGGTCTCGTCAGTGCCGTTCGTGGTCTCGGTCGCCACAGGTATTCGGCTCCCTCTCGATCGCGATCAGGGTCCGGGACCCGTTACTGGTCCCGGTTCTCGTCCTCGCCGACCTCGCCGGTCGCGCCGGACTCCGTGCCGTCGGCGCCGGCGGTGGCATCGGCGTCGGCGGAGAGCTCGCTGGATTCGGCGTCGGTGTCGTGTGCCCTCTCGCCGGATGGACTTTTGTCATTGTGCGGCATGGTTTGCGGTGCCTCGGCCTGGTTCTCCGGGGCCGGATCCGGCCCGGCCTCGGTACTCGTGGCCGGTGCCGCTCGACTGCGGCTGCGCACCCACTTGCGCATCGCCCGCGGAGCGAGCGCGACGACCAGTACGAGCGCGCCGCCCGCGCTGATCAGCAGCGCCTGGGTGCCCATACCTGTCGCGTTCACCGGGATCTGGGCCTCCTCGGTGGAGACCGGCTCGCCGTCGGCGTTGTGCAGGTTCAGGTGCAGCACGGTGCGCCCGTTGACCCGGGCGTTGAGGGGGACGTACACGGTCGTCTTGCCGCCGGGCCCGATCTCCATCGTGTCCTGGTATTCGCCGATGCCCAACCGTTCGGAGTTCGTGGAGAACATCGACAGGTGCACCGTGACCGTCTCGTCCTCCAGGTCGTTGGCGACCAGGACGCCGATGGTGCCGCTCTTGCTGGCCAGCGTGACCGGCTCGGGCTCGATGATCCGGATCTTGCCCCGGCTGTCGGTTACCGCCTGGTCCAGTAGCGAACGGGCCTGGTTGCCCAGCGCCTTCTCGTCGCGCCAGGAGGCGGACTCCATGCGCAGGATCGCCGGGCGGAACGGGTCGCGCCCCTCCTCCAGGACGGTGTTGAACAGCCGTGCCTCGCGGCGAACCTCCTTGACCTTGCCCAGGTAGGAGTCGTTGAGCTCCTTGTCGGACTCGTCCTCGGGGTAGGTCAGGCCGCGGCGTTCGTCCTCGCTCTCGGAGCCGGCCTCGTCGACGTCGTCGAGCGCGACCGGGTTCAGCCACGGCAGGTCCTCCGAGGAGCGGAGCACGTCCTGGGCGAACTCGGCGCCGGGGTCCCAGTCCCGCGGAGGCGCGGCCAGGATCGTGCGGTCGGTGTCGGTCTGCTCCGCGGAGATCAGCGCTGTTTCGGCCGCGAACCGCTGCTGGGCGAGGGCCGTCTCGCCCGGTCCCTGGCTGGGGGTGCCGAGAACACTGGTCAACTGGCTGTCGGCGACCAACGCGGAGCCGCCTTCGCTGCCGTCGTCCTCCGTAGCGAAGTTGGCCTGCGCGGTTGGGGTGTAGCCGAGCCAGTCCTGGCCCGGCATCGCGGCGTCGCGCAGGATGAAGCGTTCCGCTCCGTGCTCGGCGAAGAAGTCGCGCGTGTTCTGGTTCATGGTCCCGTTCGCCGGGACCGCGTAGGCGGAGTCGGCCCGGCGTTCCAGGACCCTCTCGACGGTCTCGTCCCCGAGTGACATCGCGGCCTCGGCGTCGTTCTCCAGGCCGTTGCGCAGCAGTGCGGCGATGTCGGCGGAGGCGAAGGGGGTGGAGATCAGCGAGTCGTCGCCGATGATCTCGCGCGCCTGCGCGATCCAGGAGGCGGCTTCCGGGCTGGGATCGTAGGTCTTGGCGGTCGGCTGCGACTCGGCCGAGACCGCCAGCGGGTCCTCCAGGACGTGGTACGGCTCGGCCGTGAGGCGGTTGATGTCGCTGAGCAGGCCCGGGTCGACCGTCCAGGTAATGGGGACGCGGTCCCCCGCGTTGCCGGCGGCGTCGCTGTCGTCGTTCCCGCCCTCGCCACTCTGCTGGGTGTCCCCCGCCTCCTCCTCGGCAACGGCGGCGTCCTCCGGAGTGGTGGCGGTCGGGTCGGGCGGATCCAGCGCGACCTCGCCGTCCTGGGCGCCCACGGCCAGCAGCTCGTTCAGGCGTCCTTCGGGCGCCAGGTCGTTCGTGAGGCCCTCTCCCAGGTAGGTGTCGTCGTCGGCGCGCTGCGGCTGGTCCATCAGGGGCCACAGCCACGCGATGTCAACGGGATCGGAGCCGGAACCCTCGCCCTGGTACGGCAGGAACGTGTACTGGATGCCGAGGTCGTCGCCGGAGCCGGTGACGGCGTCGACCGCGATGGGGTACACGCCGAAACGCTCCAGGTCGAGGTCCTCCGCGTCGGTCTCCAGCTCGAACTTGGCGGTCGCCCCGGGGTCCAGGGGCTCGTCGAGGTCGACGGTCGGGCCGACCTTCGGCGGTTGGGCGGTGTCGCCCTCGGCGTGCGCGTCGAGCTCCGAGCGGTCGCCCAACGGGCTCGGGGAGTACCGCAGCCGGGCGGTGACCTCCTCGACCGTCTCATCGGTGGTGTTGTTGACCTGCCCGGTGATGGTGACCGTGCTGTCCTCTTCGACGGCCCGCGGGGTGATCTCGTCGACGATCACGGGCGGGTCCTCGTCGGATCGGCTGCTCTCGTTGGGCAGCGCTGCGCGCTCCGCTGCGAGAGCCGCAGCAGAGGACGCGGGCAGTGCCGGAGCCAGAGCGGCGGCCGCAGCCACGACCGCGGTCAGGTGAGCAAGTCGACGCACGCCAGAAGGTTTTCCGAGTCGGGTTGAGGGTCGACGCTGGTACTGCTTTTCGAGTTCATCATCCCCCCGGGCAGGCCACCGGGCGTCCGAAGGTGGCGGCACCACAAGGAAAGCACAAGGGAGCCGCCGCGTACGAGCGCCGTTACGCGGGCCGGCGCGTTCCGGCCAGCCATACCTCTGCCGGCCGGTTGGCACAGGGCACCGCGGACAAACCCGCGGGACCCGGGCGCGCTGGCCGGATCCGACGATACCCCCTCTTAGGGGGTTCCTAAGCGATCCGCGCCGAGCGGTGCCCGAGAAGCTGACCCGTACGGGGGTACCCGGCGCGGTGAGCCGAACATTTCGGGGTTGGGGCCGGGGTGCGGTATGCCGATCCGGCACCTTGTCGACATACCGGCGAGGCGGCGTGCCGACCACGGTCCCGGAGGTACAGTACGCCACCCGATTCGCACCACATCGCGACGACACCTAACCTCAGGGGTGTGCCGAATACTGCGCTTCCAGGTGAGTCCCCCCGCTCCGGTCCGAACAGCGGAGCGGTGACGACTGCCGCCATGGGGCTGACGAACCAGCAGCAGGTCGCGATCAGCGGCATGGTCGACTCGATCGACACGATCGCCGAAGAGCTGGGGGAGCGCTTCGCTGCCGGTGGCCACGAACTGGCGATCGTGGGCGGACCCGTACGCGACGCCCTGCTCGGTCGCGAAGTGCACGACCTCGACCTCACCACGGATGCCGTCCCGCAGCGCATCATCGAGCTGATCGAGGGATGGGCCGATGCCGTGTGGACGGTCGGCATCGAGTTCGGCACGGTCGGGCTGCGCAAGAACGGCCTGCAGCTGGAGATCACCACCTACCGCAGCGAGTCGTACCAGCCGAAGTCCCGCAAGCCGGAGGTGAACTACGGGACCTCCCTTGAGGAGGACCTGGTCCGGCGCGACTTCACGGTCAACGCCATGGCGGTGCACCTGCCCAGCCGCGAGTTCGCCGACCCGTTCGGCGGCCTGGCGGACCTGGACGCGCGGCGGCTGCGTACCCCGGGCCGGCCCGAGGACTCGTTCAGCGACGACCCCTTGCGGATGATGCGGGCGGTGCGCTTCGCGGCGCAGCTCGGTTTCACGCTGGCCGCCGAGGTCGGCGCCGCGATCACCGACATGTCGGGGCGCCTGGAGATCGTCTCCGCCGAACGGGTCCGCGACGAGCTCAGCAAGCTCATGCTCAGCCCCGACCCCCGCACCGGGGTCGAGCGGATGGTGGAGTTGGGGCTCGCCGATCACGTGCTGCCCGAGGTCCCCCGGATGCGTCTGGAGATCGACGAGCACCACCGGCACAAGGACGTCTACGAGCACTCGCTGACCGTGCTCGACCAGGCGATCGACCTGGAGGACAAGCGCGGACACCAGCCCGATCTGGTGTTGCGCCTGGCCGCGTTGCTGCACGACATCGGCAAGCCGAAGACCCGCTCGTTCGAGTCCGGTGGCCGCGTCACGTTCCACCACCACGAGGTCGTGGGGGCCTCCATGACCCGGAGCCGGCTCGGCAAGCTGCGGTTCTCCAAGGACGTCATCGCTGACGTCAGCACACTGGTCGCGCTGCACCTGCGTTTCCACGGCTACGGCAAGGGCGAGTGGACCGACTCCGCTGTGCGCCGCTACGCGCGGGACGCCGGCCATCTCCTGGAGCGCCTGCACATTCTTACGCGGGCCGACTGCACCACGCGCAACCGCCGCAAGGCGGCGGCCCTCGCGCGCGCGTACGACGACATCGAACACCGGATCCGGCGGCTCGCCGAGGAGGAGGAGCTCAACAGGATCCGCCCCGATCTCGACGGCAACGAGATCCAGCAGGTCCTCGGTATCGATCCCGGCCCCATGGTCGGCAAGGCGTGGCGCTACCTACTGGAGCTGCGGCTGGAGAACGGCCCCATGGACAAGGAGGCCGCGGCCGCCGAGCTCCGCCGGTGGGCCGAGGAGCACGGCGACTGACCGCCCGCCGTCGCGCGTTCCGTGGTGGCCCGTGGCGGGCGCTCCCCATGGCCCGGTGCGCAGCCAGCTCACTGCGGCTCCCGTCGCCCGGCCCGCGCCAGAGCCCGGGAGCGCGCCGCCCAGCCCGCGCCCATCAGGGCAAGACCGGCGGCCATCGCCGCGACGACGCTCGTGCTCACCCCCGAAGGGGGTACCAGGGCCGCGGAGAGTCCCGCCGCTGCTACGAAAAGGCCGTTGAACAGCATGTCGTAGACGGTGAAGACGCGGCCGCGGAACGCGTCGTCGACGTGTCGCTGAACCAGCGTGTCGACAGTTACCTTGACCCCTTGCGACATGACGCCCACGGCGAACGCTGCGGCGGGGAACAGCGCTGGGGAGAACGGCAGGCCGAACACGAGCAGGGCCGCACCGCCGGAAGCGAGCAGCGTGGCGATCCAGGAGTCGGCGGACAAGCGCTGGGTGGCCCAGGGCGTGGCGATCGCTCCGACGAGGAAACCGGCGCCTGAGGCGGCCAGCGCGACCGAGAATCCGGCGAAACCCGCTACCCCGCCCTCGGTGAAGGTGTTGTTGTACAGCAGCAGTGTTATGAGCGTGGAGATACCGAAGGCGAAGCGCACGCCGCCGATGGTTCCGAGGGCATAACGGGCGGGATGCCGTCCCCAGACGTGCCGCACGCCATCGACCAGACCGGTCACAATGGTGCGGACGGCAGCGTTGACCTCAGGCGACTCGTGTTCCAGGTCGGGACCGAGCTCGCGGCGCCGCAACGCGAGCGACGCCAGGGCCGTTCCGGCGAACCCCGCTCCGGCCACGAGCAGGATGACGGGCGTGGCGGCGGGGTTGTCGCCCGCGAGCACGCGCAGCCCGGCCCCTACTCCGGCACCCGCGAAGGTCGCGAACGTCCCGGAGGTGGGGGTTACGGCGTTCGCCATCATCAGCCGCGCGCGCGGGACCACGTGCGGAAGTGCGGCGCCAAGAGCCGCGAGGAAGAACCGGTTCACGCTCAGCACGCACAGCGCCGCCGCGTAGAAGTACACCCCGTTGGAGCCCGCGGCGACGAGCCCCGCGGTGATCGCCGCCAGGACCGCCTTGACCAGAGAGGAGACCAGCAGTACCTGGCGGCGCGACCATCGGTCGATGAGCACACCCGCGAAGGGGCCGACGACGGAGAAGGGCAGCAGCAGGATGGCGAACGCCAGTGCCACGGCACCCGCTGTGGAGTGCTGCTCCGGGCTGAAGAAGATGTAGCCGGCCAGTCCCGCCTGGTAGACCCCGTCGCCGAACTGGGAGACGAGTCGGGTGCCGAACAGCCGCCGGAAGCGCGCACCCCGAAGCACGACGCTGAGGTCGCCGAAGAAGGACACGCGGCAAGCGTATGGCGATGTTCCACGTGAAACGACGCGGAGGGTCAGTCGCGGATGAGTGAGCCCTCGGAGAGGCTCGTGCCGTCCGGCCACTCCACCGCGATCTCGGCGTCGAGGGTGGATTCGGAGTCGCTCTTGGACAGGGTGATCTCACCCGTCTCCACGCAGCTCCCCCTGCCCCCGGTCACCTCGTAGCTGATGTGCAGCTCGTCCGCGTACTCCTGGTCGATCGTGTAGTCCAGGGTGCAGCTTCCGTCATCCAAGGTGATCTCCGCGGTGCCGGTATCCGAGTCGGACAGCAGGGATATCTGGAACTCCCAGTCGGTGGCGTAGCTGCCGTCGGGGTCGTACTGCGTCATGGAGCCCGACCAGTCGCCCTCGAACTCCGCGTCACTCTCCGCGTCGCTGTCGTCGTCCTCGCTGCCGGTGCCGCTGTTCTGGCTGTCGTTGCTGCTGTCAGTGCCGCTGCTCCGGCTCTCGTTGTCGTTGCCGCTGTCTCCGCCTGACCAGAGCCACAGGTAGCCAACGGCGCCCCCCAAGGCCAATATGACGAACGCGGCGCCGGCCACGAGGAGCACGATGAGGCCGGAACCACCCTTTTTCGGGGGCGGCGGGCCGTAGCCGAAACCCGTATGCGGCGGAGGCGGGCCGTACCCCGGCGGTGGTCCCTGCGGAGTTCCTTGTGGCTGTCCTGGGGGAGGCCCGTACTGCGGTTCCGGATAAGGGCCTGGGGGGTGGCTCATCTTGTCGCTCCTCTTGTCTGGCCGGCGCCCGCCAGCGGGGGCTCGGGCATCCACCGGTCGTGTGCGGTCCCACAGACATGAGCATGGCGTGGACGCGGCGGCATCGCCAGTGGAGCCACCGTCGTGGTACCGCGGTACATACCGGAGCCGCTGGCTGGGAGAAGCGGTCAGCCGACGCGGTCGAGCTCTCCTTTGGCTGAGTTCCAGACGCTGGCCCCGGACGCGTCGGTGTGCATGTTCTCCAGCTGGACCTGCAGATTGTTAGGCGTGGTGTCGTCAATGGTGATCGTTGCCATGCCCTCGAGGGAGCACCCCGCATTGCGGAAATCGAAGCTCAGGACGGCGTCGCTCACCAAGACGTTCGTCGGGTTCATGGGGCAGGCGCGACCGCTCCCGGCCGTGTCGTGTACCTGCGCCTCGATCAGGTGGAGGTCGGGGTCCGTGGCGTCCATGGTCATCTCAACGCTGCCCACGGTGGTATCGGGGTAGTCAACGAGTGTCAGCTCGCCCTCCCAGTCGCCATTGACGATCTCCGACCCTTGCGGCTCGCCGCCGACGATGTACCACAGGACGCCGGCTCCCGCCGCGATGAGCACGAGGGCGAGCGCGCCGCCGGCGATGGCGGCGATGAGGCATCCGCCGTTCCCCTTCTTGGCCGGGCCGTGCGTGGGAGGGCCGGGTGGCTGCTGCCCGGCGCCGGGCGGTGGCCCCGGAGAGGGGTAGCTCGGCCCTCCGGGAACGTGGGGACCCGGTCCAGGAGGACCGGGTGGAGGGGGGTGGGACATGGTCGCTCCTCATCCGGGCACAGTTGGCCGACGCTCACAATAGCGACGGCCGCTGGCCGTGGGAGGTTCCCCTCCTCGCGGGACTTTGTGGCCACGGCGGTCGCGGAGGGCCCCAACCGCGCGGGGAGCTACGGCCCTGGCCGGCGTGTCGACACACCGGCCAGGCGCCTCGCTGGCTCGCGGACGTGCCGGTCAGCGGCCTCAGCGTTCGATCTCGCCCGCGATGAAGCGTTCGACGAGGTCGTGGGCGTCGGAGTCGCTGTACTGCTCGGGCGGCGACTTCATGAAGTAGGACGACGCCGAGAGGATGGGGCCGCCGACTCCGCGGTCCTTGGCGATCTTCGCGGCCCGGATGGCGTCGATGATGATCCCGGCGGAGTTGGGGGAGTCCCACACCTCCAGCTTGTACTCCAGGTTCACCGGTGCGTCACCGAAGGCGCGGCCCTCCAGCCGGATGTAGGCCCACTTGCGGTCGTCCAGCCACGGGACGTGGTCCGAGGGCCCGATGTGCACGGAGCCCGCGGCGAGCTCGTTCGGGATCTGGGAGGTGACCGACTGCGTCTTGGAGACCTTCTTCGACCGCAGCCGCTCGCGCTCCAGCATGTTCATGAAGTCCATGTTGCCGCCGAAGTTCAACTGGTAGGTGCGGTCGAGGATGACCCCGCGGTCGTCGAACAGCTTGGACAGCACCCGGTGCGTGATGGTCGCGCCGAGCTGCGACTTGATGTCGTCGCCGACGATGGGGACCCCCGCCTCGGTGAACTTGGCGGCCCATTCGGGGTCGGACGCGATGAACACCGGCAGGGCGTTGACGAAGGCGACCCCCGCGTCGAGGGCGCACCGCGCGTAGAACTCGCCGGCCTCCTCGGAGCCCACGGGCAGGTAGGAGACGAGGACGTCGGCCTTGGCGGCCTTCAGCGTGGCCACGACGTCGACAGCGTCCTCGGTGGACTCCTCGATGATCTCGCGGTAGTAGGTGCCCAAGCCGTCGTAGGTGGGCCCGCGCCGCACAGTGACCCCGCTGGGCTCCACATCGCAGATCTTCATCGTGTTGTTCTCGCTCGCGAGGATCGCGTCGGCGAGATCCTGCCCGACCTTCTTCGCGTCGACGTCGAACGCCGCGACGAACTCCACGTCACGCACGTGATACGGGCCGAACTGCACGTGCATGAGGCCGGGAACACGGGTCTCAGGGGCGGCGTCCCTGTAGTAGTGAACGCCCTGGACGAGCGATGCCGCACAGTTGCCGACACCCACGACGGCTACACGTACCGACCCCATTGAACCTTGCTCCTTCTTGTCTCTGGCTCGGATCCGCGGCGCCGTGGCCTGGTGCCGCGGCCCGCGGTACGTCGATCGGAGATCGCCGTACACGTGGCATCAGCCGATCAGGCGCCGATTCTGTTCCCGCCCGATGCCCGGATGCGAAGTAAGTGAACGTTCACGTGTTTTATCCGGTTAGCAGGATATCGCTTTGTAATGGAAGTCTTCTCTCACGCTTGTCTTGGCGGCCCGGACTCCCGCTGGCCCGGGAAGCCGAGGTTGGCCGCGTAACATTCGGTTCCGGCGACCGCCAATACACCCGTTGTGATTATTATGCCTTTGACCTGGGGAAATCCAATTCGAATCGAAGCTCTGCGGAACCCGCGCGCACTGCGGTGGTTCAACGTCGTACGCTGGTCTGCCACATGCAAGTGGTAGCCGAATGTGATCGCTCAACGCGCATGGTCCGGTCCGCCCGTGACTGGGTTGTGCTATATGGCGCCGTCGCCTTACCGTGACGGTTGTTTGCCGAGTGAGTGCCCCCGCTATCACTTGTGCCTCAAGGCCTGGGCCAGTACGGCGTCGCAGTGGACGGCCCGTAGAGGCCCGTCAGCGGCCAAGAGGCCGGAGTGGCGACACAGCCGCCTACTACAGGCGGTTCCCCCGATGGTGGTCTCCACACGTGGTCCGTGGTCATGGGCCGGGTCCGTCAGGGTGTCGTGCTCTGCGAGTTTTCGTCACGGTAGGTCATCGACAGGAGGAAGAAGCGGACCAACGTCTTCGGCACGCCGGTAGCCAACCTCACGACCCGGTGAGGCGTCACATTGGCGGACTTGGCGAGTGGGCCCGATTCCCGTGGCCCTGTTAACAGGTTGCCGAAATCGTTCCCCAAAGGGGGCAGTTCCGCGCCCCCATCCCAGTCGTTAGGCCACTAGGGCCGTATTACAGCAAACGAGGACGCGTGAGTACCGAGAGACGACGGAGCGCCGGCGGTCGGCGTCGGGCGGGTGAGCCCGCCAGGGACTCCGACCGCGCTGGTGGGCAACGCAGGCCGAGAGAAGACGACGGCGGGTTCTGGAACGACGCTCCGGAGCGCCAGAGCCGTGCCGGCCGGACCGGTCACGACCCCCGGGACGCCCGCGCCAACCAGCCGCCGCGCAGCCGGTCCGCCGCAGAGTCCGGTGCGGCCGCCGAGGGCGGTCGCCGCCGGGCCGCGGGCGGCGGCGGGGACCGCGGACGCCGGTCCGCCAGCCACGGGGCGCGTGCCGAAGGCGGGCGCCGGGCCGCGAGTGGCGGCCGCGGTAGCGGTAGCGGCCGGCGCCGCCCGCCGGGGCGCGACGACCACGACGACCGCGGCCCGTTCAAGCGCTTCTTCGCCAAGGCGTGGAAGCCCGCCCTGATCACCCTCGGGCTGATGTTCGTCGCCGGTGTCGCGGTCTTCGGTGTGCTCTACGCCCAGACCCCCGACCCCGCGGAGCTCCATGAGCAGGCCGACGCGCAGTTGGCCTCGACGAGTATCCAGTACGCGGACGGCTCTGAAGCGGTGACCACGGGTGAGCTCAACCGGGTTCCTGTGGAGGCGGGTGACATTCCCGAACCCGTCATCAACGGTGTTCTGGGTTCCGAGCAGCGCAACTTCTACGAGGAGCCCGGTATCTCGGTCAGTGGGACCATGCGGGCGGTGCTGACCGGCGGGCAGGCCGGCGGTGGTTCCACGATCACCCAGCAGATGGCCCGCAACTACTACGGCGGGTTGTCGCAGGAGCGAAGCTATGTCCGCAAGATCAAAGAGATCCTGATCTCGATCAAGGTGGGGCGTAGCCTGCCTCCGGAGCAGATCCTCGCGCAGTACCTGAACACGATCTACTTCGGTCGTGATGCCTATGGGATCCAGGCGGCGGCGCAGGCGTACTTCGGTAAGGACGTCGGTGAGCTCAACGAGGCCGAGGGCGCTTTCATCGGGGCGATCATCCAGCAGCCCAGCAACTTCCAGAATGTGGAGGCCGACTCCGAGATGGCGGAGATCCTCCAGGAGCGTTGGGAGTATTCGGTCAACGGCATGGTCGAGATGCACGAGGACAACCCGGATCGCGGGATCTCCCAGGCTGAGGCCGATAAGCTGGAGTTTCCGGAGACCATTGACTACGAGGCGGGCGACAATCTCTCCGGCAGTAAGGGCTACATCAAGACCGCGGTCGAGGAGGAGCTCCAGGAGCGGTACGGGATCGCTCCCGAGGAGGTCGCCACCAGTGGCTATCGTGTGCAGACCTCGCTGGACGAGGAGTTGATGAAGGCCGCGGAGGACGCCTTCAGTGAGACGTTGCCCGATATGCCCGAGGAGACCCTCATGGGGCTCGCCGCGGTCGATCCGAAGACGGGCGAGATCCAGGCGTTCCACGGCGGTAGGGACTTCACCACCGAGGCGAACAACTCCCTCACCCACCGCGCCCAGGCGGGGTCCGCGTTCAAGCCCTACGTACTCGCGACCGGTCTGGAGCAGGGAATCGGCCTGAAGAGCACCTTCGACGGCGACTCGCCGCAGGAGTTCCCCGGTGTCGAGGAGGAGATCCAGAACGACAGCAACCAGTCGTACGGCGAGGTCGACCTCATCCAGTCCACTGCCGACTCCATCAACACCGCCTATGTGGAGCTCGCGGTCCAGACCACGCCTGAGGCGGTGGTCGAGACCGCCAAGGCCAGCGGGATCGAGGAGGAGCAGTTCGAGACCGCTGCGATGGGGCCGAACATCGCGCTGGGCACCTACCAGCTCACCGCCCTGGACCAGGCGGCCGGGTTCTCCACGTTCGCCAACAACGGCACGCACATGCCGCAGCACATGGTCACCGAGGTGGTCGGCTCCGAGGGCGAGGAGATCGAGCCGAACGACGCCGACCAGCTGGAGCAGGGCACGAAGGCGTTCAGCCCCGAGATCGCGGCCGACGCCACCCACGCCATGACCCAGGTGGTCGAGAACGGTGGTGGCGACGCCGCCGCGCTGGACGACGGCCGGCCGGTCGCGGGCAAGACCGGTACCTCCAACGAGGCCAAGTCGGCCTGGTTCGTCGGGTTCACCCCGCAACTCTCCACGTCCGTCAGCCTGAGCCGCTCCGACGGCGAGCAGCTGGTCATCCCCGGTGTCAACGACGTGTACGGCGGTACCACCTCGGCCCGGATCTGGAAGGCGTTCATGGACAACGCCATGGAGGGCAAGGAGGTCGAGGAGTTCCCGGGGCCGGCGTGGGTCGGCGACGAAGAGAGCTACGTGCCGGAGCCCGAGCCCTCCGAAGAGCCAGAGGAGACCGAGGAGCCCACCGAGGAGCCGTCGACGCCGTCGACTCCGACCGAGACCCCGACCATTCCGCCCCGGGACGACTGCGAGCCCCCCATGCAGGACCTCCCCCACTGCGATGAGGAGGGCGACGACGGTGATGATGGCGAAGAAAGCCCCGGTCCCGGGGGGCCTCCCAATGATGACGATGATGATTCTGGAATTGGCTGGTGATGGTCCCTGACCATTGGGGGACGCTCCCGCTATGACGGGCCACCCCGACCAGCCGCGTGCCGGCGCCGGTTCCGGCGCCGGCACGCGGCGTGTAACGGTGTCCGTGCCGTGGGGCGGGCTGGCCGCCATCGCCGCGGCCGGCGCGGTTCTCGGCTACCTGCTGATGGTCCCGTGCCGGTTCGGCGACGACGGGCAGTACGTGTACGGGTGCTACACCGACATCCTCCCGCTGTACTACCGCGATGGCCTGGACACCGGCACCGTCCCCTACCTCGACAAGGCGGTCGAGTACCCGGTACTCACGGGCGGCCTGATGCTTCTCGCCGCGCGGGCCGTGGCGTGGCTGCCCGACACCACCGCGCGCGCGTTCGCCTACTTCGACCTCACCGCCGGGGTGCTGGCGGCCGCCCTGGTGGTCGTGGTCCTGGGCACCGGCTACCTGGCGGGGCGCGGCGGACTCCGCGCCGACGCCGGCACCTTCGACCGGACCCGGGCCCTCCTCGCCGGCGGGTTCGTGGCCCTGAGCCCCGCTGCCGTCCTCGCCGCGTTCATCAACTGGGACCTGCTCGCGGTCGCGCTGTTCACCGGCGGGCTCGTCTGCTGCGCGCGGGGGCGCCAGTGGCTGGGCGGCGCGCTGGTGGGCCTGGCCGTCTCGGCCAAGTTCTACCCGTTCCTGGTCTTCGGCCCGCTGCTGGTGCTTGTCCTGCGGAGACTCCTGGGCAGGGAGGGCGGCATCGCGCCGGGCGACCTGCTCCGCTCGCTGGCGGGTGCCGTGGCCGCGTGGACCGCGGTGAACCTGCCCGTCTACCTCGCTGCGCCGGAAGGCTGGGCCGAGTTCTTCGCGTTCAGCAGGGAGCGCGGCGCCGACTGGGGTTCCGTCTACTATCTGCTGAGCGGGCTGGGGCTGTTCGACCTCGCTGACCGCGACCTGGTGAACCTCCTCGCCCCTCTGGCCTTCGGCGCTGCCTGCGCGGGGATCGCGGCGCTGGGGCTGCTCGCGCGCCGCCCGCCAGCGCCGGAGCAACTGGTGTTCCTGGTCGTCGCGGCGTTCCTGCTCACCAACAAGGTGTGGTCGCCGCAGTTCGTGCTGTGGTTGCTGCCGCTGGCCGTCCTGGCGTGGCCGCGAACGATGCGGCCCGGCCTGCCCGTCGCTGTCCTGGGGCTGTGGCAGGTAGCGGAGGTGGTCTACCACTTCGGTATCTGGCAGCACCTGCGCTACGTCGAGGCGCTCGCCAGTGGGGCCGCTCCCGTGGGGCTGGGCATCGAGTCCTACGCGCTGGTGGCGCTGGGCCGGCTGGTCACGCTGCTGGCGGTGTGCGGAATTGTGGTTGTGGACAGCTTGCGGGACGGCCAATCAGCGGGGTGACGGCTGGTAACCTTGGCAGTCGTCTGGCTCTAGATCCCCCGCTCACCGGCGCAGCCGGGTGCGAAGTGATCACATCGGGGGTTCTTGCCCTCCTGCCACGGAAAGACCGTGGCCGCAGCAGTCCAGAGGAGGTATGAAGGTCTATGCGTAACTACGAGGTAATGGTCATCCTCGACCCCAACCTTGACGAGCGCACGGTGTCCCCGTCGCTGGAGCAGTTCCTGGGCGTGGTCCGCAACGATGGTGGATCGGTCGAGAAGGTCGACGTCTGGGGCAAGCGCCGCCTCTCCTACGAGATCAACAAGAACTCCGAGGGCATCTACGCGGTGATCGACCTCACGGCCAAGCCCGAGACGGTCAAGGAGCTCGACCGCCAGCTCCACATCGCCGAGGACGTCCTGCGCACCAAGGTCCTCCGTCCCGCGGCGCACTGACGCTTTCCAGCGTTGGTCGCCACTGCCTGATTCCGACTACTCACCCCGGAGCCGACCATGGCAGGCGAAACCCAGATCACCCTCGTCGGCAATCTTGTCGACGATCCGGAACTGCGATTCACCCCGTCCGGTGCGGCGGTCGCGAACTTCCGCGTGGCCTCGACACCGCGCTACTTCGACCGGCAGAACGGCGAGTGGCGCGATGGTGAGGCCATGTTCCTCACCTGCTCGGTGTGGCGCCAGTACGCGGAGAACGTCGCCGAGACCCTGCAGCGCGGGATGCGCGTGATCGTGCAGGGCCGGCTCAAGCAGCGGTCGTTCGAGACCAAGGAGGGCGAGAAGCGTACGGTCTTCGAGATCGACGTGGACGAGGTCGGTCCCGCGCTGCGTAGTGCCACCGCGAAGGTGACCAAGGTACAGCGCCAGGGCGGCGGGGGTGGCGGCGGCCCGCAGCAGGGCGGTTACGGCAACCAGGGCGGCGGCTTCGGCGGCGGCCAGGGTGGCCGCTCGGGCCCGCCGGCCGACGACCCCTGGGCCACCAGCGGCAGCGGTGGCGGCGGGTTCTCCGACGAGCCGCCGTTCTAGCTTCTAGCTGTTCCCATCTGTTCGAACCGACCATCCCCGGATGTTCCGGGGCTCTTCACACAAGGAGCACCACGATGGCGAAACCGACAGCGCGCAAGCCCAAGAAGAAGGTTTGCCTGTTCTGTCAGGAAAAACTGTCCTACATCGACTACAAGGACACCACACTGCTGCGGAAGTTCATCTCCGACCGCGGCAAGATCCGCGCGCGGCGCGTCACCGGTAACTGCACGCAGCACCAGCGCGACGTCGCCACGGCGATCAAGAGTGCTCGTGAGATGGCGCTGCTGCCGTACACGAGCACCGCTCGCTAACGGGGAAGTCCGAGGGAGGTTCACTCATGAAGTTGATCATGACCCACGAGGTCACTGGCCTCGGTGCCCCTGGCGACATCGTTGAGGTGCGCGACGGTTACGGCCGCAACTACCTGCTTCCCCGCGGGTTGGCGGTCAAGTGGACGCGTGGCGGCCAGAAGCAGGTCGACCAGATCCGGCGTGCCCGCCAGGCCCGCGACATCCGCGATCTCGACGAGGCCAAGGAAGTTGCCGAGCGGCTTGGCGGCATGAAGGTCCAGTTGAGCCAGCGTGCGGGCAAGGGCGGCCGGTTGTTCGGCTCGGTCACGGCGTCCAAGGTCGCCGAGGCCGTAAAGGCATCCGGGGGACCGGCGGTCGACAAGCGCCGGGTCGAGATCCGCAACGCGATCAAGTCCGTCGGCGAGCACAAGGTCGAGGTCCGGTTGCACCCCGAGGTCTCCGCCACGATCTCGTTGGAGGTCACCGGCGCCTAGCTGGTATTCGCACGGTTGTGCACCGGGCTGGGGCGTTACGCCCCGGCCCGGTTTTTGTGTGTCCGGGTCTGCTGGTAGGCCCGATTTTTCGGCGCTGTACGGGACACACCGTATGACGTGCAGTCATCTCTCAATTACTTTTTGTAACTTACCTTTTGAGGTGGGCCCACCACCCCGAAAGGATGAGGCCGGGATGACCATGCGTGATCAACCTGTGGTGCCGGGAGATCTGACCCGGCGGACCGTACTCCGTGGAGCCGCACTCGCGAGCGGCGGTGTGCTCGTCGGCGGGGCGAGCGACCTGGGCCGCGGTACGCGCGCGGCACACGCCGCCGCCGAACCCCACATCTACACAAGGGCGAACTGGAGGGCCAGGAAGCCGAAACGTCGGGCGCAGGTGCTCGGTAGGGGGCCCGATCACATCGTCGTGCACCACACCGCCACCGCCAACAGCAACGACACCTCGACGAGCCACGCCGCTGCGCTGTCCAGGGCGATCCAGCGGTACCACATGGACACCAACGGCTGGGACGACATCGGCCAACAGCTCACCATCAGCCGTGGTGGCCACATCATGGCAGGCCGCAACACCTCGTTGGCGGCCATCCGCGGTGGCAACCACACCGTGGGGGCGCAGACCGCGAACCACAACACGCACACGATCGGCATCGAGAACGAAGGAACCTACTCCTCGGCGACACCGCCGGACGCTCTGCTGGAGGCGCTGGTCGACACCTGCGCCTGGCTGTGCGCCGTCTACAACCTCAACCCGAGCAAGGCGATCGTCGGGCACCGCGATTTCAACGTGACGGGCTGCCCGGGCGACCAGCTCTACGCCATGCTTCCGCAGCTGCGCAGCGATGTCCGTACCCTGATGCGCGCGCGGCAGACGGCCGGGCAACCGGAAGACGGCATGGAGGTTCCCGAGGAGCACCGGCCGACCTATCCGGCACGTCCCATGGACGAGCGGCATACCGAGTTCTTCCACGGCCCGGCGCTCGGCGAGAACGACCCGGTGACCTGATACCTGTTACGGGCGCGTGGCTCCCACGACGAGCCACGCGCCTCCGCGGGCCCGCGTGCCCAGTGTGACGCCGCGGGCGACGATCCACCCGGTGAACGCCAGCCATAGCCCTACCAGGCCGAAGTCCGACCCGTCGGGCGTGGTCCACAGCACGAGCAGGGCGCACGGGACGAAAACGAGCATTGTCCACAGGCTGGCCCAGGCGAGGTAGCGCTGGTCGCCGGCGCCCATGAGGATGCCGTCGAGCACCATGACGACGCCGCTGAGCGGCTGCATGAGCGCCACCACGACCAGTACCGACATGATCAGCCCGGCGACCCTCGGGTCGGAAGTGAACGGAGCAGCGGCCCACGGCAGCACCGCGAACACGGCCATGGTGAACGCCAGGCCGACCAGGACACCCCACTCCACCATCCGCCGGGTTGCCGCCCGGGTGCCGGGCACGTCGCCGGCGCCCAGGTAGCGGCCGATGATGGACTGCCCGGCGATGGCTATGGCGTCCATCGCGAACACCAGTAGTGACCACATGTGGTACGCGACCTGGTGTGCCGCGACCTCGTCGTCGCCCAGCCGGGCGGCCACCGCGGTGGTCACCAGCGCGACCACCCGCATCGAGACGGTGCGCAGGAACAACGCGAAGCCCGCGCTCGCGGCCGAGTGTAGCCCGGCCAGTGTCGGGGCGAGTGAGACCCGGTTCCGCCGCGCCGCCCGGGCGGCCACGACCACGTAGACCAGCGCGCCGACGGTCTGCGCGATCACCGTGGCCCACGCGGAACCGCCGATCCCCATCCCCAGGCCGAGGACGAGAGTTATGCACAGGGCGGCGTTTCCGATGTAGGAGGCGACCGCGACGGCGAGGGGGGTCGTGGCGTCCTGGAGGCCGCGCAGCACACCGGTGCCCGCCATGATGATGAGCAACGCCGGGGTGCTGAGCAGACTGATCCGCAGGTAGATGAGGGCGGGCGCGGCCACCTCGGGCGACGCCCCCAGCAGGTCGATGAGCCACGGCGCCAGTGGCCACCCCGCGAGGATCGCCGCGATACCGATAAGCGCGGCCAGCCATAGTCCGTCGATGCCGTGCCGGAGGCCTCCGGCCAGGTCACCGGCGCCGTACTTGCGGGCCACGGCCGCGGTGGTGCCGTAGGCGAGGAAGATGCAGACCGCCGCGAACGTCGTGAGAATCTGGCCCGCCACCCCGAGCCCGCCGAGTGCCGTCGTGCCCAGGGTTCCCACCACGGCCGAGTCAGTGAGCAGGAACAGCGGCTCGGCGATGAGGGCGAAGAAGGTGGGGACAGCGAGCCGGAAGATCTCCCGGTCGTGGGCGTGCCGGAACGGCGGCGCTGAGAGCATTGCGGGCATGACCTTGTCACGGTAGCCGACCGCTGTCCGGAGAGCTGACGCACGGGCGACACACCGAGCCTGTGGATAACTTGTGGATAGATTCTCGTGAATTTTCTGTCACACACAGGCGGGGGACAGAGTTTTTGCAGCTCATAGTGGGTGTTTCTGGTGTCGTGACTAGTTATCCACAAGTGCTGTGCACAAGCTATCCGCAGGAACGCCGGATTCGTCCACAAGATATCCGCAGATCCATCCACAAGCTGCTTTGCGCCACGGCCCTCCCAGTCGCGACAATCCACCGTGGGGGTTGCTTCGTAACCATGCTGTGCAGGGGGGAAGTTTGTGAGCGTTACCGAGCATTCACGGGAAGAGGGCGGTTACGAGCGCACGCCCCCGCACGACATCATGGCCGAGCAGAGCGTGCTCGGCGGCATGCTGTTGTCCAAGGAGGCGATCAGCCAGGTTGTGGAGATCGTGCGGTCGGTCGACTTCTACCGGCCGGCGCACCAGACGATTTTCGACGCCGCCGTCGACCTCTTCTCCCGCGGCGAGCCGGTCGACGCCATCTCCGTCAACGCGGAGCTGACCAAGCGCGGCGAGGTCGCCCGCGTGGGCGGCGCGCCCTATCTGCACACCCTCACCGAGGCCATTCCCACCGCGGCGAACGCGGGGTACTACGCCCGCATTGTCGGCGACCGGGCGGTGCTGCGCCGCCTCGTCGAGGCCGGCACCCGCATAGCGCAGATCGGCTACTCCGGCGACGGCGAGGTGGATGACCTGGTCGACCACGCCCAGGCCGAGGTGTTCCGGGTCGCCGAGCGGCGCACGGGCGAGGACTATCTCTCCCTGAGCGACGTCATGCCGGGTGCCCTTGACGAGATCGAGGCCATCTCCGCCCACGACGGCTCCATGACCGGTGTCCCCACGGGCTTCACCGACTTCGACCAGCTCTCCAACGGCCTGCACCCCGGACAGATGGTGATCATCGCCGCGCGGCCGGCCGTTGGCAAGTCCACCCTGGCCCTGGACTTCGCGCGCGCCGCCTCGATCAAGAACCAGTTGACGAGTGTCATCTTCAGCCTGGAGATGGGGCGGAACGAGATCGTCATGCGGCTGCTGTCGGCCGAGGCACGCGTGCCGCTGCACACGATGCGGTCGGGGCTGATGACCGATGACGACTGGGCGCGGCTGGCGCGCCGGATGGGCGAGGTCGCGAGCGCGCCGTTGTTCATCGACGACTCGCCGAACATGTCGATGATGGAGATCCGGGCCAAGTGCCGGCGGCTGAAGCAGCAGCACGACCTCAAGCTCATCATCGTCGACTACCTGCAGCTGATGAGCGCGGCGGGCCGGGTCGAGAGCCGGCAGCAGGAGGTCTCCGAGATGTCGCGCTCCCTGAAACTCCTCGCGAAGGAGCTTGAGGTGCCGGTCATCGCGCTGTCCCAGCTCAACCGCGGCCCCGAGCAGCGCACCGACAAGAAGCCGCAGGTGAGTGACCTGCGTGAATCCGGTTGCCTCACCGCCGAAACCCGGGTGCTGCGCTCCGACACCGGGGCCGAGACGACCATGGGCGAGCTGTACGAGAGCGGAGAGCGCGACATCCCGGTGTGGGCGCTCGACGACGCGCTGCGCCTTGTCCCACGCACCATGTCGCACGTTTTCCACAGCGGGACGAAGGAAACCTTCCGGCTGCGCCTCCGGTCCGGGCGTGCGGTGGTGGCCTCGGCGAACCACCCGTTCCTCGGGTACGGCGGGTGGACCCCGCTCGGGGAGCTGGCGCCCGGCGACCGGATCGGCGTGCCGCGGCAAGCGCGGGAATCCCAGCCGCGGAGCGCCGGCGCGCGGCCCGGCACCGCGGTGGTCCCCTTGTCCGACCCGCCCGGTGGCACTCCGTCGCCGCGGCCGGTGCGGCGCGGCACGGCGGTCGGCAAGGCGGCCCGGCGGCTCGGGAGCCGCGCCGCCTGCACGGCCGAGCGGGTGCGGAAGCTGCCCGGCGCGCGCCGTCTGGCGCGTGGTGGGCGGGGCGCGCCGGGGCGCGAGCCCGCCGCGGTCACGCGGGCGCCGTTGCCCCGGAGGACGGCACCAGAGCGGGTGCCCGTGCGAGCGGAGGTTGAGCGGGTCGCCGAGCAACCGTGCGATACCGGTCGCGAGGTGCTCGTGACCAACGATGTCTACTGGGACGAGATCACCGCGATCGAGCCGCTCGGCGTCCGCGAGGTCTTCGACGCCACTGTGCCCGACGGCCACAATTTCGTCGCGAACGGCATCAGCGTGCACAACTCCATCGAGCAGGACGCCGATATGGTGATCCTGCTGTACCGCGAGGACGTGCACGAGAAGGAGTCCCCCCGCGCAGGCGAGGCCGACCTGATCGTGGCCAAGCACCGCAACGGCCCCACGGCCACGGTCACGGTGGCGTTCCAGGGGCACTACAGCCGGTTCGTCGACATGGCGCCGGGGTGACCTGCCGGCCGCTACCGGGCGGTTGCGCGCTTGACGAGGGCGGCGACGCCGCGGTCCGTGCCGCGACCGACCTTGCCGACGGGGGCGGCGAGGGCAGTGGGTGGGCCAGCCTGCGGGTGTCGCACCGGACAAGCATCGCCCCGTCCGAGGGCACGCGGGGCGCCCGCACCGTCACACCGAAACAGCCCGAGACTCCACCAGCGCTACGAAGGAACCGACTCCGCACGAGCACCACGATGAGCTCACCATGGGCGGGCACCTAACGAAGCCCTACTAGTAGTCGGTGCTGGAAGAGGCCACGCATGTGGCGAGGTCCTCTCGTAGCCGGCGCTGCTGCTCCTGGGACAGGGGCGAGAACAGCTGCTTCTCGGCGCTGCGGACCGCGATGCTGGCCTCGCGCAGTGTTGTCTGCCCGTCCTGGGTCAGCTTGGTCGGCAGTGCTCGCCCATGCGGTGAGTGATCAGGCCGCGTGAGCAGGCCGCGCTCTTGTAGCCGGCGTAGGACGAGGTTCATCGACTGGCGGGTGACGAAGGCGCGGCGGGCGAGTTCGGAGTTGGACAGCCCAGGATGCTGACCGAGCAGTTCGAGGCATGCGTATTGGGGGACGGTCAGGTCCAGTGGCCGCAGGGCCTCGTCCATCGCGGTGCGCAGTGAGGCGTGCACCTGCTTGAGGACGTAGCCCAGCGAGAGTTCAAGATCGCCCACCGTCTCTGTTTGCTCCATGTCAGCAGTCTGACATACGCTGCATGTCAGCACATTGACATAAGGAGCAAGGTGATGAGTGGACAGGTCACGTACTTTGAGCTGCCGAGCAGCGATATCGCGGCGACCCAGCGGTTCTGGAACTCGCTGTTCGGCTGGACGTTCTACGAGGGCAACTTTCCGGGTTACTCGATGATCCAGGGGCCCGAGCCGATGGGTGGGTCGCCGCACGGTGATGCGTCACGACACCCGCGGATCTTCTTCGCTGTCGACGACATCGAGGCTGCTGTCGCTCGGGTGCGCGAACTTGGCGGTACGGCGGAAGATCCGGTCACCATCCCATCGGGCGCGTATGCCCACTGCACCGATGATCAGGGCGTGGAGTTCAGCCTGTCCCAAGAGGCAGGAGAGCACGCTTGAATCGGGCCGATGCCAGCGAGCCGGGGACGCAGCGGTCCAGTCATCTCGTGAGACCGCTGTTCCCGCTTGCGTTGGCTACCTTCGCGGTCGGTACCGACGCGTTCGTGATAGCGGGACTCCTGCCTGCCATCGCCGCCGACCTCGGCGTGAGCATCCCGGCCGCTGGCCAGTTGGTGACAGTGTTCGCGTTGACGCTTGCTGTCGCGGCGCCGATTCTGACGTGGCTGTTGAGTCCGCTGGATCGCCGAAAGGCTCTGCAACTGGCGCTGCTCGTGTTCGTTGTCGGCAATGTCGTGACAGCACTCAGCCCGACCTACCTGTTGGCGTTGCTGGCCCGGACTCTCACCGCGCTTGGGGCAGCCACCATCACGGCCACCGCCTCAAGCGCAGCTGTCTCGATCACGCCTGCCGAACGTCGGGGGCGTGCCATGGCGCTGGTCATCGGTGGACTGACCTTGTCCACCGCGCTGGGCATGCCGCTAGGCAACTTGATCGGCAGTGTCGATTGGCGCCTCACACTCTGGGCCGTAGCAGCCTTGGGCGTCGTAGCCGCGATCGGCATCTCAGTGTCGTTGCCCAAGGTTGTACTGCCGGCGACGAGTCTAACGGCCCGCCTGGCTCCGCTGCGCCAGCCCAAGGTGCTCACGATCCTGGTGGCGACGCTGCTGGTGATGGCCGGACATTACACCGTCTACACCTACATCGGCGCAATGACCACCGAAGCCACGACCGGATCGTTTCCCCAGGCGCTCACCATGATCCTGTTCGCCTGGGGAGCCGGGGTCCTCGTTGGTAACTTCTTCGCCGGCTACCTCGTGGACAAGCGTCCACCGCTCGGCGTCGCGGTCACCGCACTCGCCGGCGGCACCGTGTTCCTCGCGATCAGCCCACTCACGGTCAGTCACCTGGCCATCGCCTTCGTCTGGGCCGCCATCTGGGGAGCGACCGACGGCATGGCCTCGGTCGTGCAACAACACCGATTGGTGACCTTTGCACCCGCCTCAGCACCAGTTCTCCTTGGCCTCAACTCCTCCGCGATCTACGTCGGCGTCGCGGTGGGTGGCGCACTCGGCGGGCTGACCCAAGACTGGCTGCCGGTCACCCTGCTCGGCGTTCCCGCCGCCGTTCTGGCACTGCTCGCCACGACAGTTACCGTGGCCGAGGGGCGAGCGAACCGGGCGAGAACTTCGCCGGGGACACCTGAGTACTCCCAGTGAGACTGGCAACGGGCTGATGGCGGGAACCGAGGTCAGCCATAGCCGCAACGCGGCGCACGCCGTCCTGCGGCAGCGGTAGGGCCCGCCCCAACCAAGGGGCGTCCGATCCCACAGTGGGATCGGACGCCCCTTGAGGTGCGCGCGGCTCAGACGTGCCAGCGCGCCTCGGGGCGGGTGCGGCCGTTCTCGTCGGTAACCAGCACCCACCGCAGCATCGGCCGGGCCGGTGCTGCTGTCTCCTGCTCGGACTCCAGTGAGCGGCGCGGCTGCGGGAGATTGGTGTCCAGCGGAGCGCGCCGGCGGGCCGACGGGCGCGGACGGCGTTGGGGGGCGGCTTGGCGAGCCTGCTGTGTCTGACCATTCGTCGTGCGAGCCATGGCGACACTCCCCTCATTCTACTAGCAGAGAACTACAGTTAACCTTCCGTTCACCGTGAAGTCAACTTCGATTCGCTCTGGTGTGCCTGGACTCGGAGTGTCGTGCGGGCCGTACACACGTGTGGGGCCCGTCCGGACAGGACGGGCCCCACACGGTGTCGCTGGTGCTGGGTTAGTTCTTGTCGGGAAAGATCAGCCCGACGACTTCGAGGTAGAGCTGTTCCGGGTAGGGAACGAAGTGGATCCTGCTGAGAGCCTGGTCCTGACCCGCCGACTCCATGACGAAGGTCCCATAGCCAAGGAAGCGCCCCACAAGACTGCGCTCGAACCGCATGTCAGTGACCTTGCTGAGCGGCATCATGTTGACCTGTCGGGTGATCAGACCGGTCGTCAGGAGCAATCGGGCCGAGGTGATGACGAAGTAGTCGACCGACCACTCCGCCACCCGCCAGACGAACCACACCAGGACCAGGAGCCACAGCCACCAGATGACTGCCAGAACCGCGGAGCTCGCTACGAGAGGTGTGTTACTCACGATGCCTGCGAAGATGAGGGCACCGAGCACCGCCGAAACGGGCACCATCAGCACGGCAGGATGCCGTCGGATCGTCACGACATCCTGCTCGTGGGGCAGCAAGTAGCGGTTGACAGACGCTGGTGCGCGATTGGTCGGTGCTACGAGCCTCATAACTGCACAGCCTTTACGGCATCAGGGCGTTGACGAAACGAGATAGGGCTTCACCGCCGGCCAAGAGCCCTCCCAGGGCACCCTCGATAACCGCAGCGGCGCTTTCGGGTTGCGTGAGCAGATAAAACCCGACGAAGGCTATGAGGGCATACCCCAGCCATTTTTTCAGCTTCGCCATGACCGTCTCCCCAACGATTGCAGCCTGACCCACCAACCCATGTTGATTGTTACACCGACCCCCACGCGCGTAAAGCCGCAGCCACCCCGTCGGCGTGGCGTCCGGTGAAAATGGGTTGTGGCTCTGGTCACGCGGGGAACGGTGAGCGGCGTTCCGCGAAGGCCATCGCCAGTACCTGCAAGTGTTGGCGTGCGATGCGTTCGACCAGCTCGGGGGTTGCCAGCCCGGTGACGTCCTGCGCGCCGTGCCGGGCGGCGTCCACACATCGGGTCACCGTGGCGCGCGGGTGGACACCGGCGAACTCGCTACTGAGACGTTCGACAACGGGGGCGAACTCGCGGGGCGGGGTGTCGGTCTGCTCAGGCATCGCACTCCTCGAGAGGGAAGGGGGTCGCTGGCGCTCTGTACCCGGTTCTGAGCGCCGCGTAGGCACTCGGGAGGCGAGAGGGCACCGCGTCGCGTGGGCTGCGATCGGGTCGCCGTGCCGCGCCGGGGCAACTGGGGAGCAATCGCCACAGGGTGGAACGCCGGTCTGGAGTTTTGGTCAGCGGTGCTTGGGTTAGGTAGGGGCCCCAACCAGGGTTGCAGGCTTGGGTCACATCTCTATGTCGATATGCATTCAGCTATTTCGGTGTGGGGCGTCCCGGCGGCGGCGTCTGCGTCCGGGTCGGGTCCACCTGCCAGGAAGCCGTATGCAGCGGTAAGTTCCCTGGTTTCGGACATCCATTCATCCGATTCGCATAAAGATACAAAATAGCGTCCGACTGCGGTGGGAACTTGGAAGAATTCGCAGGTCAGAGGCTTCCATAGAGGCGGTCTCCCGCGTCACCGAGGCCGGGCAGGATGAACCCGCGCTCGTCCAGCCGCTCGTCGACGGCCGCCGTGACGACGCGCAGGGTCGCGCCGTGCTCCGGATCGAGGGTTCCGGCCAGCTTCTCCCGCACGGCTTCGAGCCCTTCGGGGGCCGCCAGCAGGCAGATCGCGGTCACGTGGTCGGCGCCCCGCTCGACCAGCATGCGCAGCGCGGCCGCCAGTGTTCCCCCGGTGGCCAGCATGGGGTCGAGGACGAAGCACTGCCGCCCCGACAGGTCACGCGGGAGGCGGTCGGCATAGGTCGCCGGCTGCAGGGTGTGCTCGTCGCGGGCCATCCCGACGAACCCGACCTCGGCCATCGGCAGCAGCCGCGCCATGCCGTCGAGCATCCCCAGACCCGCGCGCAGGATCGGCACCACCAATGGGGCGGGGCGCGTGAGGCGGACCCCCGAGGTGAGCGTCAACGGTGTCCGCACCGTGACGTCGGTGATTCGGATATCCCGTGTGGCCTCGTAGGTCAGCAGCGTCACCAGCTCATCGGTGAGTCGCCGGAACGTGGGGGAGTCGGTTTCCTGGTCGCGTAGCGTTGTGAGCTTGTGCGCGACCAACGGGTGGTCGACGACCAGGGTTTCCATTGCATACTCCGGATGAACTGGGAAATCGGCCGGTTCGGCGGTCCGAGTCTAACGGTGCGCGGCATGTCCCGGCCCGCCGGTGGAAGGCGGGTGACCAGTGCCACGAGCGGGATCCCGCGTCGCATTAGGCGACGAATCGGAGTCAACTTCCCGAACGCGTTCTGCAAGGGACGAGGTTTCCGATCTAATAGGACTGTGTGCGCGGACTTCTATCACGGAGACAGGCCCTCTTGGGCGAACCCACTCATAGGCGAGAGCGGTGGTTACGATGACGCCGCCACAGGCGATCTGCAATCCTGGCCGCACCAAGGCCAGCGGGGTGGGATGACGATGACCGAACTCGAACCGGGTGACGACGGCGCCGGTGACTTCGCCGCCGTTGCCTACCGGGAGGAGGACTACTGGGACGTCGACCTCCTCCCGGTGGCGTTGACCGAGGACCTCAAGGGCCTCCTGCACGCGCTGCGTCAGCAGCCCAGTATCAGTGGTGCGATCGGCCTGGTCTCGGTGGGCGACGACTTCTTCCTCGTCGTCCGGGTCTACGGCCGCGACGATGTCAGTATCTTCCTCTCCGACGTCACCGCCTCCGTCGACTGGCCCGTCGCACGCCAGGTGCTGGAACACCTGGAGATCGACCAGCCGGACGAGGACGACCTGGACCAGGTGCTCCCCGCTGGCGACCTCTCGATCCTCGCCGACCTCGGGCTCGACGAGATGGAGCTCGGAGCGCTCGCGGGCGATCTCGACCTCTACCCCGACGAGGTGCTGGCGAGTATCGCCGAACGGCTGGGATTCCAGCAGGCGTTCCAGCGTGCGTTGGACGGGATGGGGTAAGGATTTCCCCGGCCTGATCATGTGATCACGCGCCACTGCCCTGATCCGGCCCAGCGCGCTAGAGAGGACGGGAACGCACGGTGTCGATCTTCGCAGCGGTCTTCTGCCTTTCCGCGGACACGTGGATGGGGACCGAGGTCGACCTGGACGGGGCCGAGAGCATCGACGACGTCGCGGACCTCATGCGGGACGTCTCGGGGGCTCACGGTCCCGACGCCGCCGAGGGAACCATGCTGCTCCTCATCGAGGCGGACGACGAGTGGTTCGGGCTCGTGCGGGTCGACGACCACTCCGACCCCCAGGTGTTCCTCTCCGACGCCCGAGTGGTGCACGAGCACCCGGTCGCGGAACTGCTGCTGGAGAGCGGCGAGATCGAAGCTCCAGAGCAGGTGGAGGGCACCGGGCAGAAGCCCTACCCCAATCCCGGGGGTACCGGTGCGCTGCTCTCCGACATCGGCACCTCCGAACGCGACCTGCTCTCGCTGACACTGAGCGAGGGCATCCTGCCGGGGGACGTGCTGTCCACAGTGGCGGCCCGTGCCGGCTTCGCCGACTACCTGGACTCGCTGCGGTTGTGACGGAGACACCGGGGCCGAGCGCGCGGGAGCACGCCGACGCGGCGCTGCGGCTCGCCCTCGCCGAGAGCGAGCACGCGCACGAGAGCGAGGACGTGCCCGTGGGTGCCGTGGTGCTCGACGCCGGCGGGCGGGTGATCGGGGCGGGGCGCAACGAGCGCGAGGCGACCGGCGATCCCACCGCGCACGCCGAGATCGTGGCACTTCGGGCGGCGGCCCGGCACACCGGGCAATGGCGCCTCACCGGGTGCACGCTCGCCGTCACCCTCGAACCGTGCACGATGTGCGCCGGCGCGAGCGTACTGGCCCGGGTGGAGAGGCTGGTCTACGGCGCGCGCGACCCGAAGGCCGGGGCGGCGGGCTCGCTGTGGGACGTACTGCGAGACCGCCGGCTGAACCACCGCCCGGAGGTGGTCCCGCCCGACCTGGTGAGCCCGGAGCTCGCCGAGCGATGCGGGGATGTGCTCAACGCGTTCTTCGCACGCCGTCGTTTCCGGTAGAGTTGCCCTCGGTGGAGTCGCCTAGTGGCCGATGGCGCTCGCCTCGAAAGCGAGTGTAGGGAGACCTACCGTGGGTTCGAATCCCACCTCCACCGCCGACAGAAGAGCCGGTCGCCCGATACGTCGGGGACCGGCTCTCTTCGTGTGGGGGACGCGAAGAGAGCCGGTTGGGCAGCGGCGTCTCTGGAGGCCGGATGCGGCAACAGGGAAGCCCTCCTCTTCTTGTTCTTGGGGGATGGCGGTTACGGTTTTTCCCGTATCCCCCATATAAGAGGAGTCGCTCGTGGCCGCCGACACCGATGATCGCCCGGACTTCCGCGGCTCTACGTGGGAACGCGTGCTGATCTCGCGGTGGATCGACCATTCGGTGCGGGCGTTGATGGTGAGCCTGCCGCTCCTGCTCGGCGGGGGGTTCTTCTTCGGGTTGACGCACGATAGCTTCCCCGGTCTGCTCTCGGCGTCAGAGGGGACGGTGCAGGCACTCGGGTACGCCATCGGGGGATGCGCGGGCGGAGGAATCGCCGCGCTTGGCTCCACCCTGCGGCAGCGGAGGTTCGCGGAGGTCGAACGGGGAATCGATCCCCGCAGAAGGCGCGCGGCAAGGCTGGCCCTGCACAGGGGCGAGCTCGTGGACGACCCCGAGGCCAATCGGATCGCCGCGTCGCTCGCGCGGCTCCACCTGCAGGAGGGGTGGACACCGCTCATGGTCCGGATATTCCAGATATCTGCCGGCGGCTTCGCGACTCTGCTGGCGGTCGCCGTGTACTTCAAGGTTAAGTACTACGGCGTGGACTACGTGGTCACCTACAACGTCTTCCTGATGCTCTGGATGGCGACCGCAGCAGCGGTGGTGCTCCCCGCCCTTGCGCGGACCCACGTCCACAGTCGCCGAATTGTCGCGCTGCAGGAAGCCGAGGCCTCAGACAGCACCTACCGGGGAAGCCAGCCCCGGCCCCCGGGCTCCGGCTGCCAGGTTCTCTGACGGCGCGGCGCGGTAGAGGACAGGGGCGCGGACCGCTGAGAACGCGGAACATCCCGACAGGAGGAGTCGCTCGTGGCCGCCGACCCCGATGGTCGCCCGGATTTCCGCGGCTCTACGTGGGAACGCGTGCTGATCTCGCGGTGGATCGGCTATTCGATGCTGGCCGTGATATTGGCCCTGATAATCGTGCCCCTCATGGGGTCCTTTTTCCTGGAGGTGCACCATGAGTTCTCCGGTCTGCTCTCGGTGTCGGAGGGGACGATGGGGGCACTCGGGTACGCCATCGGGGGGTGCGTGGTCGCAGGGCTCGTCGCGCCCGTCGCGCTTGGCTTCTCTGGGCGGGAGCGGAGGTTCGCGGTGGTCGAACGGGGAGTCGATCCCCGGAGAAGGCGTGCGGCAAGGCTGGCCCTGTACAGGGGCGAGCTCGTGGACGACCCTGAGGCCAACCGGATCGCCGCGTCGCTCGCGCGGCTCCACCTGTGGGAAATCGCCGCGGCGCTCGCGCGGATTCACCGGTGGGAAGGGGGAGTACCGGATGGGTTGATGCCGGGCATCATCCGGAGACACCAGATCGGTACCGGCAGCTTTGCGATTCTGATGGCGGTCTTCCGGTTCACGGCTGAGCACGACAGCGCGGCCGACATCGCCCTCAGCGTCTCCACGCTCGGCGTGATACTCCTCTGCGCTACCGCAGCAGTGGTGTGGCTCCCCGCCCTTGCGCGGATCCACGTCCGCAGCCGCCGAACTGTCGCGCTGCAGGCCGCCGAGGCCTCATACAGCGCTTATCGGGGAAGCCAGTCCGGGCCCGCGGGTTCCGGCTGCCAGGTTCTCTGACGGCACGGCACGGCACGGCGCGGCAGAGGACAGGGACGCGGACCGTTGAGAACGCGGAACATCCCCCCAGAGGAGCCTCCCGCGACCCCCGCCTGGTACGCCAGGTTGTTGATGGACCAGCCCGCACTGGTCCGCAACTCGCGCAGTCGTGCACCGACGGCCCGTAATTCCCTGTCGCCCATACCCGACAGTTCTATACGATCGTTCAGCCAACCCGCCAGGGTCCCGGCCGCTGGCAGCACCGCGCGGTGGTGGCCATCCGGCCGGATGCGGTCGTAGGGCTGGGGACGCCCGTCGAACCCGGATACGCTCATGGGACTTTTTGGTGAAAGGCCCCGCCATGCCGCACGATCGTCCTTCGGACGGCCCCCCGAACCCGTCTCCCGGGAGCGCACCCGGCGAACGCAAGCTCGCTCCGGACCTGGCGCGCGGCTTCATGCTGCTGCTGATCGCCATGGCCTATGCGGGCGTGTACGCCGGCGGGGGGTTCGGTACCGACCTCACGGACGAGCCGCTGCCGGACCGGCTCGCGGGCTTCCTGGCCACTCTGCTGCTCGACAACCGCGCGTTCCCGATGTTCGCGATCCTCTTCGGGTACGGCCTGGGGTGGATGGTGGCGCGCCAGACCGAGCGGGGATCCGAACCCGCGGACGTACGCCGCCTCCTGCGCAGGCGCGGTCTTTTCCTGCTGCTGTTCGGGGCGGTGCACGCGTTCCTCGTGTTCCCGGGGGAGATCCTCACCTCCTACGGTCTGGCCACGCTCGTCACCGGCTGGCTGCTGTTCCGGTCGAACCGGGTGGTGGTCCGGGCGGCCTGGATCCTGGCGGGGCTGTACGCGTGCGCGGTGCCCGTGGCGATGCTCGGGATGGTCTACGCCCAGTCGCAGGGCGACATTCCGCAGGAGGCGGTGCCCGGGTACACCACCGCGGCCGACTGGGTCGAGCGCGCTGCGGGGGTGCCTTTCGCCCCGCTCTTCATCGCGTTCGGCTACCCGTTGCTGCTGCTCGTGGTCCTGGGGTACCGGGCGGGCAGGTCGGGGCTGCTCGACGACCCGCACGCGCATCGCGCGACGCTCACCCGCATCGCCGTGGTGGGCATCGCGGTCTCGCTGGCCGGGGCGCTGCCCGCCGGGCTCATCGCGGTGGGTGTGCTGCAGCCGGGCGCGGTTCCCACCGGGTTGCTGCTGGCGCTGCAGGTGCTCACGGGAGTGTGCGGCGGAGCGGGTTATGTCGCGCTGTTCGGGCTCCTGAGTATCCGGCTGGAGCCGCGGCACGGCCCCGTCACCAAGGCTATCGGCGCTGTTGGGAAGCGCTCCCTGACCTTCTACATCGCGAACTCGGTTGTCGTCGCGGTCGTGCTGCACCGCGACCTGGTCGGGGTCGGTGAACAGGTGGGTATGTTCGGTGCTTTGGTGGTCGCCGCCTGCGTGTGGCTCGTGGGCCTGGGCGCGGCCGCGGCGCTGGAGAGGGCGGGTCGCCCGGGCCCGCTGGACGCGCTGCTGCGGCGGCTGGTCTACCGGGGTGGCGCGGGCCGGTTCCGGTCATCCGGTACCCCGCGGGGAGCGCACCCGGGCCAGTGCCGTTAACCTAACGCCGTGATTCGCGCGCCACAACCACCCTCGGACCCCCAACCGTGATGAGCGGTGACTTTCCCACATCCCCCCAACCCCGGCTGTCCCGCCTGTTCGAGGCCCTCGACACCGGGGACGGTACGGCAGCGCGGCGGGAGCTCACCGAGTTTCTCGCGGACGAGCACACTCGCGACGATGTCTTGGACCTGCTGGCCCGGCAGGGGGCCGACGGGTCAGGTCTGGCGGTCGAGCTGCTGGCCGAGACCGTCGACGAGCTTGGACTGGCCCGGCGTGCCGCGAGCCGGATGCTGGTCGACGAGGCGGCGGTGGACGATGTGGCGCAGGAAACGCTGATCTCCATGGCGACCTCGATCCACTCGTTCCGTGGCGACTCCAAGTTCACCACCTGGCTGTACCAGGTGACGCGGCGCCGTGTGGTGGACTACCTGCGCCGGCAGCGCGCCGACATCCAGCTCGACACGGACGAGGTCTCGCCCGCGCAGCGCATCAGCTCGATGATCGCGTCGCGCGAGACCGCGCGCCAACTCGTCGATCGACTTCCCGAGCTGTACCGCGCGGCCGTTGTGCTGCGCGATGTGGAGCGCCTGTCCTACGACGAGGTGGCCCAACGCCTCGGCCGCAACACCAACACAGTAAAGTCGCACGTCGCGCGCGGACGCGCGCTTCTCGCACGGATGCTCGGGAGTGGCGATCGTGAGTGAGGGCGCACTCGAAAAGGTAGGGCGCTACCGTGTCGACGCGATTCTGGGAGTCGGCGCGTTCGCCACCGTGTACCGGGCGACTGACGATCGCCTCGACGGCACGGTCGCGGTCAAGGTGCTGGCGGAGAACCACAGCCTCGACCCCGAGCTGCGCGAGCGGTTCCTCACCGAAGGGCGGGTGCTGCGGCGAATCGACAGCGCCCACGTCATCCGCGTCCACGACCTTGGCGAGACCGACCGTCAGCAGCCCTACCTGGTGCTGGAGTACGCCGGTCTGGGGACTCTCGCCGACCGGGTGAGCGATCTGCGGGGCGCCGGGTGGCGTCCGGCGAGTGCCGATCTGCTGTCCGTGGTTCGCCCTCTGGCGTCCGCGATCGAGGCCGTCCACCGCGCCAACGTTGTGCACCGGGACCTGAGCCCGGGCAACGTGCTGCTGTCGTCCTCGGCGGGGTCGCCATCGGGTCCGCCTTCGGCTGTGATTGGCGGCACCGAGCGGATCGTCCTTGCCGATCTCGGGCTGTGCAAGGACCTGGCGATCAACTCCGGGTACACCGTGTCGGGCGGGACCTCGGGGTTCCGCGCGCCCGAGCAGCGGGGTGGTCCGGCCCTCATCGACGCCCGCGCGGACCTGTGGTCGCTGTCGGCGCTGGTGGTGTGGCTGGTGACCGGCTCGCCCCCGGAGGGTGGGCCGGTGCGCGGCGCTATCGTCGCCGCCGGGTTCCCGGGCGCGCTTGGCGACGCGCTGGACCGGAGTCTGTCCGAGGACCCCGGAGCCCGCCACCCCGACGTCGCCGCCTGGCGGAGCGCGATCGAGGAGGCGCTGTCCCCGGTGACCCCGGCCGGCGCGCCCGGAGCCACCACAACGGCGCGGGGCGCCGCAAGCGGGAACCGGCCCGCGCGGCGCCTGATCACGGTCCTCGGGAGCGCGGGGGCGGCGGGGGTCGTGGCGCTCGCCGGCGTCCTCGGCTGGGCGTGGTGGGCCGACCGCACCGAGGTGACGAGTCTCGACGGCGGGGACGTTCGCGTCGCCAGGTCCGAGGGTGATTCCGAGGTCGCCATCGAGGGTCCTGAGGAGATCTCAGCGGGGGAGACCGCGACGTTCTCGGCCGAGCTCGACGGGGTGAGCGAGGCCGTCTGGGTTACTCCGGAGGGATCCCTGCACAGCGACGCCTCGGGCCTGGAGGTGGCGACGTCCTCCTCGGGGGTGGCCACCGTGACGCTGGTCGGCGCGGTGCCTGGTGGCGAGCCGATCACGGTCACGCACGACCTGCGCGTCACCGAGTAGCGAGCCCCGCGCTCCTCGCGGATCCGCGCGAAGCCCCGCGCTCTGCCGGGCAGCGCCGGTGATTCGGACACGCACCGGGACACGGTGAAAACACGATCCGAAACGGCGCGATCGCGTCAGGTAGTAGTCGAATTTTTTCGCGATTCCTGCAACGCGAGACCGCATCGCCCACGACGTACCGAGCGTCAACCAACCGAGCAGGAGGTCACCATGGGGAGTAGTAACACGGCAAGCCCGGCCGCTCCGGCGCGGCGGTTCCTCGTGACGTGCGTCGTGACACCGTTGCTGGTCCTCGGCGGCACGTCGTGCGGCCTCGTCGATGGCGGCGGCGACGGCGCGGCCGAAACCGACAGCCAGCCCGTGGACGAGGGGGGCGACGAAGGCCAGGGCGCGGGTGAGGACGGCGCGCAGGAAGACTCCGAAGGGGAGAACTCCGGGGGTCCGCTGGGCGACCGGAACCTCGACATCGATATCCGCCACCCCAACGGGACGTCGCTGACCGTGAGCAAGCTGACCTTCGAGGGCAACGACATCATGATCGACTTCGAGGTCATCAACAGTGGCCGCGATGAGATCCGGTTCCACCGCGGGAACCACAGCGGCTCGCGGCTGCGGCTGGTGGACAGCGAGGGCCAGGAGTACAACTTCGTCGAGGACGAGGAAACGGAGAAGATCGAGCTGGGCAGCGGTGAGTCCATCAGCGGCACGCTGGCTTTCCTCGGCCCGCTGCACGGTGAGCCGAGCGAGATCTACCTGGTCACCAACCACCGGGACAACGACGACCTGGACCGTTTCGACATGAGCGAGGAGTCCGACGGCACGAGCACCCCGGAGTTCGTCGTCCCGCTCCTCGGTTCGGGGGAGTGAGCGGCGTGCCCCCGAACAAGATCCGACACGGGGTCCTCGTGTTGCTGGCCAGCACGTTTTCCCTGGCCGCCTGCGGGACCGGGGCCGGCGAGGGTGAGGAGGCACCGGCCACCGACGCCTCCGGAAGCGGCGCGGACTCCGGCGGCGGGAATTTGGAGGCTGGCGGCGGTGAGCCGACCCAGCCGGATGTGGAGTTCCACGAGAACGAGTCCACGTCGAGCGTCGAGCGCCAGGTTTCCGAGACGCTGTCCGACCTGGGGGCCGAGACGCGCGACGGCGACACCGTAGTCACCCTGCCCGACCGGGTGCTGTTCGATACCGACGAGGACACGGTGCGTTCCGATGCCGAGGGCACCCTGGACGATCTGGCCGAGGCGATCGTCTTCTTCGACGACGCCCCGGTCATCGTGGCGGGGCACACCGACTCCGACGGCGCCAAGAGCTACAACCAGGACCTCTCGGAGCGGCGTGCGGAGTCGGTGGCCGACTACCTGGACGGCGCCGGCGTCCCCGAGGGCAGTATCACCTCCGAAGGGCACGGTGAGACCGATCCCGTCGCCTCCAACGACGACGAGGACGGCCGAGCCGAGAACCGCCGGGTCGAGGTCGTCATCGAAGGGGTCGAACTTGACGAGCTCGGCGAATGACGACGGTGGAACGCGAGGGACGACCGTCCCGGCCGGGCACCGTGTCCGGTGCGCGCCCCGGGGCCAACACCACCATCGCGGGCAGGGACGACGCCCCCATCAGCGGCGGCGGCGTCCTGAACTCCTGGAACGGAACCTCGCTGTATGCGGAGGGCGGTTTCCGCAACGGCGATCCGACCGACCTACTGGCCGCACACAATGAGGCCAACCCCGACGCTCGGCTGAACAGCGACGTGAGCTGGACGCCCGAGTACCACGAGGTCATCCAGCCGGCGCAGGCGGTGTCCGCGCTGTTCACCGTCAAGGCCGGGGCTCTACTGAGGCCCTCGGGCCGAGCCGGCGACGCCGTTGTCACCCTGGCCGGCCGGGTGCTGTTCGGCGGGGCGGGCCCTTCCCGGAGGGGCGTGGGCGGAGTGCCCGCGCCCCTCCGGCGGGAGGGAGCGGCTCAGGTCCCGGCCAGTTGCTCGGCGCAGGTGGGAAGGAACTCCCCCAGGGCCGCGTCGGCCGCGGTGGCCGTGGTCTGCTCGTCGAGGGTGTCGTGGACGAGCCGGACGGAGGCGTCCTCGATACCGCAGAAGGCGGAGACCCCGATCCGTAGTTGGCGGTCGAGCACATCGTCCATGCCGTCCCTCGCGAAGTGCCTCCGCGAGCCGCCGGCAGCGCCGATCCACAGCATGCGCTTGCCACTGAGTCGCGCTGTGGCACGGCCGTAGGCGAACCCGTGGTTCCACACTCGGTCGATCCAGCCCTTGAGTATGGCCGGTGGCGCGAACCACCACACGGGAAAGACAACAATGATGGTGTCGGCGGCATCGATCCGCCGCATGTGCGCCTGGACCTCGGCGGAGTACTCCTTGTCGGGATTGTCCCAGTCGGGCTCGTCATCCGGGGTCAGTCTCGGGTCGAAGCCTTCGGCGTACAGGTCGAGCACGTCGACGGTGTGCCCCTCGCACTCCAGGCGCCTGCGAGCCCGAGCCGCGATCTGGGTGGTGAGCGAGTCGCTTCGCGGGTGGGCGAGGACCAGCAGGGCGTGTGGTGCGGACATGAGGACCAACCTTCGCTGGGACGTCAGCTGCCGAGACGGACGAGCATCTTGCCGGTGTTGGATCCCTGGAGCACCCCCAGGAAGGCGGCGGGTGCCTCCTCGATGCCGTCGACCACGGTCTCCTCGGTGTGCAGCGTCCCGTCGGTCAGCCATCCCGTGGCCCGCTCGATGTATTCGGGGAACAGCGGAAGGTAGGAGGCCACCTGCATGCCGCGCAGGGTGAGCTGTTTCGTTACCACCTGGAGGAGGTTTCCCGGCCCGCCAAGGGGCTCGGTGGCGTTGTAGCCGCTGATGGCCCCGACGAGGGCCGCCCGGCCACCCACGCGCAGCGCGTCGATGGCGGCCTCCAGATGGTCGCCGCCGACACTGTCCAGGTAGACATCGATGCCCTCGGGGGCGGCCTGGGCGAGCTGGTCGGCGACGGCGCCGGCCCGGTAGTCGATCGCGGCGTCGAAACCGAAGTCCGCCACGAGCTTCTTGGTCTTCTTCGGCCCGCCGGCCGACCCGATCACCCTGGAGGCGCCGAACTCGCGGGCAAGCTGCCCGGCGACACTACCGACCGCGCCCGCGGCGGCGGACACGAACACCACGTCTCCCTGCTGTACCGGTGCCACGTCGGTGAGAGCGGCGTAGGCGGCCAGGCCCGTCGTGCCCAGCGCACCCAGGTAGGTTTGGGCGCTGACACGTGTGGTGTCGAGGATGGTCGCCTCGGCTGCGTCCAGGACGGCGTACTCGCGCCAGCCCAGGAAGTGGGTCACCGTCGCCCCGACCGGGACCGTCTCGGACCGGGAGGCGATGACCTCGCCCACCGCGCTGCCTTGCATCGTGGCACCGAGCTGGAACGGGGGAAGGACGGGAGAGGGGACGTCATCCATCCGGTTGCGCATGTAGGGGTCCACCGAGATCCAGGTGTTGCGGACCAGGAGTTGTCCCTCCTCGGGCTGGGGCACTTCGGTCCGGACCAGTTCGAAGTCGTCCAGTCGCGGTTCGCCGACCGGGCGGGCGGCAAGCTGAACCTCTCGGCTGACGACGTGGCCGTTCTGCGCGGTGTTCGAGGACATGGGGTTCCTTCCGTCAGGTCACCGGGTTGTGCTCTGTACGGAATAAACGCTATTTTCCGCGCTCGTCTCGCCCCAGGTCCGCGGACGCCGCCATCCGGTCCGGACGCGCCAACGTGTCAGGTCTGGAGGGCACGCCGGAAGGAAGCCGGGGACGTGCCGCTCCACCGCTGGAACGCCTTGCGCAGTGCGCGGTCGTCGGTGAAGCCCAGCCGGGCGGCGATGGCCCCCACTGTGAGGCCGTCGTCCCGCAACATGCGCTGGGCCTGTTCGTAGCGCACCGCGTCGACCTCGTCCTGCCAGTTGGTGCCATGCTCGGCGAGCCGTCGTTGCAGGGTCCGCGGGCTCGTCGCCAGTCGTGCCGCGACGGTGTCGAGCGAAACAGTGTCCTGCGCTACCGCCGTGGACAGCATCTCCCGGAACTGGTCGTGCCACTGCGGGACGGCTCGGGAGGCGGTCAGGAGAAGGTCAGCGTGGCTCCGCAGCAGTGTGGCCAGGTGGGTGTCCGCACGCGGAAGGGGAGCCTGGGCGTCAGCGGCGGGAAAGGTGATCGTGTTGGCGGGTGAGCCGAACTCGATGCGGTCCGTCCCGAACGCGTCGGCCAGGCTGCGATGCCGGCGGGGAGCCTCATGGGCGAAGGTGACACCGGTTGGGGTGATGTGCTGGCCGGTGGCCTGCCGCGCCCGTTCCAGGTAGTAGGCCAGCACGTACTCGTGGATCGCGGCGGCTGCCTCGTTCTCGTCGACCATGCTCTGGTACCGGACCGTGAGGGGTCCGCTGTCGTCGACGACCTCGAACTGCTCGCTGACGTCGGTGACCACCCAGTGGTAGGGGACGCTCTCGCGGAACGCCTCGGAGAGAGTGGAACCGTTGGTGACCAGGTAGTCCCATGTGGACAGGCACCCCAGGCGGGCGGCTTCGGCCACGCGTAGCCCCGCTCCCGCTCCGGGGGCCGCCCAGGCGAGCAACTCCCATAACCGGCCCAGCGTCGCCATTGGCACGCGGTTGAGGTCGTCGTCCAGAGTCCGGTCGTCCAGCCCGGCGAGCCGGGCGACCTCCTCGGATTGCACTCCCAAGGTGAGGGCAACGTCCCGGACGAGACGGGCCAGATGCGTCGAAACGGTGCCATCCACCATAAGCGCAGCTTACTGGCCGCGGGTACCGCCTCCAAGCCGCCGGCGGCCTCCGGTCCCCACAAGCCAGTCCTTTTGCATGTCCCCTCCCCCGCTGTGGCGGTGTCCGAGGATGCCGGACGAGCGAGCCGCCGATCCGCGAACCGGACGGCTGGTCCGCGGTGGCAACCGGGGCCGGAACATGACAAAGACCCCGACCGCGCACCCGGTCGGGGTCTTTGTCATGCCTGTTGCAGGCCAGCGGAGGATGCGGGATTCGAACCCGCGAGGGGTTGCCCCCAACACGCGTTCCAGGCGTGCGCCCTAGGCCACTAGGCGAATCCTCCGCAGCCAACTGTACATGCCGGCCGGAGTGCGTGAGAACGCGAATCCGGTCCCCGCCCCCGCGCGACGCGCCCGTCCGGGCGCGCGCCGCCGTTCCCCTTCCGGTGCCGGTACTTCCCGAAGCCGGGTCGCGTTCGGTGCCGGCGCGCGTGCCGGCGCGTGTGATTTGGGGTCGCGGAATCCTATAGACTCGGGGGCAGACCCCTCGTGCGGCGTCACCTTACGAACCTCCCCAGGGCCGGAAGGCAGCAAGGATAAGTAAGCTCTGGCGGGTGCGCGGGGGGTCCTTTCTCTTCACCGGGATGTGCAGCCGTCCGCCCCGTATCCGTTGGTCCGGCCGAATCCCGCGCGGGTCGTCACAGGTACGCGGTTCAATGTGGGCGTGGGTGCGGCCCGGGTCCCCTCCGGGCACGCGGACGGCCGCCCCGTACCGGTCCGCGAAGGGAGCCGTGAACGCGACGTGAGTATCGCGCTGTACCGCAAGTACCGGCCGGCGACATTCGTCGAGGTGCGCGGCCAGGAGCATGTGACCGAACCGCTGCGCCAGGCGCTGCGCAACGGCAGGATCAACCACGCCTACCTGTTCAGCGGCCCTCGGGGGTGTGGCAAGACCACGAGCGCCCGGATCCTGGCGCGCTCGCTCAACTGCGACCAGGGCCCCACTCCCGATCCGTGCGGCACGTGCGACTCCTGTGTCGCGCTGGGCCCCGATGGCGCCGGCAGCATCGACGTCATCGAGATCGACGCCGCCTCGCACGGCGGTGTGGACGATGCCCGCGACCTCCGCGAACGCGCCTTTTTTGCGCCGGTGAGCTCGCGCTACAAGGTCTACATCATCGACGAGGCGCACATGGTGACCCGCGAAGGGTTCAACGCGCTGCTGAAGCTCGTCGAGGAGCCGCCCCCGCACCTGAAGTTCGTCTTCGCCACGACCGAGCCCGACAAGGTCATCGGCACCATCCGGTCGCGCACCCACCACTACCCGTTCCGCCTCATCCCGCCGCGCACGCTGCGCGAGCTCCTGGAAGAGGTCCTCACCGAGGAGGGGGTGCCGTTCGACGCCGCGGCGCTCCCGCTCGTGGTGCGCGCGGGCGCTGGCTCGGCGCGCGACTCGCTGTCCATCCTGGACCAGTTGCTCGCGGGCTCCGGGGCGGACGGCATCACCCGCGATGGCGCGGTCGGGTTGCTCGGCTTCACCGACTCCTCGTTGCTCACCGAAATGGTCGACGCCCTGGGTGCGCGCGACGGTGCCGCCGTGTTCAGCCTGATCGACCGGGTCATGGAGGGCGGGCACGACCCCCGCCGCTTCACCACCGACCTGCTGGAGCGCATCCGCGACCTCGTCGTGCTCGCCGCCGTTCCCGACGCGCTCGACAAGGGCCTGATCAACGTCGCGCCCGACGCTGTCGAGCGGATGACCGATCAGGCGACCCGCTTGGGGCCGGGCGAGCTCACCCGCGCCGCGGAGATCCTGAACCGGGGCCTGACCGAGATGCGCGGGGCCACGTCGCCGCGGCTGCTGCTGGAGCTGATGTGCGCCCGGGTGCTGCTTCCCGCGGCCGACCCGAACGACGGCGGCGGTCTGCTTGCCCGGCTCGACCACCTGGAGTCCCGGGTGTCCTCGGGTGCGGCCGCTTCGGCGGCCGGCCCGCCGGCCGCACCGGAACAGCCTGCGCGCGCACGCCCGGAACCCGCGGCCAACGCCGCCCGTCCGCGGCCGGATGCCGCGAACGCCCAGGCGGCTCCGACGGCGGACACCGGCCCGCGGGTGGAGCAGGCCCCACCCGCCGAACCGGCGCCCGAGCCGCCCGCCGACGACTGGCCCGACACCGCGGTTCCGGGCGGCGGCGGTTCGGCCGAACGGCCGCGGCCGGCACCCGCGCCGCCGGCTCCGCCAGCACAGCCGGCCAAGGACGGTGGCGGGGGCGCGATCAGTGTCGCCGCGCTGCGCAACCAGTGGCCGCAGATCCTGGAGGCCGTCAAGCAGCGACGCAAGGCCACGTGGACGGTCATCACCGGTTTCAACGTGGAGGTCACCGGGGTTGAGGGGAACACGGTGCAGCTCGGGTTCGAGCGCGCCACCGACGCACGCGGGTTCTCCAACAGCGGTAGCGCCGACGTGGTCGCCGGCGCGATCCACCAGGTGTTCGGCGTCGAGATGCAGGTCGTCGCGGTACCTCTGAACGGTGGGGGGTCCGCGGCGCGGCGCCAGGCGGCCCCGCAGGCACCGGCCCCGGAGCCAGCACGTCCGGAGCCCGCGGCGCGGCCGTCGCCGGCCCCCGCGCCGGAACCCCCGCCCGACCCCGCGTGGGAGGCCGGTGTTCCCGAGCCCCCGCCCCCGGAGGACCTGCCGCCCCCGCCCGAGCCCCCGGATCCCGAGCCGGGACCGGACCCGGACGTCCCCGACCCCGGAAACGACCCGCCCGCCGCCGGCTTCGCGCTGATCGAGACCGAGCTGGGCGGCAAGGTCGTCGAGGAGATCGACCACAGGGGCGACTGACACGCCGTGTCCGGGCTGTCGGAACAGAGGACGGGGGCGGGCGCCCCTGGCGCGGTCGGTGCCGTGAGGTCGCCAGTAGGGTCGCGGCGACGATCGCAGCCCACCCGGGGACTAATTCGGCGCGGCGCCCCCTGTCATGCGGGCCAGGATACGGGGGAGACGACTGGCCCGCTGTTTCGCCTGGGCGATCTCGCCGTCCAACCACGTAGCGATCCGGCCCTCGCGCCAGCTGGGATCCGGCGGCGGCGTGTGGAGTGAGTGGCGCTGTGCCGCGTATGGCCGGCCGGCGGCCATGAGCGTGCCAATCACGACGACGATCCCGACCACCAGCGCCACCCCGCTGGGAAACACCCCTGTCCAGGGAAAGAACGGCAGGCTGACCAGGGTCACGGCGCACCACCCGACGAACGTCCGGACGAAGACGGTTTTCGTCGCTTGTCTCCATCCGGCCATCAGACGGTCGAGGTCGCGCTCGAGCGTGTGGACCCGGAGCTGCTCCGTATCCTGGATGTCGGCGATCCGGGTCGCCGTCGCGCTGTACAGCAGTGTGACTCCCTGGTCCTCGTGCCATTCCGGTGGAGCGTCGCCCCCCGCGGCAGCGGCCAAGGCCGTGTACCACTCCGTATAGGTCCGGGGGCGCTGTTCCCGGGGCAGCCGCGTTTCGCCGGCCGGGTGCAGCAACCCGGGCAGGATCGCCCCGGTCACCGAGGTAGCCAGCGCGGGGACACCAACGGTGTCCGCGAGTTGTGGGGACTCCGCGCGTAGCGCCCGGTCGACCTGTTCGGCCGCGGCGCGCACGCGCTCCACGCGCGCGACGAACTCGGAATGGACCCGCTGATACTCCTTGCACGGCCCACCGGAGGCGCACGCGTGATCCTTCTCGACGCAGTGGTGTCGGGCCAGTGCCCGCAGTGCCCGAGAGCTCAGGCCGTGCAGCTCCGCGGGTGGCTGCCCCGAGTGGTTCGCCAGGGTCTGGCGTAGGGCGGACAACCGCATGTCCCTGCCCCGGTAGGCCGGCGGCAGGTCAGGGCGGACCTGGGCGATGAACTCGGTGAGCACAACCTCGGGGTCCTCCGGTGGACGCCGGAGCAGGGCCCGGTCAACAGTGCGGTCGTCGATATCCTCCAGCAGCCACGTACGCAACAATGTGCGTTCCTGGTCATCGGCGAACACGCGGACTGCGGCTGACCAGTTCCGCTGCATCGCCGTCGCCAGGTCGCTTGGGGAGTGGTACGGGTCGTCAGCGAACACGAACGGCGGCGCGGGCTCTGCGGGATCGGCCGGACCCCGCAAGGGAGCGTTGTCGCTTTCGGGGCCGACATCCGGGAGTGGAGCGGGAGTCGCGGCGCCGCCCGCACCCGGGTAGCCGGACTCGGGGCCCGGGGTGGCGCCGTCGAGTAGCGCCTCCAGCAGCGAGTGCGCGCCGGGCCGCTGTTCGGGGGCCTTGGCCAGACACCGACGGACCAGCGGGAGCAGAGTCTCGGGTGTGCCGTCGAGGTCGGGTTCGCTCAGCAGTACGCGCCGGATCAGCGCGGCCTGGCTCGGGGCAGTGAACGCGTTGCTGCCGGTCGCGGCGAACACGATCACCGCCCCCCAGGCGTACACGTCCACCGCTGGAGTGAGGCGGTTCCCTTCCAGCTGCTCCGGAGCCATGTAGTTCGGGGTGCCGACCATCTGGCTGACGCTGAACTCGGTCCCCTCGAACCCGCGGGCGATCCCGAAGTCGATCACGCGCGGGCCATCCGGAGCGAGCATGATGTTGCCGGGTTTGAGGTCGCGGTGGACGATGCCAGCGCGGTGGATCGCCGTGAGTGCCGTGGCCATGGACACCGCGAGCCGCTGCAGGTCGGCACCTGTGCGGGGGCCGTCGGCGCGAACCGCCTCCAACAGGGTCGGGCCCTCGATGTACTCGGTGGCGATCCACGGTTCGTCGGCCTCCAGGTCGGCGTCCAATACCTGGGCGATACAGAATGGGTTGACCTTGCGGGCAGCGTTGACCTCGCGGACGAAGTCCGCGCGCACCTGGGCGCTTTCGGCCTGGTTGAGATGCAGCAACTTCACAGCCACGTGCCTGCCGGCTGAGTCCCTGCCCAGGTGGACACTTCCGAAACCGCCGCGTCCAAGCTCGCGTACCAGCTCGTAGGGCCCGACGCTGCGCCTTCCTGAGGAGGGAGTGCTGCGCATGGTCGCAACCACCCGTTCGTTTCGGACCGCCAGGGACACCGGGATCTTCCCATACGGTTGGGGCGGTCGAAAGCGCGGTTCCGGCGCAGTTCGCTCGCCGCCATCGACGCTACGTACCGGAACGCGCGGCCTCTGAGGGTGGTGCCGGAGTTTTTTGCCAAGTTTTCTCGCGCGCGGTGTCGATCCGGGCGGGTCCCGTTCGACGTGTAGGTGAGTGCGGGGCCGACCCGGTCGGGATCGCCCGCCGGCCCGTGCTCATCACCGTGAACGAACCCGGACAGGGAGACGGCAATGCGAGTCATGGTTTTCATGAAGGCCACCGAGGAGTCCGAGGCCGGCGTCATGCCCACCGAAGAGGCCATCGCCGAGATGATGCGCTACAACGAGGAGCTGGTGAAGGCCGGTGTGCTCCTCGATGGTGATGGGCTCCAGCCCAGCACGAAGGGCGCGCGGGTGAAGTTCTCCGGTGGGCGGCCGACCGTGGTCGACGGGCCGTTCGCCGAGACCAAGGAGGTAGTCGCCGGGTACTGGCTGCTGCAGGTGAAGTCCTGGGAAGAGGCGGTCGAGTGGGTCAAGCGCTGCCCGGCCGGGGCCGACGAGAACTTTGAGATCGAGATCCGCCCGGTCATCGAGGCCGAGGACTTCGGGGACGCGTTCACCCCCGAGCTGCGGGAGAAAGAGGAGGAGCTGCGGGGGCAGGAAGAGCAGTTGCGCGAGCAGGCGGCCAAACAGCACGGCTAGCCGACCCGCGGACCAGCGTTGGCCTTGCGGAAGCCGGGCCAGCACCACGCTGCTCGAACGTCGCGGTTCTCGGGCGGTGCGCCGGTTTCGCGGATGCTGGTGGAGTGGTTGGACGATCGGGGGCGCGATCATCGGTGCTGGGCGCGGATGGTCGCGCTCCCGGCGGAGGCGGCGAGGACGGTGGGTGGGCCAGCCCGCGGTGATCGCTACTGGTGCCCGATGGTGGCGCATCCAACGGAGGCGGCGAAGGCAGCGGTGGCCGGGGGCGTGTGGCGAATATGTGCGCGTGGATGTGCCCCTGGGGCGCGCCCTCGTGGCAGTGCGGCGCGTGTACCCCCACTATGTCCGGATTACAGGGATCCTGTGCGCCGATCTTGAGGATTTCGTTCCTTCCACCCGCGATAAAGCAACGAAATCCTCAAGATCAGCACCACTAGGGCTCACGATCCGGACATAGCAGGCGCGGGAGGGCTCGCGCGGCACCGAAACCGGCCGTGCGGACAGATTCGGCGCCGAGAACGTCCCCACAGACAGTCTCGATGCGGCCCAGTACCGAGAACGACACCACAGACACCCCCGCTGGCCCCACCACCGGTCTTCGCCGCTCCCGTCGGGTGCGCCACCGCGGGGCACCCGCACCGATCACCGCGGGCTGGCCCACCCGCCGTCCTCGCCGTCCCGTTGGACGTGGCACCACGCGCCCGCCGCACCGATGAGCACCAACCTGGGGGCCCTCTCACCCTGACCACCCCCGCCACCGAAACTCCAGGAGTCCGGAAACGAACTCGAGCCTCAAGATCGGGGCGCGGGCCGCCCACCGATGGCCATGGAAATCCACCGTGCGGAACCCCTTCCCGCGAGGACCCGCGGCCTACTATTGGACCCGTGACAGGTTCCGAGGCGCAACGCGCCGTCGACGCGGTGTGGCGGATCGAGTCGGCCCGGCTCATCGCCGCTCTCACCCGGATAGTGGGCGATGTCGGCCTCGCCGAGGAACTGGCGCAGGACGCCTTGGTCGCCGCGCTGGAGCGGTGGCCGGAGTCCGGAATCCCCGACAACCCGGGCGCGTGGCTCATGGCCACCGCGAAGCACCGCGCGATCGACCGTATCCGCCGCGACGAGCGGCACGCGCGCAAGCTCGCCGAGGTGGCGCACCAGATGCACGCCGCCCGGGCCGACTCGCCCGACGACGAGGCGGCGCCCGGCGACGACATGGGCGACGACCTGTTGCGCCTGGTGTTCCTGGCCTGCCACCCGGTGCTGTCCGCCGAGGCGCGCGTCGCGTTGACGCTCCGCGTGCTGTGCGGCCTGACCACTGGCGAGATCGCTCGTGCCTTCCTGGTAGCGGAGTCGACCATTGCCCAGCGCATTGTGCGTGCCAAGCGGACCCTCACCAGGGAGGGGGCCAGCTTCGAGGTGCCGGAGGGCCCGGAGCTGGCGCGACGCTTGCCGTCGGTGCTCGAGGTCGTCTATCTGGTGTTCAACGAGGGTTACGCGGCGACCGCCGGCGACGACTGGATGCGGCCGTCGCTCTGCGAGGAGGCGCTGCGGCTCGGCCGGATCCTGGCCGAGCTTGTCCCGAAGGAGCCCGAGGTGCACGGGCTCGTCGCACTCATGGAGCTCCAGGCGTCGCGCTCGGGCGCGCGGACCGGGGCGTCCGGGGAGCCCATCCGGTTGCTGGAGCAGGACCGCGCGCGCTGGGACCAGTTGCTCATCCGGCGCGGTCTGGCGTCGCTCGCGCGGGCGGAGGAGCTCGGTGGGGGGCTCGGCCCCTACTGGGTGCAGGCCGCGGTCGCCGCCTGCCACGCGCGGGCCCGCACCGCGGAGGAGACGGATTGGGCGCGCATCGCCGCGTTGTACGGGCTCCTCGCCCAGCTCGCGCCGTCGCCAGTGGTGGAGCTGAACCGCGCAGTGGCGGTGGGTATGGCGTACGGCCCGGCCGCGGGCCTCACGCTGGCCGACTCCCTGGCCGGGGATCCCGCGCTCAAGGACTACCACCTGCTGCCGAGCGTGCGCGGCGACCTGCTCGCCAGGCTTGGCCGCGGCGCCGAGGCGCGCACCGAGTTCGAACGCGCGGCGTCGCTCACCAGGAACCAGCGGGAGCGCATGCTGCTCCTCGAACGCGCGCACACCTGCGGCGGCGAGGACCAGTCCGGGCAGGGGTAGAGCCGGTGGCCGGTCCGCCGCGCCGAGGAAGCCGGATTGATTGCGAACGACCGCCTCTGGTATTTCACTGTGTGTTTATGGCAGTTAATCATTCTGAGATCCGGGATGTGCTGTTCCACTATCTGGAGCACTACCGTTATCCACCAGAGGCGAACCAGTTGATCCGGTTGGTCCGCGCCCTTGACGAAGGGCACGACGTCACCTCGCCCGCGGAGTACCGCATCGGGCATCTCACCATTGGCGCTGTCGTCATCGATCAGGACCGCCGGGTGCTCCTGGTCCGGCACACGAACCCCGACCGGTGGCTGACGCCGAGCGGGCATCTCAGGCCGGATGACACGAGCCTCGTCGGCGCGTCGCTGCGGGAGCTCGAACAGCAGACGGCGATCCCGTCGCGGCACATCGCCTCGTCGCCGGACGAGCAGTCCGCGCCGTTCGACATCGACGCGTGGCGCGTTCCGGCCGATCCGCTGAGCGACGTTCCGGAGCACGTGCGTTTCGACTTCCGGTACGCCCACTGGGTCGACGAGGCCGACGTCCGGCCGTTCATCGCGGACTCCACCCGTTTCTCCTGGCTGCCGGCCGACGAACTGCATCCGTGCGGGCTGCGGAGCAAGCTCAGCGCTGTCGGAGTCGGCTGACCCGGACGCTTCGCACCGGCGGGCCCCGCCTGGCCCGGCGCCCTACGGCTCGGGTCGTGGGCTGGATGACGAAACCCGTGGGCCTGTATACGCTGCGAAGACAATGGGCGGACCGGTGTCGGACTGGACTTGGGGGCGGCCATGCGCCGCCCTGCGGCCGTATGTCGACGGCTACACCGGTTACCGGATGGCCGGGTTCCCGCCCGGCCTGCACCAGGGGCTGCCCGGGCGCTACCTGACCCTGGTCATCAGCTTCGCGGCCCCGATCGACATTGTCCGGATGCCCGATCCGGCGCAGTCCCCGGCGGCCGTGCCCATGGGGGTTGGCGGACTGCACGCGGGCCCCGCGACCATCGCGCACGACGGCGACCAGGCCGGAGTCGACGTGGCGCTGAGCCCGCTCGGCGCGCGCCACGTGTTCGGGATGCCCGCCGGGGCGCTCGCGTCGACCGTTGTGGACCTGACGGAGCTGCTCGGTCCGGGGGTCGCGCACCTGCCCGAACGGTTGGCCGCCATGACCATGTGGGCTGAACGGTTCGCCCTGCTCGACCGGGTGCTGGCGGATGCCCTGGTGGACACGCCGCCCGCCGCGCCCGAGGTCACCCGCGCGTGGAACCGCCTGGTCGCCACCGGTGGCCGGATTCCCATAGACGGCCTGGCCCGGGAGGTGGGCTGGAGCCGCCGGCACCTCGCGCAGCGGTTCCGCTCCGAGCTGGGACTCTCACCGAAGACCGCCGGCCGGGTGCTGCGCTTCGAGAGGTCGGTCCGGCTGCTGCGCGGCACGCCGGGGCCGCGCGACCTCGCCGCGGTCGCCTACGCCTGCGGCTACCACGACCAGCCGCACCTGAACCGCGACTGGCGGGAGCTCGCGGGCCGAAGCCCCACCGAATGGCTCACCGAGGAACTCCCAAACATCCAAGACGATCCGCCGGCGGTGCGCCAGGCTTGAGCCATGAACAGCACACCTTCATCGAACGAGACACCCGAGCCCACCGTCTGGCCGGTGCTGCTGTACGAGGACGCCCCGGCCGCGATCGACTTCCTCGTCCGCGCGTTCGGGTTCGTCGAGGTGGCCCGTTTCCCGGGTGAGGCGGAGGGCGAGATCTCGCGTGCCGAGCTCGCCTGGCCGGCCGGCGGCGGTGTGATGGTGTCCTCGGCACTCGACAGCAACAAGGAGTTCCCGCCTTCCCTCGTCGGTACGGCCGCGCCGTACGTGGTCACCGACGATCCCGACGCCGTGTACGCCGGGGCCACCGCCGCCGGCGCGGAGGTGCTCCGGCCCGTCGAGGACGTCGGCTACGGGTACCTCAGCTGCACGCTGCGCGACCCCGAAGGCACCCGCTGGTCCTTCGGTACCTACCGGGGCCAGCCGCGGCCCGCCTCCTCCTAGAGTCTGCCGAAGCTGGGCGCGGCGGGTGTGTCCCGCTGCCGCCCAGGAAAGCCCAGGCACGCGTGTTTTCAGCTACCGACAAGAGCCGCTGATGTCCGTCCGCCGAGTCGTGCCCGATGTCGGGTCAGAGGCCATGGAGGAGAGCCGGGACTTCTACGGCCTTCTGGGTCTTGAGGAGGTCATGAACCTGGGCTGGGTCATGATGCTCGCCTCCCCCGCCAACCCGACGGCACAGGTCATTTTCATGAGCCGCGACGAGACCGCGCCCGTCCAGCCCGACATGAGCATCGAGGTGGACGATGTGGACGCGGTGTACGCGGCCGTGCTCGACAGCGGCGCGAAGATCGTGCACCCCTTGCAGGACGAGGAGTGGGGCGTACGCCGGTTCTTCGCCGTCGACCCGAACGGCCGGGTGGTCAACGTCCTGAGCCACCGCTGATCCGGCGCGTTCCCTGGCGCCGGCCATGAAGGCACCCGTCATTCGGCAGGGCGCCACGCCCCGCGGCACCTGGCCGGCCCGCGGCCGGGATCCGTTTTCGCGGCGGATTCCGCGCTGACCCACCGGGCCTCACGGCGCGGCGCCGCCGCGCTGTGCGGCGGACGGGCCACCCTGCTCCCGCGCCGGTTCGACGGCCGGGGCGCGGCGGTGCTCGTAGACCACGCTGGTCTCGACGTCGGCGACCTCCGGGCGCTGGGTGAGCCGGTCGATGACGAACGCGTACAGCCCGTTGGTGTCGGGCACCGCGACGTGGATGAGGAAGTCCTGGCGCCCCGAGGTGACGAAGACCGCGATGGTCTCCGGCAGCCGGGACACCCACTCGCGGAACCCCTCGATGTTGCGCCGGGAGGGTGGCCGGATCCGCACCGAGATCATCGCCTGCACCTCGCGGCCCAGCGCGTCGAGGTTGACCTCGGCGCGGTAGCCGCGGATGACCCCTTTCTCCCGGAGTGCGCGCACGCGCTCCAGCGAGGTCGACGGTGCCACACCCACCGCCGTGGCGAGGTCGCGGTTGGTCTGCCGTGCATCCTTCTGCAACTGGCGCAGAATCAGCCGGTCGAGTTCGTCGAGCACCTGTGATCCTCCTGATCTGGCGAACAAAGTTCGGGCTCGCTTTTATTCTCCCGTAGTCGCGGCTAGCTTCATCGGATGATCGGTGCATGACATGTGCCGAATAATGCTTTCTACCGTGGGAGGTACCGCATGCACGAGGAGCTCACCCGGCCGGCTCCGTTCGCGCTGGCGGACGAGGACATCCGGATCGACCAGCCCACCCGCAAGAACCGGGTCCGGTGGGTGATGGTGATCGACCACGACCTCGCCCCCGGCATCGCCGCCAACGCCGCGAGCTGCATGGCGGCGGCCGTGGGAAAGGAGGTTCCGGACATCGTCGGGCCGAGTGGCCAGGACGCGTCCGGCACGAGCCACCCCGGGCTCCCGTGGACCGGTTGCACCGTCCTGGGCGCGGACGCCGCGACCATACAGAACGTCCGCTCGGCCTCGCTGAGCCGCAACGGTGTACTCCTGGTCGACATGCCCAGGGTGGCCGCCCAGGTCCGCGTGTACGCGGGCTACCTCGATGTGCTGGCCGAGAGCGAACCGGACGACATCGAGTACCTGGGGGTCAGCCTCGTGGGGCCGCGCAACGCGATCGGCAAGCTGGTGGGCCGCCTCCCACTGCTGCGCTGAACGGCCGTTTCCCGGACCGCGGCGCAGGGCCGCTGGTGGGCGCCGCCGCCGACCGCGGCAGTGCCGCCGGTCCGCAACGCGCGGAGGGCCGGGGCTCCACCTGGAGCCCCGGCCCTCCGCGCGTTGCGGACCGCCGGTCAGGAGCCGGTGAACTCCCGGGCGACGACCTCCGCGATCTGGGCGGTGTTCAGGGCGGCCCCCTTGCGCAGGTTGTCGCCGCACAGGAACAGGTCGAGCGATGTCGGGTCATCGACCGAGCGGCGGATACGCCCCACCCACGTGGGATCGGTCCCCACGACGTCCGCGGGTGTGGGGAACTCGGCGTTGGCCGGGTCGTCCTGGACGACCACCCCGGGGGCGCCGGCCAGCGCCTCGCGGGCCGCCCCGGCGTCGACCTCCGTACCGAACGTGGCGTGCACCGCGAGCGCGTGCGTGGTGATCACGGGGACGCGCACGCAGGTCGCCGCCACGCGCAGGTCCGGGAGCCCAAGGATCTTGCGGGACTCGTTGCGGACCTTCATCTCCTCCGACGAGTGGCCGTCCTCCTTCAGCGAGCCGGCCCACGGCACGACGTTCATCGCGAGCGGTGCGGGGAACGGGCCGAGCTCGCCGACCGCGGAGCGGACGTCGCCGGCGCGGCTGCCCAGCGTGCGGTCGGAGGAGACCTTGGAGATCTGGTCGTGCAGGACGTCGATGCCCTCCTGGCCGGAGCCCGAGGCCGCCTGGTAGGAGGCCACGAACAGCTCGGTCAGCCCGTAGGAGCGGTGCAGCGCGCCCATGGCGACGATCATCGAGAGCGTGGTGCAGTTCGGGTTACTGACGATGCCGCGCGGGCGGTTGCGCGCCTGCTCGGCGTTGACCTCGGGCACCACGAGCGGGACGTCGGGGTCCATGCGGAACGCGCCGGAGTTGTCGACGGCCACGGCGCCGTGCTCGACGGCCACCGGTGCCCACTCCTTGGAGACCTCGTCGGGCACGTCGAACATCGCGACGTCGACCCCGTCGAAGACCTCCGGGGCCAGCGGCAGGACCTCGACCTCCTCGCCGCGGACGGTGAGGCGCTTGCCGGCGGAGCGCGGCGACGCCACGAGCCGGATCTCGCCCCACACGTTCTCCCGGGAGGAGAGGATGTCGAGCATGACGGTGCCAACGGCGCCGGTGGCACCGACAACGGCCAGGGTGGGAAGGCGGGTGCTCATCGGCCGGTACCTCCGTAGACGACGGCCTCGACCTGGTCGGCGTCGAGTTGGAACTCCGAGTGCGCTGCCGCGACAGCGGAGTCGATCTGGTCCTGTTCCACGATCACCGAGATGCGGATCTCCGAGGTGGAGATCATCTCGATGTTGGTCCCGGAGCCGGCGACCGCGTCGAAGAACCGGGCGGTGACACCCGGGTAGGAGCGCATACCCGCGCCCACCAGCGAGACCTTGCCGACCTGGTCGTCGTAGCGCAGCGACTCGAACCCGACCTTCTCCTGGACCTTCTTCAGCGCGGCCAGCGCCTGCTGGCCGTTGTCGCTGGGCACCGTGAACGAGATGTCGGTGCGCGCCGTGGAGGCCGCCGAGACGTTCTGCACGATCATGTCGATGTTGATCTCGGCGTCGGACAGCGCCGAGAAGAGCGTGGCGGCCTGGCCGACCTGGTCGGGAACGCCCACGACCGTGATCTTCGCCTCGCTCCTGTCGTGTGCGACACCGGAGATGATCGGTTGTTCCATGTCTTGGGTTTCCTCAACTTGTGCGATGACCCACGTTCCGGGCTTCTGGCTGAACGACGAGCGGACGTGCAGCGGGATGTTGTACCGCCGCGCGTACTCCACGCAACGCAGGTGCAGGATCTTGGTGCCGCACGCGGCGAGTTCCAGCATCTCCTCGTAGGTGATGGTGGGGATCCGGCGGGCGCCCGGCACGATTCGCGGGTCGGCGGTGAAGACACCGTCGACGTCGCTGTAGATCTCGCAGGCGTCGGCGTTGAGCGCCGCTGCCAGCGCCACGGCCGTGGTGTCTGAGCCGCCGCGACCCAGCGTGGTGATGTCCTTGTTGTCCTGGGAGACGCCCTGGAACCCGGCGACGATGCAGATCGCCCCCTCGTCGAGGGCCTCCTGGATACGGCCGGGCGTGACATCGATGATCTTGGCGTTGCCATGCAGCGATGTCGTGATGACGCCGGCCTGCGATCCGGTGAACGAGCGGGCCTCGTAACCGAGGTTCCCGATGGCCATGGCGACCAGGGCCATCGAGATGCGCTCACCGGCGGTCACCAGCATGTCCATCTCGCGGCCCGGGGGCAGCGGCGAGACCTGCTCGGCGAGATCGAAGAGTTCGTCGGTCGTGTCGCCCATGGCCGAGACCACGACGACCACGTCATATCCCGCTTTTTTCTGAGCGACGATCCGCTGGGCTACCCGCTTGATGGCTTCCGCGTCAGCCACGGAAGACCCACCGTACTTCTGCACGATTAGGGCCACGGTCGATGCTCCTGAGGAGTTGGGATCACGGTAATCAACAACGAAGTGTAGCTTTCGGGTTTGGTGGCGGGCCGTTCCATCTGCGGGAATGGCGCGAACGCGGTCAGCCGTGCCGGCTCGGGGCGAGAGGATGTCCAGGCTGCCCGGAGCCCGTGCGTCCCGCCGCTTGTGCCGGTCCGCGGGCCAACGTGGGCGTGCCGCCCGCTAGTGCTCCAGACTGCGGCGGCCCTCGAACGCCCGCCCGAGTGTGACCTCGTCGGCGTACTCCAGGTCGCCGCCGACGGGAAGCCCGCTCGCCAGCCGGGTGACTTTCAACCCCATGGGTTTGACCAGCCGCGCGAGATAGGTCGCGGTGGCCTCGCCTTCCAGGTTGGGGTCGGTGGCCAGGATCAGCTCGGTGACCTGGCCGTCGGAGAGCCGTGTCATGAGCTCTTTGATACGCAGGTCATCGGGGCCGACGCCCTCGATAGGGCTGATCGCGCCGCCGAGCACGTGGTAGCGGCCGCGGTACTCGCGCGTCCGCTCGATGGCCACGACGTCCTTTGATTCCTCGACGACGCAGATGACGGCGCCGTCGCGGCGGGCGTCGCGGCAGATGCGGCACTCGTCTTCCTCGGAGACGTTGCCGCAGATGGCGCAGAACCGCACGCGCTCCTTGACCTCAGTGAGGGCGTGCGTCAGGCGCTTGACGTCGGCGGTCTCGGCGGCCAGCAGGTGGAAGGCGATGCGTTGCGCGCTTTTCGGACCGACGCCGGGCAGCCGCCCGAGCTCGTCGATCAGATTCTGGACCGCGCCTTCGTACATCGCCTACCTACTCGCCCGCTCGCGTATCACGCTCCACGGTAGTGGAACCGGTGATGCGGTTGTGACTCCCCACCCGCCGCACGACGCTCAAGCGACCGGACCCGGGCGACAATGCCCGCAGCCCTAGGAGCCGGAAAGCCCTGGCATGCCGCCGGCTCCCGGCATACCTCCGGCTCCGGGCATGCCGCCGGCTCCGGGCATGCCACCAAGACCTTCGGCAAGGGGGCCCATTTTCTCCTGCTGGAGCTCCTCGACCGACGACTCGGCGTCCCGGATGGCCGCGAGAACCAGGTCAGAGAGGGTCTGCGCGGTCTCCGCGGTGTCCTCGACATCGATCGTGCTGGGATCGATCGTGATGTCCTCGACCTGTCCGCGCCCGTTCACGCTGACCTTCACCAGGCCACCGCCCGAGGTTCCCTCGACCTGCGCCTCGTCGAGCTGCTGTTGGGCTTCCAGGAGCTGCTGCTGCATCTGCTGCGCCTGCTGCAGCAGCGCCTGCATGTCCATTCCTCCGTCGCCAGGATTCACTATGCTCTCCTTGCACACGTTGTCCGTGCTTGCGAGCGTAGTCGCTCACGAGCCGGATGTGGCGTAGCTGGAGGGGTCGGCTGGTCAGGACACGGGTACATGGTCTGTTCCTGCCGAGTGGAAGGGTGGATACCTTTTCGACTGCAGGCACCCGGCAGGGGGAGCGATAAGCGAGCAACACGTGGAGAACTCCGATACTCCGCTAATCCCCCGGCCCGAGCCGAATCCCGCCGCCCTGCGGTCCGCCATCGCCAAGATCACGCCGTCGTGACTGAAGGAGTTCGACCGCCAGCTCGTCGAGGCGAGCACGGAAGCCCACACTACGCAGGGCTTGGCCCCGCTGTGGCTGATGTGCCGTTCTTGGGCGCGGTACGTCGAGACCCAACGCCACCCGGCCACCGCCCGGCGGCTCGCCCATCTGGAGGGCATGGTCGATGCCGGTGCCCCCGACACCCGAGCGGCTATCAGTGAGATCGCGCGGATCCAGGCGTGGGCTGATGCGGAGCTCGACGATTGAGTGAGTGGTTCTGGGGTTCCGAACCATCTGACCTTTGTGACGGTCTGCCTGTCGGAGTCCTCGCTGGGGTTCTTCGAGTCGCGGACAGCGGAGTCGGAAGTCAAGTCCGCGACCTCGACGCAGTTGTTCGAGCTCGGAGCGCTGTAGCTGGACTTACGCCAGGTGGCATCGTGTAGGCCGGTGCGGTGGGGGCCAGCCGAGTCGCGCTGCGACTCTCGCCGGGCAGTCCGGAGAACGGGATGGTCGAGTCCGACCCCGCGCCCCTGTACCGCGCCGTGATCTTCCCGCCTCCGGTGCCGTCCGTCAGGGGCGGCACCGTGCCACGGCGCGTTCCGGCGCCTGCGTTTCCGGAGAGTTGAAAGTTTTATTCACGCAGTGAAACTGTATAGTCACTTTCTGAAAATCCCCTTCTCACTCGTCAGCCATACCCAGCTAAGACCGCGCTCGGACAATCGGTGGGGCACTCCCCCTAGTGGACGGAGCGACGATGACCCGACGCGAAGCCCGCCACAGTCTCAGCCGGCGCACGTTCCTCGCATTCACCGGCATCAGCACAGCGGCGTTCGTCGCCGGGACCGGTGTCCCCCCGCACGCCGCCCCCACCAGCAGCCGGGTACCGGCCGATCCGTTCGGTCTCGGCGTTGCCTCGGGCGATCCCACCCCGAACAGCGTTGTCCTGTGGACCCGCCTGGCCCCTGAGCCGCTGGCCGAGGACGGCCACGGCGGGATGCCGTCGGACGACTACACCGTGGAGTACGAGGTAGCGACGGACGAGCGGTTTCGCGACGTCGTCACGACTGGCCGGGCGATCGCCTCGGCCGAGCTCGCCCACTCCGTACACCCCCACGTCACCGGGCTGAAGCCGGGCCGGGAGTACTACTACCGCTTCCGCGCGGCCGGCGAGATCAGCCCCACCGGCCGGACCAGGACAGCGCCGGCCGAGAACGCCGAGCCCGACTCCCTAGCCCTGGCCGTGGCCTCCTGCCAGGCGTGGTACCACGGCCACTACACCGCGTACCGCGACATGGCCGAGCAGGACCTCGACCTGCTGCTGTTCCTCGGGGACTACATCTACGAGTACGGCATCACCGAGGCGAACCTGCTGCGCGGCGGTGCCGGGGACCTGGGCACCGCGCACGCCGCCGCCGTGCTCACGCTTGAGCAGTACCGGCTGCGCTACTCGCTGACCAAGAGCGACACGCACCTGCAGGCGGCGCACGCGCACGCGCCGTGGGTCATGATTCCCGACGACCACGAGGTGGAGAACAACTACGCCGGCGAGGCCTCCGAGTCGGGCATCCCCGCGGAGGACTTCCTGCGGCGCCGCGCGGTGGCCTACCGCGCCCTGTACGAGAACCTTCCGCTGGGCCCCGAAGCGCTGCCCGCGGGCCCGGACATGCGGCTCTACCGGCGGCTCCGCTTCGGCAGACTGGCGGAGTTCAACGTCCTCGACACCCGCCAGTACCGCCACGGCACCCCGGCCGACGGCGGAACGCCCGGCGGCGACCATACCGGCCCCGACCGCTCCCTCCTGGGGCAGAGCCAGGAGGAATGGCTGTACTCGGGGCTGCGCGCCAGCGAGGCCACCTGGAACGTGCTCGCCCAGCAGGTGGTGATGGCGAGCATCGACCGGGACCCGGGCTCGGGCGTGGAGTACAGCATGGACATGTGGGACGGTTTCACCGCCAACCGGAAACGCCTGTTCGACACCCTGACCATGCACGACGTGTCCAACCCGCTGGTGCTCAGTGGGGACATCCACCGGCACGCCGCCGCCGAGCTCAAGTCCGACTTCACGGACCCCGCCTCCGCCACGATCGGCACCGAGCTCGTGGCCACATCGGTCGCCTCGGACGGCAACGGTTCCGACCGCGACTACCTCGCCGACATCTGGCTCAGCAACCCGCACGTCAAGCTGTACAACGCCCGGCGCGGCTACGTCCGGGTCACGATGACCCCCTCCGAGGTGACATCGGAGTTCACGATGCTCGACCAGATCGAGGCGGACGACTCCGGCACCGCGAGCGTCGGGGCCCGGTTCGTCACCGAGGCGGGCCGCCCCGGTCTCAACCAGGTGAGCGGGGGGCAGCAATGAGCAAGCCGCAGCCCGTTACGGGGCTCAACGCCGAGGGACGAGTCGGCGCGATCGATCTGAGCTGGGAGCTTCCCGGGTGGGAGCCGCTGGTGGACCACTTCGCGATCCACGCCTCGGAGTCCGCCGAGATACCCACGACCTCCGACACCCTGGTCGGCAGAACGGTCTACGGCCGGTTCAGCCACGACACCCTGGGCGTGGCGGCCACGACCCGGTACTACCGGGTCGTGGTGGTCGACGCGGCGGGCGAGCGCAGCGAGCCCTCCGCGGTCGTGCGAGCGAAGTCGCGGGCCTCGATGGCGGCGTCCGGCCGCACGCTCGCCCAGGTGGGCGAGTTCGACTCGAAGAGCCTGGAGCTGGCGCTGGCGCCGTTCGACGCTTCCAACCGGTTCCGGGCGGCCTTCCCCGATGGCGTCGACTTCGTCTACGGCACGAGCGACCCCGCGACCGACTGGTGCTACCTGCACCCGGGCCCCAGGGACGGGTGGGGCGGCAGAAGGGCGTACACGTTCCGCCTGCGGTTCAACCTCGGCACCGTGCCCGAGGGGGAAGTCGGCCTGGTGATCTGGCTGATCGACACGCACATGACCCTGCCCGGAACAGCGGAGGTCTCGGTCAACTCCGGTCTCGCCGCCGTCATCGACCTCCCCGGCGGCTCCACCCGCGGTTCCCTGGAAGGCGACGCCACCGTCCTGGGCACAGCGCTGCGCCCGCACTTCGAGGAGCTGGCGGTCTCCGCCAACCACTTCACGGAGGGGGAGAACACCATCGACATCACCAAGACGGAGGGTTCGTGGCACGCCTACGACGCGGTGGGCGTGTTCGGCATCGGCTAACCCCTCGGTCGTGCGGACAGCGTGCCCTTCCCGCGCGCGACGGGACGGAATCCGCACGACCGAGGGAGTCCGAGCCGGGTCAGCCGCGCTCCAGGAAGGGCGCGAGCAGACCGGGAACGGCTTCCTCGGCGAAGGCCAGGCCCTCGCTGCTGTCGGTGTCGGCGGCGTGGAACACGCCCTTGTCGGCGGCGATGGTCGCGCCGATCGTGGCCAACCCGGCGCGCCGCTGGAAGAACGAGCGCCGGACCGTCCAGCCGATGACCGCCTCGCGCTTGAGTACGGCGGTCGAGCGGGCAGCCATGCCCCGGCGCATGGCGAGGTGGCGCTCGGTCAGGCCGTGCCCCAGGCCCCGGTAGCACCCCCAGGCGTACAGGCCCGCGATCGGCGCGCTGACCACGAGGACCGCGGCCGCCACCCACAACGGGATGGTGGGGACCGGCGTCCGCGCGACCGGCTCGGCGCTGCTGACCAGCGTGAGGGCGGTGGCCAGGACGGTGAGCCCGGCGACGGCGGCGGCCGCCCGGAGGAGCCTCCGGCGCAGTGCGGCCCCGGGGTGCGCGGTGAGGGGGCCGAGGACGGCCCCGGGCAGCGACGCGGCGGCGATGCGCTCGGCCCGCGCGCGGGGCACCTCCGGGGACAGGGAGCGTTTGGGGACCAGCGACTTCTGGCCGCCCCCTTCCTCACTGTCGAGACCGGAGGCGACCGCCGCGACGCTCGCCGCGCCGAACCAGCGCAGCGGCAGGTATTCGCGGAGCTCCACGCCGCGCAGCCGCCGCTCCTCGATCGACACCGACGACAGGTTCAGCAGGCCGCGCCTGACCCGCAGGGTTCCGTTGGGTTCGCGGGTGAGCCGGTAGTTCCACCACGCCTCGACGTGCAGGGCGAGCGCCCCGAGCGACGCGAGCGCGACCGCACCGGCGAGGGCGAGGAGGGTCCAGGTGACCACGAAGCCCGCGCTCGGGGCGGCGCCGGCGTCGAGGTAGGTATCCGCGATCCACCGGATCCCGAACTCGCTCAGTGCCCCCGCGACGGCCGCGATGCCCGAGTAGGCGAGCGCGGCGGGGCCCGGCGCCGCCACCCCGTAGCCGAACCAGACCGGTGCCATCGTGGCGAGCACCCGAGTAGCGGTCTCGTCAGCGGTCTCGTCGCCGGGTGCGGCGTCGGGGCCGGCCGTGGTCTGGTGCAGCAGATCGCGGCGGAGCCGGTCGCCCTCGGCGGTCTCCACGTAGGTGAGCGTGATCTCGTCGCCAGAGCCGACTTTCTGCCCGGTTCCCACGGTGACCTTGCACAGCCCGAAGGGGCGCGTCCACAGCGGGGTGGCCAGGTCCACGCTGCGAATCCGGTCGCGCGAGAGCGAGAGGTGCGCGCGCGCCAGCACTCCGGACCGCACTTCCAGGCGCTCGCCGGTCACCTGGTAGCGGGTGTGCCGGTAGCGCAGTACCTCGCTGCCCACCAGCACCCCGGCCAGCAGCATCGAGGCGAGCACGGCGAGCAGCCCCCATGGCACGAACATCCCGACCAGGGTCAGAACGACGGCGGCAACCACCGCCGCAAGCCCGGTCAGTGCCGCGATCACGGCTCCGTCCGCCCACACCGTTAGTGGGCTGAGCCGGCGCCAGCGGGTCTCCACGGTGTCCTCCAGGACCTCGGTGCCGGTCATGTCGCGTCCCCCTGTACTGCCTGGGTGGCCTCGGTCAGGCGCTCGGCGATCTCAGCGGCGCGCTCGGCGTCCAGGCCGTCGATGCGCAGCGCGCCGGCGGCGGAGGCGGTGGTGACGGTGATGGTGGCCAGCCCGAACAGGCGCTGCAGCGGACCCCGCTGGGTGTCCACGGTCTGGATGCGGGACATCGGGGCCACCCGCCATTCCTGCCAGAGCCACCCGGCCAGGGTGTAGACGGCGTCGTCGGTGGTCTCCCAGCGGTGCACCCGGTAGCGCCACTGCGGCATGGTCACGATGAAGGCGAGAGCGGGAACGGCCGCGACCGCGGTGAGTATCCAAAGCCCGATGACCAGGAGCGGAGGGGCCTCCACGAACTGCAGCACCGCGGCGGCGATGGCGGGCTCCACCACGATCGCGCCCGAGATGAGACCGGCGCGCAGGGTCCAGTACGCGATGGCGCGGCGCTCCACACGGTGGCGCGGTGGTCGCAGCCGAAGCTCCCCGCTCGCTCGCGCAGTGTCTGCCGGTGGTGGTGTCATAGCGCCTCCCCAAAGTCGTACTGATAAATAGATATCACAATGCTATGCTCATGTCATCAAGTAATGTGGCTGCCAGGAGGAGGGACCCATGAAGACGACGAACCCCACGGGAACGGGTATTGAGATGCCCGAGCCCAAGTACCGCGAGCGCACCGCATTCGGGATGCCGGGCTTCGGCTTCGCCCTTGCCGAGTTGGCGGTGTTCGCGGTCGGCGCCGCGCTGGTGGTCATCGGCGCCGTGGCGGGCACCATCGCCCTGGTCGTGCTCGGCGCGCTCGCCGCGCTGCTCGCCGCAATCGCGTTCCACGGGCTGACCATCGTCGCGCCCAACGAGGCCCGCGTGGTGCAGTTCCTCGGGCGCTACATCGGCACCGTCCGCCAGGACGGGCTGCGCTGGGTGCTCCCGCTGACCACCCGTACCGCGGTGTCCACCCGGATCCGCAACCACGAGACCTCGGTGATGAAGGTCAACGACGCCGACGGCAACCCGATCGACATCGCCGCCGTTGTGGTGTGGCAGGTGCAGGACACCGCGCGGGCCGTCTTCGAGGTCGACGACTTCGTGCAGTTCGTGGCCACCCAGACCGAGGCCGGGGTGCGGCACATCGCCAACCGCTACCCCTACGACTCCTACAGTTCGGGGAATCGGTCGCTGCGGGACAACGCCGAGGAGATCACCGAGCAACTTTCCGTGGAGCTCACCGAGCGCGTCGCCTCCGCCGGAGTGCGCATCGTGGAGGCACGCTTCAGCCACCTGGCCTACGCCCAGGAGATCGCGCAGGCGATGCTGCAGCGCCAGCAGGCAGGAGCGGTCGTCGCCGCCCGCCGGCAGATCGTCGACGGTGCTGTCGGCATGGTCGACCTGGCGCTGAAGCGGCTCTCCGAGGAGGAGGTCGTGGAGCTCGACGAGGAGCGCAAGGCCGCCATGGTCAGCAACCTCCTGGTGGTCCTGTGCTCGGATCGTCCCGCCAACCCGGTCGTCAACACCGGGACGCTCTACCAGTAAGGAAAGGGCGCCTTGGCTGAGCGGAAAAAGATCCTGCTGCGGCTGGATCCGGCCGTCCACGACGCGCTTGCCCGATGGGCCGGCGAGGAGCTGCGCAGTACTAACGCCCAGATCGAGTTCCTGCTCCGCCGGGCCCTGGACGAGTCGGGCCGCATGCCCCGCGGCGCGGGCGCTATTCCGCGGCGGGGCCGCCCCTCCAGCCGCCGCTCGACCACCTCCGAGGAAGACCCGGCCGAGGACGAGCCCGAGTGAGCCGGGGCGCCGGGGCACGGCGTACGTGGTGTAACGCGCAAAGTACCGCCAAGCGGAGTGGGCTCGGGTTACCCTCTCTGTCATGAGCATCCACCCCGCCGAGCATCCCGACAGTGATGAGCCACTGATCCCGATGCCGCCGTTGACGGAGCAGGCGTTGCGGACCGCTGTCACCCGGCTGGACGTGGCCTCGGCTGCCCGCTTCGAGACCGAGTTCCACGCCGCTTGGCAGGAGGCGGTGCAATCGGACTCCACTGTCCCCTTGCATACCTTCCTGCACCGCTGGGGAGAGTTCGTCGCGCTCCGGCGATTCCCGCGCCGCGCGGCGCGACTCGCCGAACTGGAACGCACCTTCGCCGAGGCGACCGACCGCGAAACGGCGCGCGCGGCGGCGAGTGAGATCGCGACCCTGCTGGACGAAGCGGGCCGCGAGGTCGCCGCGTGACGGAGTGGACATGGGAGTACGTTCCCGATGCCGAGCAGGTGGTCGGAAATATGGCTCCCGAGATCAAGCACGACGTCGAGCGATTGGCACAGGGGCTCGCCGACGCAGCCGCTGTGAGACATCTCGGCGACGCGCCCGTTGCGGAGTCCGGGGTGTCGAGGCTGTTCAACCACGCGGAAGGGCGGCTGATCCTCTGGTACATGGAACACCGGCACCTTCGCCTGGTGTTTGTTGTCCGGGTTCAGTACTGGCCGGTCACAGACGAGTGGTGAACCCGGGAGCACCGCGGCCCCGTCCGAGAACAACAGACGGGCACCGCGGCCACTCCCTCCCCCGCGCCTATGTGGCGTCCACTCGGGACATGGCGACGCCGTCGGCCGCCAGCAGGCGGTCCACCAGGCCGGGATCGTAGTCGGCGAGACCGGCGTCGTTCAGGATCGCCATGTCCGTGGGGTGCGGCAGGATCTCGTGCGGATACGTCTGGCTGACCTGCGACACCTCGGTGGGGTCGGCGACGAAGTCCGCCGGGATGTCGCACGGGATGAGGGACCGGTAGACGTGCAGCCGGAACCAGAACGGAACGTCGTCGTCGCGCCCCCGCACGTCGTAGATGCCGGTCGGCGCGAGCGCCCCGGCGCGGACCCCGGCCTCCTCGGCGGCCTCTCTTCGCGCGGCGTGCTCCGCGCTCTCGCCCGGGTTGATCTCGCCGCCCGGCAGCAGCCAGTGCCCGGCGAAGACGCCGCGATTCTGCAGGACGAAGGTCAGGGTCCACTCGTACGGCCCCGGGATGATGGCCACTGCGGCGTTGGTCATCCGGGTTCCGGGCGGTGCGTTCGAAGAGGTCGTCATTGGGGGGTCTTTCCAGATCGGCACTCTGTGGGCGCCGGCCTCCCGGCGGCTCGCTCCGGGACTGGACCGAAGACCCGGATAGGTGCCGCCGGCCGGTCGTTCCGGTGGGCGCCCACGCGCGGGCGGTCAACGACCGCACGGCGTACCAGCCTGGCGCATCGAGCACGGGCGCCGCTACCGGAGCCGGGAGTGGGGCGGGGATCGTGATCGGCCTGTGGGGTCAGGGTGGCCGTTCTGGTGCCCGGGGTGGGGGCGGCGCCGTTCTGGTGGGAAAGTGCGGGTCACCGTGCGCGCCGGTGGGCCACAATTGTTGCTCTCCGGCCCGCCCCTGATGCGAGGAGGACATTATGAGCCATGAGACCAGCGTGCCTGGCGCGCGGGCGGTGCCGGTCGGCCCGCCGGTGCCCTTCGACCCCGATGTGGCAGCGGTCCTGGCGGCCTTGCGCGACTCCGTGCCCCGAACCACCCTGGACGCCCTCCCGGCGTTGCGCGAGCAGGGCTCCGAGATGGCGCAGCTGGTCACCGCGGACCAGTTGCGTCGTGCGGGCGCTTTCGAGGTCCAGGAGCGCACGGTGCCGGGGCCGGCCGGAGCGCCCGACGTCCCGCTGCTGGTCTGCGTGCCCACCGGTACGACCGGACCCCTGCCCGTGCTCTTCTACATCCACGGCGGGGGCATGGTCGCGGGCGACAACCGTGTCGGGCTGCCCGAGCTGCAGGAGCTGACCGGCTACGAGGCCGCGATCGTGTCCGTGGACTACCGGCTGGCGCCCGAGCACCCCCATCCCGCGCCGGTGGAGGACTGCTACGCCGGGCTGGTGTGGACCGCTGAGAACACCGCCGACCTGGGCATCGACCCGGACCGGATTCTTGTCGCGGGCAGTAGCGCCGGCGGTGGCCTGGCAGCGGCCACCGCACTGCTGGCCCGTGACCGGGGCGGCCCCGCGCTGGTCGGGCAGATGCTGATGTGCCCCATGCTGGACGACCGCAACGACACCCCGTCGTCGGTGCAGATGGCCGGGCTCGGCATCTGGGACCGCGGCGAGAACGAGGTCGGCTGGACGGCGTTGCTCGGTGCGGCGTGCGGTGGCCCGGATGTGTCGCCCTATGCCGCCCCCGCCCGGGCCACCGACCTGTCGAACCTGCCCCCGGCCTACATCGATGTCGGCTCGGCCGAGACCTTCCGGGACGAGGACGTCGCCTACGCCACCCGCATCTGGCAGGCCGGTGGCATCGCCGAACTGCACGTCTGGCCCGGCGGTTGCCACTCTTTCGAAGCCGTCGCCCCGCACGCGGCGATCTCCGTCGCCTCCCAGCGGGCACGCACGGCCTGGCTGCGCCGGACCCTGTCCTACTGAGCCCCTCGAGACAGGTCGCGCGGTTTCACGTGGAACCGTTCGCCGGTGCTGGCGTGTGCGCGGCTCGATGGAGCCGCGGAGCGGTGCCCGCCCGGACGCGACCGGGCGGGCACCGCGGTGCCCGCCCGGGTCAGAGGATGATCCGCATGGGCTCTTCCAGGACCTCGGCCAGCTCCTTGAGGAACGCGGCACCCACCGCGCCGTCCACGGCGCGGTGGTCCACCGAGAGCTCCAGGTTGATGGTGTTGCGCGCCACGACCTCGCCGTCGCGCACCACCGGTTGCTGCCGCATGGCGCCCACCGCCAGGATCGCGGCCTCGGGCGGGTTGATGACGGCAGAGAAGCTGTCCATGCCGTACATCCCCAGGTTGCTGACACTGAACGTGCCGCCGCTCATCTCCTGCGGCTTGAGCTTGCCGTCGCGGGCCTTCTCGGCGAGCTCGCGGCTCTTCGCCGCGATCCCGGAGAGCGGGGTCTTGTCGGTGTCGTGCAGGACCGGGACCACCAGGCCTTCCTGCACCGCGACCGCCACCCCGACGTTGACCCGGCGGTGCAGCAGCAGCTTGTCGTCCACCCAGGAGGCGTTGACCTCGGGGTGCAGCCGGAGCGTGGTCGCGGCCGCCTTGACGATCAGGTCGTTGAAGCTGACCTTGTTCCCGGTGCTCTCCAGCTGCGCGTTGACCTGGGCGCGGAAGTCCTTGAGCGCCTCGGCGTCGATGGTCCGGCGCAGGTAGAAGTGCGGCACGGTCTGCTTGGCCTGCAACAGGCGGCGCGCGATCACCTTGCGTATGTTGCTGACCGTGACCTCTTCGGAGTCGCGGCCGTCGTCGTAAGCCTCCTGCGCGGCGGGCGCCGGCGCCGGTGCCCGCTCGGTCGGTGCGGCCGCGGGCTCGGCCGCGGGAGCGGCCTGCTCCTTGGCGGCGGCCTCGATGTCGGCGCGCACCACGCGGCCCTTCGGGCCGGAGCCCTTGATCTGCGTGATGTCCAGGCCGTGCTCGCGGGCCAGCCGGCGGGCCAGTGGTGATGTACGCGGGCGCGGTCCGCCGTCGGCAGAGGCAGGGCCGGCGGGTGCGGCTTCGCCCTCTGCGGGTGCGGGGGCCGGTTCCCTGGTCTCCTCCTGGGCGGGCGCCTGCTCGGTCGTGGCCTGCTCGGTCGTGGCCTGCTCGGCCGCGGATTCCCCGGCCGGGGCCTCGGTGGTCCCGGACTCTTCGGGCACAGCGTCCGGACTGTCGCCGAGGATGCCGATCACCGCGCCGATCGGGACCGTGTCGCCCTCGCTGACCGACTGCTTGACGAGGTACCCCTCGTCGTAGGCCTCGTATTCCATGACCGCTTTGTCGGTCTCGATCTCGACCAGGATGTCGCCCGGATCGACCTTGTCGCCGACCTTCTTCACCCAGGAGCTGATGACGCCCTCCTCCATGGTGTCGGAGAGGCGCGGCATGTAGATGTCAGTCATCGTGTGGTTCCCCTTCACCCGACGCGCCGGCCCACGGCGTTCAGGGTCTCCTTGATGGCGGTGGTGACCGATTCGGCGGACGGCAGAGCCGCCGATTCGAGCGGCTTGGCGTACGGCAGGGGCACTTCGGCCATGGCGACCCGGCGAACCGGGGCGTCCAGGAAGTCGAACGCGCCCTCCTGGATCGTGGCCGCGAGCTCGGCACCGATCCCGTAGGTAAGCCAGTCGTCCTCGGCGATCACGGCGGAGCCGGTCTTGCACACCGACTCCACGATCGTCTCGCGGTCGAGGGGGCGGAGACTGCGCAGGTCGACAACCTCAACACTGATGTCCTCGGCGGCCAGGTTCTCCGCGACCTGGGTGGCGAGCGCCGCCATACGCGAGTAGCCGATCAGCGTGATATCGGAGCCCTCGCGGGTGACCGCGGCGCGGCCGATCTCGGCGACCGGCTCGTCGTCCTCGGCGACCTCGCCCTTGGAGTTGTACAGGCCGAGGTTCTCCAGCAGCAGCACCGGGTCGTCGTCGCGGATGGCGGCGCGCAGCATGCCCGCCGCGTCAGCGGGGTTGCTCGGCGCGAGCACCTTCAGGCCGGGGACGAAGGAGTAGAACAGCTCGATGTTCTGCGAGTGCGTCGCGCCGAGCTGCTGTCCGCCGCCGCCGGGGGTGCGGATGACCATCGGCACGCTGGTCTGCCCGCCGAACATGCCGTAGACCTTCGCGGCGTGGTTGATGATCTGGTCGATCGCGAGCAGCGAGAAGTTGATCGTCATGACCTCGACGACCGGCCGCAGCCCGAGCATGGCCGCGCCGATAGCCGAGCCGACGAAGCCTTCCTCGGCGATGGGGGTGTCGCGGACCCGGCGCTCGCCGAACTCCTTGAGCAGCCCTTCGGTGATCTTGTAGGAGCCCTCGAAGACGCCGATCTCCTCGCCGATGAGGAAGACGTCCTCATCGCGGAGCATCTCGGCCCGCAGCGTGTCGCGCAGCGCCTGACGGTAGGTGATCACAGACATGTACCGGTTAACCTTTCCTACTCTGCGAACACCGGGTCGGCGGGCATGCGCTTGGACTCGTTGGCCACGGGGGTCGCGTAGGTGTAGTCGAAGAGCGTGGAGACGTCGGGATGCGGGCTGTTCTCGGCGAAATCGGCGGCGTCGGCGACCTCCTCGCGCACCGAGTCGGCGATCTCCTTCTTGGTGTCCTCGGTCAGGACTCCGGCCTCTTCCAGCTTCTCCGCGAAGATCGCGACCGGGTCGTTCGCCCTGTCGCGCGCCTCGTCCGCCTGCTCCTGGGTGCGGTACTTGGCGGGGTCGACCACCGAGTGCCCCTTCATCCGGTAGCTGAACGCTTCGAGCAGGAAGGGGCGCTGCTCGGAGCGGGCGCGCTCGACCAGTTCCGTCGTGGTGTCGCGCACCGCGAGAACATCGCGGCCGTCGACACGCTTGCCCTCGATCCGGAACGCCGACCCCCGCTTGTACAGGTCGGGCTCGGCGGATGCCATCTCCACGGTCGTGCCCATACCGGTGAAGTTGTTCACCACCACGTAGACGATCGGCAGGTTCCACAGGGAGGCGATGTTCAGCGACTCGTGCCAGGCGCCGATGTTGGTGGTGCCGTCGCCCATCTGGCACATGACGACCTCGTCGCCGCCGCGGTAGGTGACGGCGAGCGCCGCGCCGGTGGCAAGAGGGAGCTGCCCGCCGACGATGCCGTACCCGCCGAGGAGCCGGGTTTCGGTGTCGAACATGTGCATGGACCCGCCCCAGCCCTTGGACACCCCGGTGGTGCGCCCGTAGAGCTCGGCCATGACGCCGCGCGGGCTCATGCCCTTCGCGATGGCGTAACCGTGCTCGCGGTAGTTGGTGAACAGGTAGTCGCGTTCGTGCAGCGCGGAGGTGAGGCCGATGACGGTGGCCTCCTCGCCCAGGTTCAGGTGGCAGTAGCCGCCGATACGGGCTTGGGTGTACGCCTGGCCGGTGCGTTCCTCGAACCGTCGGATCAGCAGCATTCGACGGTAGTGGTCGAGGAGGTCCTTCGACGACTCGTCGGCGAGGTTCGGGGACTCGTTCTTCTGGTTCTGCCGGCGGCCCCTCGAACCCTTGGCCGTGCCGCCGCCTTTCGGCTTGGCCGTATCAGCCATAGTGGTGCCTTTCTACGTCCCTAGGCCGATCCCGACCGGGCCGGTAGGCCCGACGAAACCGACGCCTGGCCCGCTGTGTGGCGTGACCAGGGCCCTTGCGCCTACGCCGGGCTCAACGGCGGGGGCGCCATGGTGGCTGTTCAGTGGAGTTGAACTTTCTTTGCTCGCTTCCCGGCCTCTTCCATGCCCATTCATCGCGGCCGGGGGCTCGCGTTCCCACGGTAGACCGTGCTCGTGTGACATGGGTCGCGTGTTTCCGCGTCCACTGTACGGAACGATCGATGATCGATCAATCCTCTGGCCTCCCTTTCCGCGGGTCCGGTGGCTCAGTGGACGGAGTCGCGGGTCCGCAGGGCAGCCTCGACGTAGTTCAGGACGTGGTCACTGAGCATCCGCCCGACCTGAGGGTCGCTGCTGCGGAACGCTTCCGTGATCCGGGCGTGGTCCGCTGCCTTGGCGTGCAGCTCCATGTCGAGCCAGCGCACCGAGAGGGCAGTCCACACCTCGACCCCCAGGGACTCCCAGGTGTGCAGCAGCACGCTGTTGCCCGCGGCCCGCACGACCTCGCGGTGGAACTCGACGCTGTGCTTGATCTGCTCCTCGATGTCGCCGGTGGAGCTCGCCCGCTTCAGCGCCTCGACCTCGCGTTCCAGCGGGCGGGGGTCGCGGGCCAGGCGCTGCGCGGCGAGTTCCGCCGCGACCAGCTCCAGGCCGGCCCGGACGGGATAGATCTCGGCCATGTCCGCCACCCCGAAGTCGCGGACCCGGGCTCCCTTGTTCGGCACCGACTCGATCAACCGGAGCGCCTCCAGCTCGCGCAGTGCCTCGCGCACCGGTGCCTGGCTGACGTTGAGCTCGGCCGCCACACGCCGTTCGACGATCCGCTCGCCCGGTTGCCAGCGGCCGGCCAGGAGGCCGTCCACGAGCACCCGCCGGATCTGCTCCCGAAGCGGGTTCCGGGACAGGCGGGCCGGATCATCCGGCCTCTCGGGCAGGTCGACCATCAACGACCTTTCTGGTCTGTGCGTCATAGGTGTAGCGGCTCTTTGCAGAGTGCCACACGGACGCACGGGACCCAGCGCACGGACTCCAGTGGTTAACAGATCGCTCACGTTCGGGCTGCGCCCCGGTGAACGCGTTTCTCACACATCCTGACGGATAGGCGAAGTCCAAGATAAGTCCATGATCATCAGCAGGGCGCCGAACAGCGCACCGGCGTGGGACGCTATGCTCGGCTGTCGGAAATGTTCGAGTAGTACTGGGCCGAGCGGCGATGGCCTTCGGAGCGATGCCAACCAAACGGGTGGTAGACGCGCGGTGCCCGCCGACTCCCCAGTAGCCGACCGTGCCGGAGAGCCCGCGCCTCCGGTGATCCGGACACGCTCCCGCGAGGGGAGCTGCGCGTGTCCACGTCCAAGGATCCCAAGACAACCGAGCCCGAGCGGCGAGCCGTCCCCCAAGAGCAACAAGAGTGCCGCAGGCCAGCCCACAATTTGTGAGACAGCACTGAGCACATGATGCATACATCACGGATCGGACCGGAGCCGCCGTTTAGGGCCGGGCGGCCGGTATCCCTGGTCAGACGGAACGAGCGGTCCTTACCGGGTCCGCTGCGGTACCCGACCACGCGGACGCGCCGCCCGAACGGCTCGACCGTCACGTGGCCGAGTGTGAGCGAGATCGCGTGGGGCCTCGCGTCCGACAAGACCGCCATCATGCTCGCGGTGGCCCTCCTCACCATGACGGTACTGGCCGCGGGACCACTGCACCCGATCGACAACTTCGTAAACACGTACCCGCGACCGCTGTGGGACGAGATCCGGGTGTTTCTCATCCTATGGCTCGACACGGTCGCCTCGCGTTTCGTCGCGCTTCCGGTTCTGGGCGTGACGGCGCTGCACTTTGCCTACTACCACCGGTCCTGGCGGCCGGTGATCCTCGGCGTGGTGGGCGTGTTCGGGATGGTCTGCCTCGTTGCGTCGATGAAGCTGCTGTTCTCGCGCAGCCACCCGCGCACGTACGACCCGAGCTTCTTCTCCGACCTGGGATCGGTGTCCTTCCCGTCGGGGCACGGCGCCAACGCCATCCTGATCTACGGCCTGGTGCTGTTCATGATCATCCGCTACAAGGCGGCCCGACCGCACGTGGTGCAGCGCCTCGCCCTGTGCATCGTCGGGATTGCGCTCCTGCAGTCCGCGGTTTCGGTGTACCTGCACTTCCACTGGTTCACCGACCTCGCGACCGGGATGATCGCCGGCGGCCTCGCGCTGCGGCTCACGATCCGGCTCGACCGCATGATCCCCGAAGGCCGCACAAGGTTCTGGTGGCCCTGGCTCGGGGGGAGCTTCTGGGGCGGCCGGGAGCAGCAGCAGGTGCACTCGGGCGGACCGGCGGCGCACTAGAGTCCTGCGCGCGTGCCTTGGCCGGGAGGCGCGGCGCACCGACCGCCGCGCACCAGAGCCGGCCCCGGTCAGCCAGCGGTTTCGTCCTCGGCGGGGTCGTCGGGCCCGGTTCCGCGCCCTTCGCCGTCGCCGCGGCGCACGCTGGAGGGCCTGACAGCCCGTCCGCCGTGTCCCGTGGCGCACCCGCACGAGACCGCCGACTCGGCTCACCCGTTCGGGGTCAGCGTGCGGATCGGTTCGTCCAGTTCCTTGGCGAAGAAGTCGAAGAACCCCTCGGGATCGGGGCCGGCGTTGACCAGAGTGAGGTGGTCGAAGCCGGCGTCGACGAACCGCTGTGCCACGGTCAGGTGGTCCGCGGCCTCCGGGCCGTAGCCGAAGGGCCCGGCCATGTCGTCCTCCGTGACGAGCTCCGTCGCCGCCTCGAAGTTGACCGGGTTGGGAAGCTCCGCCATGACCTTCCAGCCGGGCACCGAGAAGCGGAACATCTCGCGTGCCGACCGAAGGGCCGTGGACTCGTCGTCCGCCCAGGCCAGGGGCACCTCCGCATAGCGTGCCCCGTCGCCGCCGGCCTCCCTGTAGGCCGCGACGAGATCCGCCCTCGGTTCGGTGGTGAAGATCGCGTCGCCGTGCTCGGCGGCGATCTTCGCGGAGTCGGGGCCACCGCTCGCCACGACGATCCGGGGCGGTGTCTCGGGAAGGTCGAAGACCTGGGCGTCCTCCAGCTGGAGGTGCTTCCCCTCGAACGAGTGGTAGCCACCCGACCACAGCAGCCGGATGATCTGCACCGACTCGCGGAGCATCTCGTGACGCTGGCCGACCGCCGGCCACCCCTTGCCGACGACGTGTTCGCTGAGCCGCTCACCCGAACCGAGTCCCAGCGTGAAGCGGCCGTCGCAGAGTAGCGCGGTCGTGGCCGCGGCCTGGGCGATGATGGCCGGGTGGTAGCGCAGGAAGGGACACGTCACCCCGGTGGCCAGTTCGATCCACCTCGTCCGCATGGCCACGGCGGCAAGGATTGACCAGGCGAATCCGGAGTGGCCGTGGCTGTACAGCCAGGGGTGGAAGTGGTCGCTGACTTCAACGAAGTCGAACCCGACCTCCTCGGCGCGTTCCGCCTGCCGCACGAGCTCCTGGGGTGAGTAACCTTCCGCGAAGAGCTTATAACCGATCCTCATTGGCTTGTGTTCCTGCGTGTTGTCGCTCGCGTCGTTGATTAGGGGCCGCTATCCGGCCCCTCGCCAGCGGAAACGCTGGCCGGGCGAACGGTAGTCAGGTCCCCCCGGTGATGTCGACCGGGCAGGGAAGGGCCCCTTGCCGACGGCCCTGGGCGCCGATCTTGAGGAAATCGTTTCTTCCAAGCGCTACAAAGGAACCATTTCCTCAAGATCAACGCACAGTACTCCCATAATCCGGACATAGCGGGCTCGCGCGGCATCGAATCTGACTGTGCGGACATGTTCAGTGCCGAGAATGTCCCCACGGACACCCCCGCTGCGTCCCGCCACCGGTCGCCGCTGCCCTCGTTGGGCGCGTCACCATCGGGCACCAGGAACGATCACCCGGGGGCCGGCTCACCCACTGTCGTCGCTGCCCCCGTCGGATGCGCCACCGCCGGGCTCCCGCACTGTTAGGTCTGGAAGCCTGCTTGGTGCCGGATGCGTTTTCGTGGGGGTCCTTTGGCGATGCGGGAGTGGGGGCCGGCGTGGGCGGCGTGGATGGCGCGGCCGTCGACGTTGGTGGAGATGAGGTGGACGCGCACGTTGTGCTGGCGGGTCCAGGTGTGCCGGGGTGTCCAGGTCGGTGAGCATGCGCACTTCGGCCGGCGGGTCGTGGGCGGGGCGGTCGGCGCGGGCGGTGGCCCATGCCGCGGCGTGCTCGGGCGTCTCGCGTTCGGGGCGCGGGGTGGTCACGCGGGCACCTCCTCGCCGGTGTCCGCCAGCAGGTCCGCGCCGGCCCGGGTGGGCGTGGTCCGGGCGCGTTGGCGTTCGGTGGCCAGGACGTAGGGCCGTACGAGGGCCGCGCGCGGTGGTACCGGGTAGGGCGGCGGGGTCGGGGTGTGGGGCACCCGGCAGGCGTAGGGGCGTACGCGTGCGGCACAGCGGTGGGTGTGGCGTCCGGGATGCGGGGCCAGGGCGGCGCCTATGCGCCGCCGGGCACGCCCGATAAGCTCACTCACGTCATCGACTCCTATTCAGTCGCTGGCCACGCCCCGGGACAGTTGCCGCTGTCGCCGGGGCTTCGTTATGTGTGAGTACTATACATAGCTCTTTGAAGCTCTGTATAGCCTTCTATTACTTTCTGCTGGTCATTAGGGGTATACGTTGCTCGCGTGAGCAATCAGAATGATGTTCCCGAGTTCAACCCGCAGGGGCCGCAGCTCGTCTATGTCGCCGTGGCGGACCACATAGCGGCTCGCATCGAGTCGGGAGAGCTGCGGACGAACGCGCGCCTTCCTTCGGAGCGAGTCCTGGCCGAGGAATACGGCGTGGCGTATCTGACCGTCCGGCGCGCGATGCAGGAGCTGCGGGAACGGGGACTGATCGTGACCGTGCACGGCAAGGGCACATTCGTTGCCGAGCCTGGCGAATCTGAGTAGGCCGCTGCTCGTCGCGGACGTCGCGGTTGGCCCGGCTCGGTGGGAACCAGGCGCTCCTCCCCCGCGCGGCGCGGGGCCCGGCGCGTCTGGTCGGGGTCAGGGCGTCCGGCGCCGCGGTAATGGGAAAACCGGTTGCGCCGCTGCGCGCTGCGGTCGAACGATGGCCGGGTCATCCGTTCGACGCCGATACCGCAGGAGCTCACCGTGACCAGTGCCGAGATCCGGATCGGCGGGCCCGCCGACGTTCCCCGCCTGGCGGAGGTCTCCCGCGCCGCGTTCGCCCTCTTCGGGCAGGCCGGCCTGGACCTGCCTCCCGACGATCCGGAGGCGGAGCTTTCCGGCGCCGGCCGGCTCCTCGTCGCCGAGTTTCCGGGGCCCGAGGGCGGTCCGCTGGCTGTCGGCTTCGCGCAGTTGGTCGAGCTGGACGGGCACGCGCACCTGGCGGAGATCAGCGTGCACCCCGACTACGGGCGGCGGGGTGTGGGCAGCGCGCTGCTGGAGGCGGCGTGCGCCGACGCGGCCGGGCGCGGGCTGGCCGCGATGACCCTGACGACCTTCCGGGACGTGCCGTTCAACGGGCCGTGGTACGCGCGTATGGGCTTCACGGAGCTGCCCCGCGAGCAGTGGGGCGCCGAGCTCGCCGCCCAGTGGCGCGCCGAGGAGGGCCTGCTAGTCGCGCCGCGAGTCGTGTTGTGCCGCGAACTGTTCTGATACCGCCGCGCTCCCGGCCGCCTCAGGCGAGAAAAGTGGGGCCGGTCCCGAGCACGGCACCGGCCCCGCCTGGGCCCGTGGGCGTGCCGCCGGCGAACCAGGCGGGTGGCGCTGGCGACGCTCCACCCGGGTCAGGCGCGCACCAGTGGCGTCTCGACCAGATGCTCGGCCAGGAACCAGGCCTGCAGTTCGCCGGTGCGGACGACCTGGGAGACGAGTAGGTCGTTGGTGCCGTCATCGCCCTGTTCTGCCGCCTTGGCGGCGGCGTCGTGCGACGCGACGAGGATCGTCTCGTGCGCTTCCAGCAGGCGCGACAGCATCGCGGGGATCTCCTCCGCCCCGTTCGGCGGGCGGGGGATCACCGTCAGTTCGGCCACGTGCCGCGGGTCGCCGACCGCGACGCCACCGAGTGTCTGTACGCGTTCCGCGAGTGCGTCCACCAGCGTCAACTGCTCGCCGGCGTGCTTGTCGAGTAGCAGGTGCAACTGGTAGAAGGTCGGCCCCCGCATCAACCAGTGGTGCTTCTTGTACAAGCTGTACAGGATCTGGGTGTCGGCCAGGATCTTGTTGAGGCGCTGGCAGGAGTACATCCGCGCGTCGTGGGACAGTCCCACCGGCAGTTGCCGGACCGTCCCGAAGCTCTGGATCTCCTCACCCTTCTGGTGTAGCGCTGGTTGGCTGCCGTGGTGCTCCGCGGCTTTGGCGGAGGATTCGACCGCCATTGCGCACCTCCTTACATAGGGTTTCCTGGGCGCTTCCCAGCGTGCGCGTCACCATCTGCCATTTTTCTTCCCGCTACCCCCACCAGTGGCTAATACCGCGTCATGGCCGGGCAATATCTGCTGTTACTCGGCTAACAGTCCGCCCTCCCCACCCCCTGTTCGGCGCTTATTCACCTCTTAGTCACGCCTTAACCGGGCCGGTCCTAGCGTCTGTTGCCGGATGGCGCCGGTGCGGCACGGCACCGCCGCGCCCGGCACGACCGAGGAGGACTCCTTTGAGCGTGATGATCTTGCTCGCGCTACCCGTAAACCTGGTGGCGATCGCGGTGCTCGCGTATGCGATCTACTTCGTCCGGCACCGCCGAGCAGACCTGATGTTCGCCTTTGTCGCGCTGAATGTCGGCGTGTTCGCGATCTCGGCGCTGATGTTCAACCAGCAGGTCGAGCTGGCCATGGCGTTCGGACTGTTTGCTGTGCTGTCCATCATCCGGCTCCGCTCGGACGAGATCAGCCAGCGCGAGGTGGCCTACTACTTCGTCTCGTTGGCGCTGGGGCTGGTGAACGGGATTGGGGCGAGCACGCCGCTCGCGGCGGTCGGGCTCAGCCTGCTGCTGCTGGCGACGATGTACGTGGCCGACCACCCGAGGCTGGCCAGGGGGATGGAGTGGCGAACGCTGGTCCTCGACACCGTGCACGGCTGCGACCAGGAGCTCCGCGCCGACCTGCAGCGGCGGCTCAACGGCCGGGTGCTGCGGGTGATGGTCAACGAGGTGGACTATGTGCGGGAGACCATGACCGTGGATGTGCGGTACCGCCGCCTCGCGCCCCTTGCGGCGGCACCGCCCGACCGCGCGAACGCCGTAACCGTCCCCGCGCCGTTCGCGGCGGCGGACCGATGAGGACGAGTGCCAACGCCAACGCTGCCCCCGCTCGCGCCACCGAGGCGGGGCTGTTCCCCGCCATAGACCTGGACGAGGTGAACGCGCGTGCCGGCCTGCAGACCCGTTTCGACGCCAAGTACCTGGTGACGCCGCAGACCTACGCGGCCTTCGCCGCCCGGCTGGCCGAGCAGGACGACTGGTCGTGCCTGGAGATCGGCGGGAGGAGGGAGTTCCGGTACGTCTCGACCTACTTCGATACCCCCGACCTGCGTACCTTTCAGCACCATCGGCAGGGCCGCAGGCGCAGGTACAAGATCCGCACCCGGATGTACTCCGACACCGGCGACTGCGCCTTCGAGGTCAAGCTGGAAGGGGCCCGGAACACGACGGCCAAGGAGCGCCTTGCCTACCAGCCCGCGCACGCCGGCCATCTGACGTGGGAGGCGCTGGTCTTCCTGGAGGATGTGCTGCGGGCCACCTACCGGGTCGCCCCGCCGACCGGGCTCGTCCCGGCCGCCACCACGAGTTATCTGCGGCACACCCTGGTCCAGCGCTCGGGCGCCGCCCGGGTCACGCTGGACACCGGGCTGGTCTGCGGTGCGTCCGGGCGGCGGGTCGAGGCGCTGCCCATGTGGGCGGTGGAGACGAAGTCCGCCGCCCAAGGAGGGGCCGCCGACCGCATCCTGTGGTCCCTGGGGGCGCGCCCGCTGCGCATGAGCAAGTACTGCATGGCGATCGCGGTGCTCCACCAGCTCGCCGCGAACCCGTGGAACCGGGCGCTGCGCCGCTGGTTCGGGGAGGCGGCGCGCCGTGCCGGCCCGGGCGCGGGGCACAGCCCGGCTGTGCTGGCTACCCCAGCGTGACCGTGATCAGGGTCCCGGTTCCTCCGGGGCCCGTGCCGAGCTCGGTACCGCCTCCGGACGCCACCGCCGTCCGCCGTACGATGTCCAGCCCGAGACCCGTGGACCCTCCGCCGCTGTGGCCTCGCTGCGCCAGCTCGGCCCGGTCCGCTGCGGGCATCCCGGGTCCTTCGTCGCTTACCTCGATGACCGCTCCGCCTTCGGGACGCGCGGTGAGGTGCACCGCGAACGGTGTCCCGTCCGGGGTGTGCGCGAAGACGTTCCCGAGCAGCGCATCCATCGCCGCCGCGAGGTCCTCCGCACTGACCTGGACGGGGAGCGGGCCGGGGGCCGGGTCGGCCTCCAGTGCGCGGGATGTCTCCTCCGCGAGTACCGACCAGAACTCGACGCGTTCGGCGACCACCTCCGCGGCGTCGCATGAAGGGTCGGCTCGGGTGGGGCTCCGGGCGGCGTTGATGGCCGCGTCCACCGCCCGCTGGACGTCGTTGGCGGCCGACTCGATGGTCTCGCGTTCGCGCGGGTCGTTGAGCGCTTCGGCTTCCAGGCGCAGGGTGGTGACAGGGGTGCGGAGCCGGTGCGAGAGATCGGCGACCCGTTCCCGCTCCGCTGCGAGCAGGTCGCGGATCCGGCCGGCCAACCCGTTCAGCGCCGCCCCCACCTCGCGCAGCTCGGCGGGGCCGCTGACGCGCGCCCGCGCTTCGAGGTCGCCCCCGGCGAGCCGGTGCGACACCTGCGACAGCTCCGCCAGCGGGACGAGCAGCACGCGGGCCAGCCGATCGGCAAGCAGCAGCCCGAACGCGAGCAGCGCCAGCACCAGCACTCCCAGGATGACCCAGGCGCGGCCGACGCCCTCGGTCAGTTCGCTGTCGGCCACGTAGCTGCGAATGACCGCGGTCCCCTCGGGGAGTCCCTGCACCCCGAACAGGATCTCCCGGCCGCCCGGAGCCTCGGCGGTGATGCTGCGCCCGGTCGCGGCCAGCTCCACCGCCTCCGAGCGCGGTGCGTCGGCGCCGATGACGGTCCCGTCGGGCCAGTAGACGGTTACCGGGTGGTCGGTCACGGCGTTCATCCGGTCGACCGAGGCCCGAACGGTGTCCTGGTCGGCGGTGGCCACCACCGCCGACAGTGCCTCGGCATCCTGCGCGGCGCTGGAGACCGCCCGGTCGCTGGCGACCGTGCGGAGCAGCAGCCCGAGCGGTACCGAGAACGCGATCAGGACCAGGGTCACGGTCGCCGCGACCAGCACGGTCAGGCGCCGCCTCACGATGGCTCCCGGGAGGTGGGCCCGGCCGGTTCCGCCGCGTCCGGTGCGACCAGCTTGATGCCGACGCCGCGAACGGTGCGCAGGAACCGCGGGGACTGCGCGGACTCGCCGAGCTTGCGGCGCAGCCAGGCGACGTGGACGTCGACCGTTTTGTCCGCGCCGCCGTACGGCGCGCCCCAGACCTCGGTGAGGAGTTGCCGCTTGGAGACGACGCTGCCGGCGTTCGACGCGAGGTAGTACAGCAGGTCGAACTCCTTGGGACTGAGGTCCAGCGGCCGGTCGGCGAGGCGTGCCTCCCGGCTGCGGGGGTCGATCCACAGCGACTCGATGGTGATGCTCTCGTCGGTGCCGGCGTTGCCGGGGGAGCGCCGCAGGACCGCCCGCACGCGGGCGTCGATCTGGCGGGCGGTGAACGGTTTGACCACATAGTCGTCGGCGCCCGTGTTGAGCACCCGGATGATCTCGTTCTCGTCGTCGCGGGCCGTGGCGACGATGACGGGGACGTCGCTGACGCCCCGGAGCATCCGCAGCATCTCGGTGCCGTCGACGTCGGGAAGGCCAAGGTCGAGGATGATCAGGTCCGGGGCGGCGTCCACGGCGCTGTGCAGGCCGGGCATGGCGCCGGCGGCGGTGGCGACCGCGTGGCCCAGTTCGGTCAACGATCGTGTCAGGGCCGTTCTGAGCTGGGGGTCGTCCTCGATCAACAGAAGCTGCGCCACGGCCACAGGTTAGGCCACTGTGCCACGGTCTCTGGCGGCCGGGCCCGGCGGCAGCGAGAGACCGGCGCACTGCGCCGGTCCGGGGCCGCCGTACGCTTAGCGGCGACTTAGCATGCCGTTATCCCGGGCTCGGGGAGGCTGGCGACCATGAGAACGAAATACATCGTGACCGGGTGGGTGCTGGCCGCGGCGATCGCCGTTGCCGCGAGCGTCGCAGCGGTCGGGGTCGCGCGCGGCGGCCTCTTCTCGCATCCCGCGCAGCCGATGACCGCCGAGGAGGTACAGGACGAGCTCGCCGACGCGCCCACCGCGGTGAGCAGCGGTCCAACCGGGGACACCGAGGACTCCGCCGACAATGGTGGGGGCACGGGTACTCCGGACGCCGCTCCCACAGCCGAACAGCCGTCGGGGCAGCTCGACTCGGTTCCCGACGACGCGGACGCCGGGGCGAACGAGGCCGTGTTCCCCAGCGATGGTGGCACGGTGCGGGCGCGCTGCACCGACGACGGCCTGGCGGAGCTTGTGTGGTGGGTCGCGGAGCAGGGGTACTCCAGCGACGACAGTGTTGTTCAGGGGCCCGCGCCCGAGGTCGAGGTGGAGTTCGAAGGCGGGGGCGGGGAGTTCGAGTTCACCGTGACCTGCGCTGACGGCGAGCCGCAGGCATCGATCGAGTCCGACGACTGAGAAGCCGCCCCCTGTTGCCGCGCTCCGGGACCGCCGTCACCCGGTGGCCGGGCGTGCGCGGTCGCGGCGCCGTGCCCGGGCAAGCGGGATCGGGTCGGCACCCGCGACCACCGTGTTGCTGATGGTGCCGATGCCGTCGACGGTCATGGTGACGGTGTCGCCCGGCTGGAGCGGCGGGGGTTCCCCGGTGCCGTCGCGCCCCCACAGCTCCGCCAGGCATCCCCCGTTGCCGCAGGTTCCCGAGCCGAGCACGTCGCCGGGGCGCACTGCGGTTCCCCTGGAGGCGTAGGCGACCAGCTCCTCGAAGGGCCAACCCATGTTGGACAGCAGGTCGCGCCCGATCTCTACCCCGTTGACCGAGACGGTCATGCCCAGCCGCAGGAAGCCGTCGCTGTCGCGGTAGGGCTCCAGCTCGTCGGGAGTCACCAGCCAGGGCCCGAGGGTGGTGGCGAAGTCTTTGCCCTTCGCCGGGCCGAGACCCACCTTCATCTCCGCCGACTGCAGGTCGCGCGCCGACCAGTCGTTCAGGACCGTGTATCCGGCGATGTGCGCCCCGGCCCGCTCGGGGGCCAGGTCGCTGCCCTCGACGCCGATGACGGCCGCCACCTCCAGTTCGAAGTCCAGGGCCGAGCAGCCCGGCGGGACCGCGATGTCGGCTCCGGTCCCGACGACGGCGTAGGGGTTGGTGAAGTAGAACGCGGGCGCGTCGTACCAGGCGCCGGGGACGCCGCCCACCCCGTCGACACTCTTGCGGACACCTTCCACGTGCTCCTCGAAGGCGACGAAGTCGCGCACGGTGGGCGGATCGACGGGGGACAGCAGGCCCGCCTCCGGCACCGGAACGGTCCCCGGGTCGCGCAGCGCGGCGCGGGCGGCGGCGCCGAGGGCCTCGGGGCCCTCGCGGATGAGCGCGGTCAGATCGCCGGGCAGCGGGTGGAGGGCGTCGCCGGAGACGACGCCGCTCCGGCGCGCACCCCGGTGTCGGAACGTGGCCAGGCGCACGGCACTCCTTCCTCGCAGTGGGGGGATGAGGGCCCGCCGCGGCGGGCGCCCCGCGGGATCAGACGGGCGGCGCGACGAAGACACCGCGGTCGGGGTCGTTGAACGACTCCTTGGCGACGAACTCGTCCATCGGGTTGGCGGTGCCCCACTGGTCGGTGACCTCGGGCTGGGTGAAGTCGTAGACGTGCGGGTGCCAGGCGTCCTCGTCCAGGAGCTCCAGCTCGGTGGTGTACTCCAGGGTGTTGCCGTGCGGGTCGAGGAAGTAGGAGAACGTGTTGTCGCCGGCCAGGTGGCGCCCCGGACCCCAGATCTTGCGGATGCCGGAGCGCAGCAGCCGGCCGGTGCCGCGCATGTACTCGTCGATGCCGCGCATCTCGAAGGAGATGTGGTGCAGCGAGGGGTGCGGCGCCTTGGCGATGGCCAGGCTGTGGTGCTGCGGGTTGCACCGCATGAAGTGCATCAGCTCGCCCATGTGCGGCGAGCTGAGCGAGTCCGACAACGCGAAACCGAGGTGGCGCTCGTACCACTGGCGGGTGCGGTTGATGTCGGTGGAGTTGAGCACCACGTGGGAGAGCCGCACCGGCACCGCCTCGCGTTCCTCCACCCTGCGGTGCTGGCGGGTGGCGACATCACTGGAGACCTCGACGGTGCGGCCGTCGATGTCGAAGAACCGGAAGCCGTAGCCGCCCCCAGGAGTGTCCACCGGCCCGGGTTCGCTGACGATCCGGACATCGTCCGCCACCAGGCGTGCGGCCAGCGCGTCGACGTCCTCGGGGGTGGCGGCGCCGAAGGAGACCAGGTCGATCCGTTTCTCGTCGGCCTTGCGCAGCCGGACGATGTACTGCTCGGGCGAGCCCTCAGCGGCCAGGAAGGAGACACCGCTGTCGTTGGCGACCTCGCTCAGTCCCCAGGTGTCGGTGAAGAACGTGTGCTGCTTGTCGTAGTCGGGCACGGCCAGCGCGACATGGCGCAGGTGGGTGATGAGACGGTCAGGCATGGCGCTCCTCCTCAGCGAGTGGTCGGTTCGAGGGCGAACAGGGCGGCGGCGGTGGCCCCGCGGATGGCGCGGGTCGCGCTTTCGGGCAGCCCGGCCTGTTCCAGCCGCGCTACGGGGTCGTCCACTCCCATGTCGAAGGGGTGGTCGGAGCCGAGCACGACCCGGTCGGCGCCCACCGCGGCCACCAGGGCCCGCAGCGCTTCGGGCGTGTGCACCAGGGAGTCGAACCACAGCCGGGGCAGGTAACTGCTGGGTGGCTCGGCGCAGCCGCGCGCGTCGGGCCGCACCTCCCAGCCGTGGTCGGCGCGTCCCAGGTGGGTGGGCAGGTAACCGCCGCCGTGCGCGGCCAGCAGACGCAGCTCCGGGTGGCGGTCGAGCACGCCGGAGAAGATCAGATGGGACAGGGCAACAGCGTTCTCGACCGGCTGGCCGGCGATGTTGCTGAGGTACCAGCGGTCCAGGCGGCTGCCGAGGGTGCAGCCGAACGGGTGCAGGAACACTACGGCGTTGAGCTCGGCGGCGCGCGCCCAGAACTGCTCCAGGCGCGGGTCGGACAGCTCGACGGTGCCGTCGCCGCCCGGTTCGGGGGCGTGCGAGGAGATCTCCACGCCCGCCAGCCCGCACTCGGCCACCGCGTGTTCGAGAGCGGCGACCGCCGAGCCGGGGTGCTGCAGGGGCGCCAGGCCGATCCCGCGCAGCCGGTCGGGAGCCTTGGCGCAGTGCTCGGCGACCGCCTCGTTGGCCGTGGTCGTGACCTGCTGCGCCAGATCGGGGCCGGCCCAGTAGTGGTAGTGCGAGGGGGACGGGCTGAGGATCTGGATGTCCACTCCGGCGGCGTCCATATCCGCCAACCGGGTGTCGACGTCGGTCAGCCGCGGCCATCGGGTGGCGATCATTTCCCCGCTGACCCTCATGGCTTCCGCACCGTTGCGCAGCGCGTCCAGCTCCCGGTGCGCGGCCAACCCCGGCTCGCCGCCGACCAGGGACTCGACGGTGGGCAGCAGGACGTGGGCGTGCGCGTCGACAGTGGGAGGGCCGGGTTGGTCGGGTTGGTCACTCAGCACGTGGACTCCGGGAGCATCGTCAGGGTGCGGTGCACCGGTCCGGGGGTGCCCGCGGAGCCGTCGGCACCCCAGCGGCCCCGGTTGCGGTACCGGTCCGCCGCGGCGGCGATGGCCTCCTCGGGCTTGGCCGGGTCGGTGCCGGTCATCGGTCCCCCTCCGCGACACAGCGGTTCCGCTGGGTTCCCAGGCCCGTGATGCTGCCCTCCATGGTGTCTCCGTCCTTGAGCAGCCGGCCCCAGTGCATCCCGTTACCGGCCGGGCTGCCGGTGAGCACCAGGTCGCCTGGGTGGAGCGGCACGGTGCGGGACGCCGCCGAGACAAGCTGGGCGACACCGAAGACCATGTCCCCGGTCGACTCGTCCTGCATGGCCTCGCCGTTGAGGCTGAGCCGCACGCGCAGGTCGGCGGGGTCGCCGGCGCGGGCGGCCGGCACCAGGTACGGGCCGAGGGGCAGGAACGTCGGCGCGTTCTTCGCGCGTAGCCAGTCGGTGCCGATCTCGGGCATGTCGCGGCGGAAGACGAGGTCGCGGGTGGTGATGTCGTTGGCGATGGTGTAGCCGGCCACGTGGTCGAGCGCGTCCTCCGGAGTGACGCGGAACGCGGGCCGGCCGATGACCGCGGCGAGCTCCAGCTCCCAGTCGTGGGAGTCGCTGTATCCGGGAAGCACCACGTCGTCATAGGGGCCGCACACGGCCGAGGGCAGCCCGGCGAACAGGTAGGGCTCGCCCTCGGCGGCGCGGCGGTCCATCATCGCGGCCGCGTCGGCCCGCGCCTCGTCCTCGCCGCGCGGGTCGTCGGCCTCGCGATGCGCCGCGACGAGGTCGATGACGTGCGTGCGGTAGTTCGCGCCGGACTGGATCACCTGGCCGGGAACGAACGGGGGCAGGACCCGCAGGTCCGCGAGGTCCAGCCACGGCAGGTCCGGGCGGCGCGTCAGGGCGTCCAGCGCCGCGAGCGTGTCGTCCCAGGTGTCCAGGAGCTGGCGGACGCTCCCGCCGCCGGGAACGGCGCCGGTCAGCTCAACCACCCGGTCGTCGCTGACCAGGCCGGCGAAGGGCGGTGCGTCCGCGGTGGCGAACGTGCCGAGGGCGAACCGCGGGCTGGGAGGCGGAAGAGGACGCGCCACGAAGACCTCCGAAGAGCTGGAAAAGGTGAGGCGTCCTCCACTGTGTAGGCTGGATCACAATCAAGGAAATAGATAGATAGCATCCCTGGTATTCATCACGTAAATAAGGAATGCCCGGTGAACCTCGCAAACCTGGACCTGAACCTGCTGGTCGCACTGCACGCGCTGTTGCAGGAGCGCAACGTCACCCGTGCCGCGGAGCGGCTCGGGCTCAGCCAGCCCGCCATGAGTGCCGCCCTGGCCCGGCTGCGCCGGCACTTCGACGACGAGCTGCTCGTCCGGGTCGGCAACCGCTTCGAGCTGAGCACCCTCGGGCGCGAGCTGAGCGGCCAGACCGAGATGGCCTGCCACGTCGTCGAGCGGGTGTTCACGGCCCAGGCGGGGTTCGACCCGGCCACCTCGCAGCGCGAGTTCACGATCATCACGTCGGACTACCCGCTCGCCGTGCTGAACCCGAACCTGAGCGAGGCCATGCGCGAGCGCGCTCCCGGGGTGCGGCTGCGGTTCCCGCAGATGAGCACGCCGGCGGTCGAGGACATCGACACGACGCTGCGCTCCGTCGACGGCATGCTCATGCCGCACGGCTTCATCACCGACCAGCCGGCCGTGGACCTCTTCCACGACCGCTGGGTCTGCGTCGCCGCCGAGGACAACCACTCCATCGGCGACCGCCTGACAATGGACGACGTGCGCCGCCTGCCCTGGGTGGTGACCTACCGGCGGCCCACCTCCTACGCCTCCGCCGTCGAACAGTTGGACATGCTCGACATAGAACCGCATATCGAGGTCACGGTCGAGGGCTTCCTCTCGGTTCCGCTGCTCGTGGCCGGCAGCGAGCGCATCGCGTTGCTCCAGGAGCGCCTGGCCCGCAAGCTGCTCCCGCTGGGCGGGTTCCGGATCCTGGAGTGCCCGTTCCGGGCCGCGCCGCTGGTCGAGGGCTTCTGGTGGCACCCGAGCCACCGCCACGATCCGGGGCACGCCTGGTTGCGCGGGTTCCTGAGCGACGTCGCCAAGGAGGTCGGCGCCCCGCGCCCTGAGGACCAGGGAACCGCGGCGCCGCAGTGAACCGGCCGATGCCGGACAGGTCCGCGATGAATGGCGCACCAGCCACCGCTTGGTCCCCGGTGCCTGGGGGTGGCCCTTCGGCCGCCGGTTCTTCCGTCCCCGCCCACCGGACCCGGCGAGCGGGCCACCCCGCGCTACTCGGGGGACGGCGAGCCGGTCCGGCCCGTCAAGAGGCAGGCAGGGCCTGGGCACGCTCAACCAGTTCATGACCGAGCGCGACCGAATCGCGGTGCGGATAGCCGAGCTGGGAGAGGCCAAGACGAAGCTCGACGGAATCATAGAGCAGGGCACCGCGGCAGGCGTTGTCACCGCGGATACGGGCACCGCGGCCACTGGCGACCGACCGTACTCAGCGTGCGCGGCGCCGCGCCATGAGCAGGCACGCCGGGGAGCATCCGGCTAGAGGGGGTCGTCGAACACGCCCAGGTCGACCGTCTCGGTGGTGTTGTCGGAGAACACGAGGAACGCCACGGCGGTGAGAATCTCGACGATCGACATAGGGGGTTCCTGTGTCTCGGGTCCGACGGCGGGGGCTCCGCGACGTCGCCCCAATCCCAGCACGATCCCCGGCCCGTTGCCAGGGGTTCCGGCCCGGGTAAGGTGAGTAGCTGGTTTCCGCGGGCGCGTGGTGCGTATCCGCGTTCTCGAGCCTGTTTTCCCGGCGCAGGTTCGGGATGGGGAAAAGCCGGGCCGCGAGAGTACGTTCGGATGGGACAGTGGCGACGTTCGAGGATTTTCTGGAGCTTGACATCAGAGTGGGCAGGATCGTCCACGCTGAGCCGAACGCCAAGGCTTCGGTGCCCGCCTATAAGCTGCGGATCGACTTCGGCGCGGAACTGGGGGTCAAGAACAGTTCCGCGCAGTTGACCGAGAACTACGACCTGGAGAGTCTGAAAGGGCGGCAGGTCGCGGCGGTGGTGAACTTCCCGCCGAAGAAGGTGGCCGGTTTCAGCTCCGAGGTCCTCGTGCTCGCGGTGGTCTGCGAGGATTCCGGGACCGTTCTGCTGCGGCCCGATTCGGAAGTCACGCTGGGCGAGCGGGTTTCCTAGGCTCGAAGAAGCCCGAATCCCGCAGCCGTACGGTATCGCTGTCCGTTTTCGGCGCGTCCGCGTTGTCCCGGTCGGGTACTCCAGAAACCCCGCCCGCACGGGATAGCGTGGTGGCGAGCCCTGGAGAAGGGGTCGGAAACGGGAGGCGACAACGATGGAGCGCAGGGGCACGGTCGTCCGTGTGCTCAAGCGCGCTGTGCTTGCCCTGCTCGCAGCCCACGTCACCGTGATCGTCGTTCTGGTGGGCGTCGACAGTTGGCGCAAGCGCCTGCGCCCCCTCCGTACGCGCTTTCCCCGGACGGATCCGCAGGTGAGCGAGGTAGCGGGGACGACGGTCACCACCTACACCTACGGTGAGGACCTCTACCGCGACATGCTCGACGCCATCCGGGGCGCGCGCCAGCGGGTGCTGTTCGAGTCGTTCATCGTCAAGGGCGATGTTGTGGGCCAGCGGTTCAAGAGCGCCCTGATCGAGGCCGCCGAACGCGGGGTCGAGGTCTGCGTGCTCTACGACGGTTTCGCCAACCTCGTGGTGCCGCGCTCATTCTTCCGATTCCCGCCGTCGGTGCGCGTCCTGCGCTACCCGGCGTTCCGCCCCGGCCTGCTGCTGCTGAACATCCGCAAGTCCGGGCGCGACCACCGCAAGATCCTGACCGTCGACGGGGAGATCGGATTTGTCGGCGGCTACAACGTGGGAGAGATGTACGCCACCCGGTGGCGCGACACCCACCTGCGGATGGCCGGGCCGGCGGTGTGGGAGCTGGAGAACGCGTTTGTCGACTTCTGGAACGCCAACCGCCGAAGCGCCCACCCCCTGCTGGACCACATCGGCTCCGCCCCGTGGAACGCGCACGTCCGCGCCTACCGCAACGTCCCCGAGCAGCTCATCTTCCCGATCCGGGCGATGTATCTGGAGGCGATCGACCGGTCCCGGGAGCGCATCTGCATTACGCAGGCGTACTTCCTGCCGGACCAGGAGATCGTTGAGAACCTGATCGCCGCCGCGCGGCGCGGGGTGGACGTGAACGTGCTGCTCCCGGAGCGGTCCAACCACGTCATCGCCGACTGGCTGTCGCGCCAAGGGTTCTCCGCCCTGCTGCGCGCCGGCGTGCGGCTCTGGCTGTTCGAGGACGCCATGGTGCACGCAAAAACCGCCACGGTCGACGGGAAGTGGAGCACGGTGGGCACCGCGAACCTCGACCGGCTGAGCCTCATGGGCAACTACGAGATCAACGTGGAGATCATCGACACCGGTGTCGCGGCCCACCTGGAGCGCGCCTTCGCCAACGACTGCACCAATGCACGGCTGCTGACCGAGGAGGAGTGGCGGCAGCGGCCCATCTGGGCCCGGTTCGGCGAACTGGCCCTGCTGCCGCTGCGCCCTCTGCTGTGACCGGCGCGGTCGCGCCCGCCGGCGTCAGCTCACGTCGAAGGAGAGCGTGAGCGGGTAGCCGTCCTCGCTGTGCCCGTTGATGGCCACGTCCGCCTCGCCGCGCAGGGTCTCCAGTCCGCCGGTGCCCATTCCCGGGACGGCCTCCAGGCGCACGGACACCGACCCCTTGTCCTGCGTTCCGACGTGCCGGAACAGGCAGGTTCCCTCGTGGCCCGCGATCGATCCCTCGAAGCGCTCGAACGCGAGAACGGGTGCGGCGTCGCTCTTGTAGCTGATCAGGTAGGCCACCGTGCCGGTGCCCTCGATCTCGCCGGTGTAGGCGTACGTGACGTCGGCCCGGGTTACGCCCCTATCCGGGTAGTAGGCGTCCCCGGCCGTGGTGCCCGTGCCGTCGATGTCGGTGACGAGGTTCTCGGACCAGGACGTGACGTTGAACGTGCTGGTCGCCTTGTGTGGGTAACTCATGCCATGGACGTTAGGCCCCCGGTTCGGGGCCGGTCTTGAAGAAACGCGACGTCACCGGCGTGCTGGTTATGCTGGAGCGCATGGAGCCGCTGCGCGGGTACCCGGAGGCGATCGTGCGCCCGGAGGCGGGCGATCGGCCGTTCGACGTCGAACGCGTCGCCCCGTCCGCCGCGTTGGCGGAGTTCGTCGACTACTACTGGCTGGTGCGGTGGCGGACCGGGGAGCCGCACCGCCAGCAGGTCATCCCGCAGCCGCGGCTGCACGTGGCGGCCGAGGACGGCCGGCTCCTGGTGCACGGGGTGACCCGCGAACCGTTCTTCCGCACGCTCACCGGCACCGGCCACGTGCTCGGGGCGGCGTTCCATCCCGGCGGGTTCCGCCCACTGCTCAAGGGGAGCGTGAGCGCTCTTTCCGGGCTGGTGCGGCCGGGAGCCGACGTCCTCGGCCGCGACGACCGCCCGGTGGCGGCGCGGATCCTGCGGCCCGCCCCTGAGACGGCCGAGGTCGTCGCGGACCTGGAACGGTACCTGCTCGACACCGTCCCCGAGCCGGACGCGACCGCCCGCGAGGTCACGGCGCTGGTCGAGGAGGCCCGGCAGCGAACCGGCATCGTGCGCGCCGAGCAGCTCGCCGCGCACGCCGGCCTTGGCCTGCGCAGTCTGCAGCGGACGTTCGCCGAGTACGTCGGGATCGGCCCGAAGTGGATCGTGCGGCGCTTCCGCATCCTCGAAGCCGCGGCCGCCGCGCACGCGGGTGAGCCGGTCGACTGGTCCGCGCTGGCCCCCCGGCTCGGGTTCAGCGACCAGGCCCATCTCACCCGGGTGTTCACCCAGGTGGTCGGCACACCGCCGGCCACCTACCAGCGCATGCCCGGCGCCTAGTGTCCGTTCGGCGACTGCGGCCGCCCTCGCCCGCACCGTCATGGTCCGGCTGCGCTCCCGAACCCGGGGCCGGCGCGCGGATGGAGGACGGATGTCCCCCGAACCCGGGGCCTGTCAGACCCCGGGTTCGGTCATGGCCTCGGGCGATCATCCAAACTGGCCGGGCTGGTAGTCGCCGGCGGGCAGCTGGGTGATGACGTTCAGGCGATTCCAGGTATTGATCAGGGCGATGAGGGACACGAGCGCGGCCAGTTGGTCCTCGTCGAAGTGCTTGGCGGCGTTCTCCCATGCCTCGGCGGACACACCGCCGGCCGCGTCGGCCAGGCGCGTGCCCTGCTCGGCCAGTTCCAGCGCGGCGCGCTCAGCCTCGGTGAAGACCGTGGCCTCGCGCCAGGCCGCCACAAGGTTGAGGCGCACCGAGGTTTCGCCCGCCTGCGCGGCGTCCTTGGTGTGCATGTCGAGGCAGAAACCGCATCCGTTGATCTGGCTGGCACGGATGTTCACCAGTTCCCGGGTCGCGGCCGGCAGCGCCGACTCCCCAACGACTTTGCCCGCGGAGATGAGATGCCTGAGGACCTTGGAGGTGACAGGGTTCTCGAAGGTGTTGAGACGAGCGTCCATGGTGCTCTCCTTACCGATCCGACAAATTGCACTGCATTGACGGAACGGGCCGGGTTGGTGTGACAGCCTGCGGCGTGTGAGGCACACCACATACGGAGGATGAGATGCCCGGCATCAGTTGTCGAGCAGGACCAGTTCGAGATCGCGGAGAACCGCAGGGTCGGTGATCACGTCGAGTTCGCTGATCACCTCGCTGGTGACCGTGAAGGTGAGTAGCCGAGTCGACAGCGAGGCATCGCCTGCGAGGACGCCGACCTTGCCGTTGACCAGGACCCAGTGGTGGGCGCCAGTGATGGTGGCGAAGGTGATCGCGCTACTGGCGACCTCGGTCGCGCCGTGGCGGAAGTCGCTGGTGGAACCGGCGTCGGTGCGGACGACGACGTCCGGATCGAGGACGGCGAGCAGTGCGTCGAAGTTGCCTGTACGGGCGGCGCTCAGGAACGCCTCGACGACCGCCTGCTGCCGCTTCTGGTCGACGTCCAGCGAGTCGCGGGTGCCCTGCACGCGCCGACGAGCGCGGCTGGCGAGCTGGCGGGAGGCCGCGGGAGTGCGGTCCAGGATGCGGGCGATGTCGTCGAAGGGGACGGCGAACGTGTCGTGCAGCACGAAGGCCAGCCGTTCGGCCGGGTCGAGGGTGTCCAGCACGACCAGCAGCGCCAGGCCGACCGAGTCCATCAGGACCGATTCGGCTTCCGGATCGCCGATGGGGCTGCGCAGCGTGGCAGTCTCGTGTCCGAACTCGGCGATGGGCCGCTCGCGGCGGGACCGGCGTGAGCGCAACTGGTCCAGGCACACTCGACCGACAACGGTGGTGAGCCATCCGGCGAGGTTGTCGATGTCGTCGGCCCGGGTGCCGGCAAGACGCAGCCAGGTCTCCTGAACGGCGTCCTCGGCCTCACTGGCCGAGCCGAGCATCCGGTGGGCCACGGCTTCGAGACGCGGCCGGTTCTCCTCGAAGTGTCCCGCCAGCCACTGGTCCTCGTTCATCGTCGATTCCCTTCGATCCGGGGTTCTCCCACCACGACGGATCATCCGGCGTGGATGTGACCGGGTTTCGACCGGACCGAGAGCTTTCGGGCGCGACTGCGGTACTTCGCGAGGTGTGCGCCGAGTCCGGGCGCTTCGCGCCGGGAGGAACGCGGCCCGAAATCGGCGCACAGCCCACACGGGCACCCAATGAAGTACTACTGGTCGGTTCCGCGGGGCATGGGGAACGGGTCAGTACGTGATGGCCTCGGCTCCGAGGAGCGACTTGATCTCGCCGGCGAGCTCGGGACCCACCTGGACGGGGTAGTCGGGAACCTCGTAGACGCGGGACTTGACCGGGTTGTTCACCCGGATCGTGAGCGGGGTCTCCCCGCGGTGGCTCCGCAGCACCTGCTTGAGGTCGTGCACCAGGTCCCGGGTCAGCCGCTTCTCGGGCACGCTCAGCAGCATGGGCGGCGGGCCCTCGGAGACGTGGCTGATGTCCAGCAGGGTCAGCTCCATGGCCTGGATGGAGTACTCGCCCTCGCGCTCCTTCACCCGGCCCTTGATCGACACCGCTGTGTCCTCGGTGAGGACGTCGGCGTAGAGGGTGTAGGACTCGGCGAAGAACAGGGTGTCGATGGAGGCGTCCATGTCCTCGACGGTGACCTTCGCCCACGGGTTTCCGGACTGCTTGCTGATCCGCTTCTCCACGGCCGAGATGAGCCCGGCGATCTGCACCTCGGAGCGGTCGCGCCGCTCGCCGGAGTTGATCTCCAGGATCGTCGCGTCGCGGGAGCGGGTGAGGATCCGCTCCGCACCGGCCAGCGGGTGGCTGGAGACGTAGAGCCCGAGCATCTCGCGCTCCAGTGCCAGCTTCTGCTTGCGGTCCCACTCGGTGTCGGTCCAGGTGATGTTGAGGCCGAGCGGCGCGGCCGGCTCCGCCTCGCCCGCGCCGCCGAACAGGTCGAACTGGCCCATGGCTTCCTGTTTCTTGGCGCTGATCACGGCGTCGACGGCGTGATCGTGGTGGTCGCACAGGTCCTTGCGCGGGTGGCCCAGCGAGTCGAACCCGCCGGCCTTGATCAGCGACTCGACGACGCGCTTATTGCACGCGGTCAGCTCGATCTTGGACAGGAAGTCCACGAAGGACGTGAACGCGCCCTTCTCCTGGCGCGTGCGCATGATGGACTCGACCACGTTGCCGCCGACGTTGCGCACCGCCCCAAGGCCGAACCGGATGTCGGAGCCGACCGCGGAGAACCGCAATCCCGAGTCGTTGACGTCGGGAGGCAGAACGCGGATCCCCATCTTGCGGCACTCGGCCAGGTACACCGCCATCTTGTCCTTGTCGCCGCTGACCGAGGTGAGCAGCGCCGCCATGAAGGACGCGGGGTGGTTCGCCTTGAGGTAGGCGGTGCGGAAGCTCAGGATGGCGTAGCCGGCGGCGTGCGACTTGTTGAAGGCGTAGCCGGAGAAGGGGAGCATGACCTCCCACAGGGTGTTGATGGCCTCCTGGCTGAACCCGCGCTCCAGCATCCCGGCCTGGAACTTGGAGTACTCCTTCTCCAGCGCTTCCTTCTTCTTCTTGCCCATCGCGCGGCGCATCAGATCCGCCCCGCCCAGGCTGTAGCCGGCCAGCTGCTGGGCGATCGCCATGATCTGCTCTTGGTAGACCAGCAGGTGGTAGGTCTCCGAGAGGATCGGGTCGAGCGCGTCGTGCAGCTCGGTGGAGAGCGGAGTGACCTCCTGGCGGCCGTTGCTGCGGTCGGCGTAGTCGTTGTGCGCGTTGGCGGCCATGGGGCCCGGCCGGTACAGCGCGTTCACGGCGACGATGTCGGAGAACTGTTTGGGGTGCATCCGCCGCAGCAGCGTGCGCATCGCGGTTCCATCAAGCTGGAAGACACCCAGGGTGTCGCCGCGCGACAGTAGCTCGTAGGTCTTGGCGTCATCGAAGCCGATGTTCGACCAGTCGATGTCGATGCCCTCGTTGGACTTCACGTTCTGGATCGCGTCATCGATGATCGTGAGGTTGCGCAGCCCCAGGAAGTCCATCTTCAGCAGGCCCATTTCCTCGCACTCGGGGAATGGGAAGCCCGTGATGATGGCGCCGTCGGTGTCGCGCTTGTGCACCGGAACCACGTCCAGCAGTGGCTCGGCCGAGAGGATCACCCCAGCGGCGTGCACCCCGGTGCCGCGGGTGAGCCCCTCGATGCCCCGACCGGTCTCCAACACCTTCTTGACCTGGGGGTCCTTCTCCATCAGGGTGCGCAGTTCCACCGCTTCGGCGTAGCGCTCGTGGTTTTCGTCCTCCACGGCCTCCAGCGGGATCTCCTTGCCGCTGACCGCCGGCGGGAACGCCTTGGTGATCTGGTCGCCCAGCGAGTAGGGGAAACCGTGGATGCGGGTGGCGTCCTTGACCGCGGCCTTGGCCTTGATCGTGCCGAAGGTCAGGATCTGGGCGACCCGCTCCTCGCCGTACAGGTCGGTGACGTAGTCGATCATTTCCCCGCGCCGACGCTCGTCGAAGTCGAGGTCGATGTCGGGCATGGTGACGCGTTCCGGGTTGAGGAACCGTTCGAACAGCAGCCCGTGCTGGATCGGGTCGAGGTCGGTGATGCCCAGAACATAGGCCACCATCGAGCCGGCCGCCGACCCGCGCCCCGGGCCGAGCGCGATGCTGTTGTTGCGGGCGTACTGGCAGATGTCCGAGACCACGAGGAAGTAGGCCGGGAAGCCCATCTCGTTGATGATGTTGAGTTCGTGGTCGATGCGCTCGCGGACGTCGTCGCTGGGCCCATCGGGGTAGCGGGTGGGGATCAGCCGCTCGATCTCGGAACGCAGCGTCGACGCCTGGCTCTGGCCTTCGGGCACCGGGAAACGGGGCATCAGGTCGCGGTGCGCGAACACCTCGTCGTAGGCGTTGTCCTCGATCTGCTCGGCGAGCATCAGGGTGTTCTTGCACCCCTCGGCCCACTCGTCCAGGTTCACCAGTCCCCGCATCTCGTCGGGGGACTTGATGTAGTAGCCGTCGCCGTTGAACCGGAACCGGCTGGGGTCTTCGAGGTTCTTGCCGACGCCCACGGCCAGCAGCGCGTCGTGGGCCTGCGACTGGTCCTGCGTGACGTAGTGCGAGTCGTTGGTGACCAGCGGGGGCAGCCCGAGCTCCTTGCCGACCTTGAGCAGCCCCTGGCGGACATCCCGTTCGATGTCGATGCCGTGGTCCATGAGCTCCAGGAACACGGAGTCGGGGCCGAAGATGTCCTTGAGGGTGGAGGCGTACTCGATAGCCTCCTTCTCCTGCCCCAACCGCAACCGGGTCTGGACCCCGCCCGACGGGCACCCGGTCGAGACGATCACCCCGTCGGAGTACTGGCTCATCAGCTCCAGGTCCATGCGGGGCTTGCCGTAGTACCCCTCGATCGAGGCGAGTGAGGACATGCGGAACAGGTTGCGCAGCCCGGTGGCGTTGCGCGCCCACATCGTCAGGTGCAGGTAGCGGCCGCCGCCGGAGATGTCCTTGCCGCCTTCGGAGTTCTCGTCGGAGTTCCCGCGCCCCCATCGCACCCGCTGCTTGTGGAACCGCGACTCCGGTGCCACGTACGCCTCGATACCGATGATCGGCTTGACCCCGCTGCCCTGGGACTGCTGCCAGAACTCGTAGGCACCGAACATGTTCCCGTGGTCGGTCATCGCCACCGCGGGCATGCCCTGCCGCGCCGCCTCACCGAACAGCGGCTGCAGTTTCGCGGCGCCGTCCAACATCGAGTACTCGGTGTGCACATGCAGATGAACAAAGGAATCGGCCACGGCTGCTCGTCTTTCCGAAAGAGGTCGGGTCAGCTAAGAGTGGTTCATAGCCTAACTCTGCCACCACCAGACACTCTCTGACCTCGGGAAGCCCGGTTCAATGGCGCCACGCGACTCCCGAGGGGTGCTGGCGTCCAGAGTGACCGCGCGGCCGCCACCGGGACTCGCCGGTGGCGGCCGCGTCCCGCCGCGGATCACGCCTCCCCTGCCGCCCCCAGAACCTCCAGATAGTGCGGGCTGTACATGAGGCCGAGGACGTTGCCGAACGGGTCGACCACGGACGCGGTGACGAACCCCGCCTCGCGCTGGGTCAGCTCCTGGTACGGCTCGGCCCCCATGGACAGCAGCCGGTCGAGGGTGGCCCGCACGTCGTCGACGTGCCAGTGCATGACCACGCCGCCGGGATCGGCCGCCGCGCCCTCTGGCGCGTAGCTCCGGTCGATCAGGCCGAGCTCGTCCTGGTAGTCCCCGACGCGGAACTCGACATAGGCGAGCCGCCCGTCCGGCCCCGAGCGCTCGAAGTACGGCGCGATGCCCAGCAGCTCGGTGTACCACCTCTTCGCCGCCTCGATGTCGGCCGCCCAGTAGCTGATGGTGCTGAATCCGCGCAGCATGACCCGCCATCCTCTCGGTTTCCGCGGTCCCGGCCCGTGCGGCCGGTGCGTTGCGCAGAAAGCTAGGGGGTATTGCGGAACCTTCCTTTCCGCGATGGCTGGCAGACTCGAAGAATGTGGGAAACCTCGGTGCGGCTGCTCCGTCTGCTGTCCCTGCTCCAGGCACGCCCCGACTGGTCGGGGGCCGAACTCGCCGCGCGGCTGTCCGTGACCACCAGAACAGTCCGCAACGACATCGAGCGGCTGCGCGACCTCGGCTACCGGATCCACGCGACTCCCGGCGCCGCGGGCGGCTACCGGCTCGGAGCCGGCACGGCCATGCCGCCGCTGCTCCTCGACGACGAGGAGGCGGTCGCGGTGGCTCTCGGCCTGCACGCCGCCGCGAGCGGCACAGTGACGGGCATCGAGGAGTCCGCACTACGCGCGATCGCCAAACTCCAGCAGATGCTGCCGCCGCGACTGCGCCACCGGATCGAGGCACTGCGGACGGCCACGGTCTCGGTCACCGGACGCGGTCCCATGGTCGCCTCGGGGACGCTCACCGCGATCGCCGCGGCCGTGCGCGACCACGAGCGGCTGCGCTTCGACTACCGCTCGCACGACGGAGCGGCCAGTGCCCGAACCGTCGAACCGCACCGGCTCGTCCACACCGGGCACCGCTGGTACTTGCTGGCTTGGGACACCGCCCGCGCCGACTGGCGCACCTTCCGCGTCGACCGCATCGGCCTGCGCACCCCCAACGGCCCCCGGTTCGCCCCGCGCGACCCTCCGCGGGACGCCGGCACGCACGTCGTGCGCGGCGCTGGTTCCCGGGCCTGGAAACACCAGGCCCGGGTGCGCCTGCACGCCCCACTGGAGCGGCTCGGAGAGCTGCTGCCCCCGGCCGCCGGCCTGCTCCACCAGGACGGGGTGCTGGAGACCGGCGGACCGGCGCTGCACGACCTCGCCGTCTTCCTCCTCAGCCTCGATGTCCCCTTCACTGTCCTCGACCCGCCCGAGCTGCGCGAGGCTCTACTGGCTATTGGCGACCGCTGCGCGGCCGCGGCCCGGTAGCAGCCGGCGGGACCGGTGCACCAGGCCGCGGCCCGGATCCGCGGCATCGCGGCCGACCCGGTGTCACAGGAGGCCGAGGAGGATCGCCGCCGAGTTGATCAGGCCGTGCACGACGAGGAGGGGCCACATCCTGCGGTACCTGCTCCACAGGTAGCCGAGGAAGAGCCCTGTGACCCCCTGGTTGACGAATGTGGACGCGAGATCCACGGAGAGGTCGCCTCCTCCCTGGATGCCCACGTGCCAGGAGGCCCAGAGCAGCGAAGTGAGCACGATGGCGGGCCAGGCGCCGAGAACGGCCTCCCACCGGGTCTGCAGCCACCGCCGGTAGAACACCTCTTCGAGGAGGCTGTTGACGAGGAAGACGACGATGATGGTCACCAGCAGCGTCGGCACGTCCACTGTGGAGGCGTAGTCGCTGTACGGCATGGCGAAAGGCCCGGTGTAGCTGAGCGCGAACCAGGCGATGACGGGGATCGCCGGCGCCCACCGGTTCCAGGGCTCTGGCCTTTGCTCTCCCGCGGCCCATGCCGTCCCGGACCGGCGCAGCCACCAGAACAGCACCAGGGGCGCGGCCAGGAGAAGCGACAACTTCAGTAGCGTGTGCGCGGGCTCTCCCCCGCCGAGCCCGCGCAGCGCCGCGGCGAAGAGGACGGCCAGCCCCGCGAGGACGAGCGCTTCCGTGTAGGGAACGCGCCGCCTGGTCGTCTGCCCGGCGAGAAGTTCCCGTGTGCCCGCGTAACGGGTCGGCGGGATCAACCGGATGAGCAGGATGCCGACCAGAGGCGGTACCCAACGGGTCCACATGGGGACGGTCTCGTCGTGATCCGCGGAGTACCGGATATCGGCCTCACCGGTCAGGAACAGCCAGAGCGCGGCGCCCGCGATCAGACTGAGGCCGGTGGCGAGGAGGGTGAGGGCCAGGGTGCGGCGGCGCGAAGGCGCCCGCGTCTCATCGAGCACGCGCACAGGTTAGGGCATTCTCGCGCTGCTCCTGTCTTCTTGTGTGCGACCCGATCCGCGAACCATCGGGGTAGTGGAAGGCCGGGTTACGACGCGCCCTCCACCAGGCCGGCCTCGTAGGCGACGATGGCGGCCTCGACCCGGTTGGCGGCGCCCAGGTGCTCCAGGATGGCGCTGACGTGCCCCTTGACGGTGCCCTCGACCAGGTGGAGGGCGCGGGCGATCTGGGTGTTGGACTGGCCGGTGCCGAGCAGGGCCAGCACCTCGCGCTCGCGGTCGGTGAGCCGGCCGGCCCGCTCGCGGGCCGCCGCCCTCCGGCCCATGCCGTCGTCGCGCAGCTCGGTGATGACCCGGTGGGCGACCGCGGGTGACAGGTAGGCGGCGCCGCCCCGCACCGCGTGCACGGCAGCGGTCAGCTCGCGGGGGTCGCCCGACTTGAGCAGGAAGCCGCTCGCGCCGTCGGCCAGGGCCCGCGCGATGTAGGCGTCGTGGCCGAACACGGTCAGGATGACGACAGCGGTGTCCGGCACGGCCCGCCGCAGCTCGGCCGCGGCCGCAAGCCCGTCGAGCCGCGGCATGCCGATGTCCAGCAGTGCGACGTCGGGCCGGTACCGGCGCACCGTCTCGACCGCCTCCCGGCCGTCCGCCGCCTCGGCGACGACCTCGATCTCCGGGTCACTGGTGAGGATCGCGCGGACGCCCGCGCGGATGGCGGGCTCGTCGTCGGCGAGCACGAGCCGGATCACTGGGCGGTCCCCTCCGTCGTGTCGGTGCCCGGATGCGCACCGTGCACCCGGCGCCGTGTGCAGGTTACCGCCCCCGA